>CAJWSW010000008.1 GCA_913046035.1 uncultured Alphaproteobacteria bacterium | reverse complement strand
CCCAGAAGCGACCAATTGGCCTCGATACCCTCCGCCCGAACCTCACCACTTCGAAAATCACGGAAGTGATCATAGTCAGTAGTTGCGATACTAAGTTTTAGTTTACTCATGAATAGCCGTGCGTATCGAAAAATGCCGCCAAACAAATGGAAAACTGTCCTGATCAATGCAAGCACCATAGCAAGCTATAAAAAGCTTCCCGGAAGCAAAATCGAGATGAGCTGTTGTTCTCACCTTTTCGACCCTCAACTAATTTACTTCGGTGTTATACGCCCGTTAGCCCGGCAACAAGGCTATTTAATTGCTATTCCTTCAGTTGCGATGGTGCATGCGGGTCCGGTTTCACTCCTACTACATTAGCCATCAGCGCAGTAGTGCAGAAATGGCCAATCGCACCCACCAATTCAACGATGCGCTTATATCCCAGCTTCTTTTCAGCAGCGCTGAACCCTTCATCTGAAAGATTGCCGCTTTCCAGCAACTCTTTAGTAGCAAGATAAACCGCCGCATCCTCGAAATTTTCGAAGTCCGGCTGCCGCCCGTCATTGATCGCCTCAATAATATCGATAGGGAGACCGGCGTTAAGCCCCGTCTTTGCTTGCGCGCTCCATGGATAAGCGGCCCTCCAGAAGCGCACAGTCATCAATGAAATGATCCGAACCTGGGAGTTCGTCAGCGAACAATCTAATAAATGAGAGCTCGATTGATTATGTGTTTGCCAAACTCCCGGTGAATAGGCGTATCCTATTGCCGGACCAAAACCGACGCGGGCATTGTTCTGCGCAACCTTATCATACGTAGCCTCTTGATCCGCATCCATTTCCGAACGATCAAGAACCGGTATTCTGGTCATCTGTTTTCTCCCTGTTCAGGCGTATTCAGGTGCGTTGTCGCGGCAGGCTAGAAAACCTCGTTTAAGCATTTCTTGGTTTAGCTTTCGGCCGATAAAAACCATTCTGGAGACACGATTATCTGCCCCCCAAGTGCCAACGAAGTCTCCCTCCAAAAGCATGTTAACCGCCTGAAGGGCCAATTTCCGATCATCGCCCTTAACTGACACTATACCCTTAGTTCGGAGGATATCGGCGCCAAACCGCGCGAGCAAATCCTCCAACCACTCCTCCAATCGGACACCGTCCATTGCCTCTTTGCAGGACAAAGAAACACTCGTGATCCCGGTGGCGTCGATGTGATTTTGATGTTCATGGTGGTGGTGATGATGGTCATCATCTCGGACTTCGCCAAGCTGAACTTCAATACGTTCCAAATCAAATCCGTGCCGGTCAAGGATTTGGGCTGCGGGAATGTCAGAGTGGTTCGCGCGCGTTATCGGCGCAAAATAATTAAGCTGGCGGAGAGTCCGTTCGATGCTTTCTAGCGAATTTTGGGCAACGCCTACCTTATTCAGAACTATATGATCACTGAAAGCGATTTGATCAGCGGCATCTTGGCCATGCCTCAACTGTTCCGAGATGTGGAGCGCGTCAACAACGCAAACCACTGAATCGAGCCGGCACTGCGCGCTAATGACTTGATCAATCACCATTGTTTGTATCACCGGACTAGGGTTTGCTAATCCCGTCGTTTCGATAAGGATACCTTCAAGGTCGAGCTTTTCAGTGAGGAGGTTCCGCATTGTGCGGATTAAATCACCGCGAACTACACAGCAAATACAACCGCTACTAAGCTCAATAAGTTCCTCCTCCCCGGCTTCTATTAAATCACCATCGATGCCGATATCACCAAACTCATTCACAATAACTGCGAATTTTTTACCTACCAAGTCCGTTAACAATCGGTTTAATAGAGTTGTTTTTCCCGCTCCTAAATAACCAGTCAGGACAGTCACCGGGACCCTGTTGTCGACATTGCGTAGTGCGTTAGCCACGACTTATTCCCAAGGCATTAGGGACGCGTGAATTACATCGCCACTGCCGCCGACGGCGTTAATGGCATCATGCACATCTTCTAAGCCAAACCTGTGCGTCGTCATTAAACCAATATCGAATCTATCGGAGGCCAGCTGTTTTAGGCCAAGCTCGCAACTTTCGTAATTATGTCCGCGGGCTGCCTTAATTGTTATGTATTTATTGCCGATTTTTCCCATTGGAAAGTTGGGGAACTCCGGCACGTCTTCACCCTGGAATTGGAGGGTCCCACCCTTGCGTTTCAGTGCTTCAACACCAAGAAGAGTGGGGATCGTGCCAGCGCCAGCCGTGCAGTCGAGTGAAACGTCCAATCCTTCTCCACCAGTGATTTCCATTATCCGCTCGAGCGGGTCTTCTTCTTGAACATTGATTACGAAATCAGCTCCAAGCTTCTTTGCTACTTCAAGCCGTTTTTTATCCTTTGATGTGCCAGTAACGATAATAAGCGAAGCGCCTGCTTGTTTGCATGCGATTGTATTGCAGAGGCCCTGCTGACCAGGGCCTTGGATTAGGACACGGCTATCGTAGCCAACTTGGCAATCGAAGAGAGCCCATTGAATGCCGTTGGCCATAGGCGTAACCACGCCCGCAAATTCTGCCGATAAACCATCAGGGACTTTGTGGATGACTGAGTTCCAGGGAAGATACATATATTGAGCAAAGCCACCGAATAGATGTGGTTCACGCTCCGCAAGAGTGTAGCCAAACCGAAGACCCTCAGGAAAGCGACGCCAATCAGTGAACATGCAGAGCCGATAATCACCACGGTGACAGTGTTCACAATTCATGCATCCTACGTAGTGCTCAACGAACACTAAATCGCCTTCTTTAAGACCTTTACGTTCCTGAAAGACCTTTCCGGCTTTAGCGATATACCCAATATTCTCGTGGCCCATAATGACAGGACCTTCAAAGGGAGGTTTCGAATAAAATTTCACATCAGTGCCGCAAATGCCGGCGACCTCTACCTTCAGCAGCGCAGCTTCTTCCGGGATGTCAGGCATTTTGTATTCACGGAATTCCGTTGTTTGAGGTGCCGTCCTAACGGCAGCAACCACTTTTTCAGACACGTTAATTTCTCCCCCTGAAAACGTTGACCTAGATTTATCAAACCGGCAGAGTCCTAGCAAATTCCTGTGTTAGACACTGACGGAAATGTAGATATGTTCAGGCGGCTTGGCGCCCCAAAAAACGTACTGTCTGATATTACCCGGGTTGAACACTTGATACGGGATCATTTTGCGATACCAGAGACAGAAATCATTTTGGTATCAGAAGATCCGGGCCTGAAACCAGGCTTTCCATTGAAAGAAACCAACGCCATCTTCTGGAAAGAGGACGTGCGGTATAAACTGAAAATATTTGCGCCGGTCGCTGACGTTAGTTCCAACGATCTTCCCCTAACATGGCTATTACCGTCACTAGAGGATACTGGCGAGCTAGACTGCTGTTAACGAAAGAGAGAGAAGGCAAAAAATGAGTAAGACCAAGCTGCATGCGGTCTCGCGCACCCAAGGAAACAATCGGGCACTTAAAGAAGGAATTATCACACTACCCGATTTCGAGATGGACTGGGAAGAAGTCCCTGTATTGGTGCACGCCTTTCGTCGGATGGTGCGGGAAATGGCCTATGACGTCTGCGAGATGGCTCTCACCACATATATCTGCGCGAAAGCGCATGGTGCAAAATTTACGGCACTGCCAATTTTTTTAGTTCGCGACTTCCACCATGGGGCTATCTTGCATTATTTGCCTGCAGGACTAGCTAGCCCAGCGGAATTAGCCAACAAACGCGTAGGCGTTAACAGGGGGTACACTGTAACCACTGGCGTTTGGGCACGGGCGATCATCCAAGAAGAATATAATGTCGATCTGTCCTCGGTTACATGGTGCCCCTCAGGCGATGAACATGTTGAGGATTATAGGGCACCCGATAACGTGAAACCGTTGAAACACAGCGACTTGAAAACAGCAATGGCTTGCGGTGACATTGTCGGTGCCGTAGGCGCTAAAATCGATCATCCTGATGTTGCTACAATGTATGAAGACCCGTTTGCTGCGGGCGTTGCCGCATATAAAGGCCGAGGACTTTATCCTATAAATCACACGGTCGTTGTACGGGATGATCTTCTTGCAGAGAAACCGGATGTAGCATTGCAGGTCTTCAATGCATTTACCGAATCCAAAAATCTTTACGTTGCGGCCTTAAGCGGTGGCGGTAGTACTGACGCCGAAAAAGTGCATCTCGCCGTCATGAACGACACGCCTGACCCGCTGCCCTATGGAATTGCTCCAAACCGCGACACGCTAGAGCAATTGATTGGTCACGCAGCAACACAGAAAATTCTGCCCCAGGCGGTATCTGTTGAAGATTTGTTCGCGAGGAGTCTTTTAGACGTTGTAGGGTAAGAATTTACCGACTCAACATTCGCGTCAAACTCCGTACCGGAGAGGGTTCTATTCCACGCATTGGCGCAAGGATAAGTAAACGGATGTGGGGGCGTTTATGAGTTTCCGGAGACGTTCTGAAGAAATTTATTGAAACTTCAGAATTTCTCTTAAACACCCACGCCACCCAAAAACTCGATTATCCTTGGCGGAATATTTTCCTCTGACTGCTCCTTAGGGGCAATATCCACGTATACCGACCCGCGCAGACATTCATGTAAGTACATTGCCGCCGACTTTGCGTGCGCATCGTCATCGCCAGGCACGATAAAGGAGGGGATATCCATTGCCAAAAGTTCTTCCGCGCCTGCGCCTGGTGCAGTGTCGCGGTCGAATAGCGCGCCCACCATTGCGAATAAAATATTTTTATAGGCGACAAGGTCGTACGCGACGTACTTTTTTGCAAAATCAGGGTCGTTCCGAATTGGCCCAACCCACGGTCCACTGCGCGGATCTTGTGAGAAGTTGAGGTCGTGACTGTGGACGAGGTCAACTACTGCTTGCAGTCCGTTCTCTTCAATAAAGGAGAGATGGCGGGCGAAGCGTAGCTGACAGTTAATTCTATATTTTGGGCCTCCAACCGGCCAGAACAGGATCATAGACAAGACCCTTTCTGCATGGGCGGCCGCGAAAGCAGTTACTGGGGGACACCCCATACAACCGCCTAATAAGTGTGCTTTGTCGAAGCCCAGTTCATCGAGCAGGCCAGCGCCCTGCCGAACAAAATGTGGCCAACCCACCGCTTCGACGCGGCCGCCGGATTCACCATTTTCGCGCCGGTCAAAAATGATGCAAGTGTATTCAGAGGGCAGATGGTCCAGCAATTTTAGCCGCTTGTATACGCCAAGTTCGGTCCACTGTTCGAGGCGGGCATTGAAACCGCCTGGCGCGTACATCAAGATCGGCGGTCCTGAACCTACAACATTGTAACGGGTACGAATTCCATCGATTTGAGCATAGGGCATAACATTGGTTCTTTTTTCTGAAATTATACTTTCACAAATCTATCGGCGCCGACGTAATCCGTCCATTGACGGCAAGTGCCTAGATTTCTAATTAATATACTAGCGGTTTACCGGATGTATTTCATTCCAAACACACTACCCCGTTTAAACCGCATATATTGAGCTGTTTAGAGACCAGTCTAATCTGTATTGAGGCAGGAGAGATGAAGCGGGAGACAAAATATGCTGCGCAAAGAAGTAAATGACCTACTGACCCGGACGGACAAGGGCACGCCAATGGGCGAGTTGTTCCGCCAATATTGGCTGCCAGCGATGCTGTCCGAGGAATTACCCGAAAACGACTGTCCGCCTGTTCGTGTCGAGCTCCTCGGTGAAAAGATGATTGCGTTTCGCGACACCAAAGGTCGGTATGGGCTGATTGAGGAATTTTGCGCCCATCGACGCGTGTCTTTATGGTTTGGCCGCAATGAAGATTGCGGCCTACGCTGCCCTTACCATGGTTGGAAGTTCGATGTCGAAGGTAATTGTCTAGATATTCCCTCAGAGCCAGAGGATAGCGTTGTCCGCCAAGAAGCGAAGCTTCAGGCTTATCCGCTTATAAAAGTTGGCGAAATTCTCTGGACCTATATGGGTGACCCCGCAAACCGCCCGCCGGAGCCAGCGTGGGAATTTGCCACCGTAAAACCTGAGCAAACTGTCTCGACTAAACGACTGCAAGAATCAAATTGGTTACAAGGCTTAGAGGGCGGTATCGACTCCAGCCATGTATCTTGGTTGCATTCAATGGAATTAGAGCGTGATCCATTGTTCAAAGGTGCCAAGGCTAACAAATTTAATATGGGTGACATGAAGCCTGTATTCGAGGTGCGGGAATCCGATGGCGGGCTATACGTTGCAGCACGACGGAAGGTGGATGGTGGCAAGAATTACTGGCGTATCACCCAGTGGGTAATGCCATGTTTCACGATGATTGCACCTCGTGCGGATCACCCTCAGCACGGACATTTCTGGGTGCCCATCAACGACGAAAATTGCTGGACATGGAGCTATGACTATCATCCTGACCGGCCGCTTACACCTGAGGAACGTCAGGCCTGCCTTGACGGCAAGGGAATACACGTTCCAGTCATTCCAGGCACCTTCAGGCCAAAACAAAACAAGGACAACGACTATCTGATTGATCGCGAGGCACAAAAGAGGGGGGAGACTTTTTCAGGGGTCTTCGGCTTCGGAATGCAAGACGCATCTCTACAGGAATCAATGGGTCCGATAGTCGATCGAAGCCGAGAAAACCTTGTGCCGACGGATTACGGCATCGTCATGACCCGAAATCGTCTACGCAAAGCCGCAACTGATTTAGCAGAAAAAGGGGTCATGCCAACGGGCAGAGAACCGGAGCACATGAAAGTACGCTCAGTCGCCGTAGTACTTGAGGCCGACGAGGATTACGTAGGCGCTTGCAAGGAGGCATTTAAAACCGATACCGGAAAGGAACGGGTCACGGTTTAAGCCCAACACCTGTCTGTTAGGGTAGCTACAGCCCCAGGTTATGAAAGGTATTTAGCGGTAAATATTTACAACCTCAGGCGCGGAAACACGTGGCGGACATTGTCCTCAAAAACTGATTTTCGCTGTAACTCATCTAAGTTCGGCGTCGCATCGATGTATCTTTTTGTGTCGTCATAATTGAACCCGGTGGTTGGGTCGACGCCGCGCACTGCGCCGACCATTTCCGACGCGAAAAGTATGTTCTTATCTGGAATAACCTTAGTCATGCAATCGATGCCGGCTTGGTGGTACACACAAGTGTCGAAGAACACATTTTTAAGAAGGTGCTCATCTAACGGCGGTTTTCCAAGATCTTGGGCTAACCCGCGGTAGCGTCCCCAATGGAATGGCACCGCACCGCCACCATGCGGAATGATAAACTTTAAACCGGGAAAGTCTGCGAAAAGATCACCAAGGATCAGTTGCATAAACACGGTAGTATCGCCTGCAATGTAGTGAGCACCAGTATGGTGGAAATTTGGATTGCAGGAACCAGACACGTGCAGCATGCCAGGTACCTGTAACTCCTCCATTTTTTCCCATAACGGATACCACCATTTGTCAGTGATCGGTGGGTCAGTCCACATGGCGCCGGACGGATCGGGGTTCACATTAACGCCTATAAAATCCATTTCATTAACACACCGTTCAAGCTCGGGCACAGATTTTGCTGGCTCGACACCCGGGTATTGAGGCAACTGACAGACTGGCACAAAGCGTTCAGGGTATAAATCACACACCCGCCGGATCATATCGTTGCAGATCTGCGCCCAGTACATGCTGGTCTGTTCGGTGCCAAGGTGATGACCCATGCCAACAGCCCGCGGCGAAAAAATTGTGAGATCGGTTCCCCGCTCGTTCTGCAACCGGATTTGGTTAGGCTCAAGCTTTTCGCGTATCTGATCATCGGTAATATCTAATGCGGCCGCCGACGGCACAAAATTCGGATCATTATCAACACCAGCCAGCTGAGCTTTGCGGTAGTCGGTAAGCGCATCGGGTTCTGTGGTATAATGGCCATGGCAATCAATAATCATTAGTTGTCCTTCCAAATAAACCGGCGTCGTCGATACTGAATTGTCCTACAGGGGTGAGGTAAGATTAAAGCCCAAAAAATAAAGAAAGTGTGCACAAATTTTACATCTGAGCTCTGGTTTTAAGCCGTTGGATAACGTAACCAAATAAGCGCAGAAATTTCCCACCTGTTCTAAATAACGATTTACATCCTTTTTTTGAAGCTACATTTGATGATATCTCTTACCAACGTCGGCTCAAGCTGCCTGTTACGGCATTTTTATGCATTTGTTTGCAAGTTTTGCAGCAATTGCCCGACCAGCAATGCGCCCAATACCAAACGCTTTTATGAGACCTCCAACGTACCCCACGCGCGGACCGCCCTCGAGCCCGCCAACAACAGATCCAGCAGCATAAAGACCCGAGATAACCTCCCCGCTTTTACTGAGAACTTGGGCACTGCCATCCACGGCAAGGCCACCCGAAGTCACGGTTATGCCAGCGCATAGTGGGATCGCATAATAGGGTGCGTTTTCAATCAGGTGTGCTGGAAATTTTTCAGTATTTCGTGTTGGCGATAGCCCGCAAACGCCTCCGGTACGTATCGAGTCATTGTATTCTGTTACAGTATCTAGAAGTCCGACCGGATCCAAACCAGCTAGCCCCGCAAGTTCCGCTAAGCTAGCAGCCTCGAACACCGTCCCCCCATTTTGTTCAAGTGAAGGGTTCGGCGGCACAATATCTGCAACTTTCGCGTCCTCCCAAACAGTGTGGTCAAAAACAGCAGTCGCAGATAGCGGATCGTCTAGAGCCGCGATAGCGTTTGTGAAGTAAACACCCCCCTGCCCCTCGTCAGCGAAACGTCGGCCATCTGGCGTAACCACAATGCTTTTTGCGCACACTACGTCTAGCTGCGGATAGGGCCATAGCTTCTCGTTCATCATTGCATCTCTGCTAAGTACATGGCCATAAAATTTATCAAGCCCGATTGTTTCGGCACCGATAGCAACTGCCATTTTTAGCCCATCGCCACGGCCGGTTTGCGTATTGCGTTGACGGAGCTTCTCGGGCGAAAGTGTGATGTGGCGACCAACCAAGTCTGGATCTGCCTGAAAGCCACCATCCGCAATTACCACGGCGATTGCTTCGATTTTCTCCCCGGCCTCGGTGTAAACACCACAAACCTGCCCATCATTATGGACTAGCCCACTAACGCGCGCGCCACGGCGTAATTGACCGCCGCGCTCTTCAAGCTTGTCAGCAAGTGCCAACAAAAACTTGTTGGGCCCACTGTTTTCCCAATCAAGCCCAGCCTTCATCTCTCGGCCTGGCACCATCATGGGCATACCTGAGGCTCGCCGCGGGTGCTGCATAAACTCACAACCTTCATCCCGCATCCAATTAATAGTTGCCTGCGAGTTTTCAGCTAATGTCTGGGCAATATCCTTCCGCGCCGTCCCATCGGTTTCCGACATTATGTTTTCGAATAGCTGATCCGCAGGGTCCTCAGGGTTTCGGAAACCAACGTGCAAAGCGCCGGTGGAGACCCGAGAGTTGCACATGTATTTTTCGTCGATGCCAGCCTCAAGCACAATTGGCCGGTATCCCTCCATGGCAATATGGTTCGCGGCTGTAAGCCCTGCAAACCCGCCCCCTACCACAACAGCATCGAATTGCATCTCGTCTTACCCCTCAAATGATTATAAAGTCTTCGGCTTAGTTTGGACATTAGCACCAACGCGAGGGCCGCAGCAGACAATTATTAAACTTGCGATCAAAGGCCGTAATCTTGCTCACCAATCTGGAGTAATCTAATCAGGGATAGAAGGTATGATCAAAACTTTAGGCGTCGCGCATTTCACACTAGCCGTTACAGATACCGTCCGGAGTATGGCGTTTTATGTCGACATTCTTGGAATGACACCGGTCCAGGTTAATCACGAACGCGGCATGGTCTTCCTTGACTGTGGCGGCGACTGCATAATTCTCACAAAATCAGATGCCAAAATTGATCCAAACGACCACGACGTTCACCATGCTTTCATCGTCGCGGAAGAGGAGTATGAAAATGCCAAGGATCAATTGAGGGCAAAAGGCATCAACATATTCCTTGAAGAAGACCGTCAGGGCGGCGCAGTCAATGGTCCACGCGCTTATTTCCACGATCCAGATGGCAACGTGCTCGAAATTATTAACCTCACCAGCTACAAGGGCAAAATTTCATGAGCCTCACATTCAGCAGATCGAGTAAATAACGTTCGGTTGCCCCCAAACTTGGCAAAGCCTGGGGGTATCTCGGCTATCCACAGGCCATATCTGAGCAGTACTGATGCATTGTGATTAATTTACAATAACTTAAGCAAAATTATCCCCAAATGGGTCTTTCCACAGGAATTTTGCTGAATTATCAAAATTCGGGTTGCTCTACTGTGTACTCAATATATAGTAGAAAGCGGCAAAATGTGCGCTTTATATTGCGTTTAAGATGCAGCCAAAACAATAAAGTAGGACAGGGAGGAACATCCATGCAGTGGAGCCCCGAACGGGTCGAGATACTCACGCGACTTTGGGCTGAAGGTCTTTCCGCTCGGCAAATCGCCGAAAAACTCGGTGGCGGTGTAACGCGGAATGCAGTTATTGGGAAGGCGCACCGACTGAACCTACAACGTGGCACAGAGGTTCCAAAGAAGGAGCCTGAGCCTGAACCCATTATATTTGAAGAACCGATTTTCCATCACCCTTCGGCAGATGTGGAACCCTGGATGTGTCGTTGGCCGATTGACGAGCCGGGCAAATATGGGCTCCATATTTGTGGCAAGACTGTGCAACCCGGACGCCATTACTGCGCAGAGCACTGTACCGCCCATTATTTGATGCGCCGCCGCTCGACAGCGGCCGCCTGATAAAGCTTGGGAGGGAGGTTGGGACCACTCCGAAAACCTGGGCCCCTTGTCGAAGAAACAGCAGGGGCAGTGGTTTAAGCCTAGCACAAACAGTGTGTAATGATTGTTCGCGGTAGGATGAATATAGACTGCAACCACTTTCAAGCCCTTCTTGTCGAGCGTCGTTCAGAACTCCTCCGTCTTTTGGAAGGCTCGGCTGCTGCTTCGGCCCCGGTGGAACTAGACCAACAAGTGCAGGGGCGCCTTTCGCGAATGGACTCTTTACAGGTCCAGGAGATGGCGAAGGCCACGAGCACCCGGCGCCAGATTGAAATAAGGCAAATTGATGCAGCACTGGCGCGTATCAAAGACAAAGAATACGGATACTGCGTGGAATGCGGCGAAGAGATCAAACCGGAACGGCTGGAATTGTACCCAACCGCGTCGCGGTGCCTGGAGTGCGCAAACTAATGGTGAAACAAATGATCTGGAAATGCTCGCCATACCCGATACGCATGAGCGATCATACAATAATTACGCAAACTAAAATATTTCTAAGAGAGACGCTTTAAAGGCTTGATACAACCTACATCATCATTGCTTACATTATTGACCCTCATTGAAACCCGGTAAAAAGCCAAATCATCTTCTGGAACTGCGAAGATCAAGCTTGCCGCCTTTTCCGGATGGCCTGTGAGCCATAATTCGCAGTTTTTAGGTTCAACAATAACTGGCA
The DNA here is from genome assembly GCA_913046035.1 of uncultured Alphaproteobacteria bacterium. Classification (GTDB taxonomy): domain Bacteria; phylum Pseudomonadota; class Alphaproteobacteria; order MPNO01; family UBA830; genus UBA830. Next base: position 55,794 of record CAJWSW010000008.1, on the reverse strand, counting down.
TTCGATGGTGAATTGGCGCGATCTTCCTATTCGCAGTCGTAGTCACGATTGTAAAGGTTTCTATCACGCTACTCGCATCTTCATTGTTCTCGGGCGCAGTCCAGATATCCCACAAACCGGCAAATAGAAATGGCGGCCCTCCCTCAAACCCTATACGGTATGGCTGCTTTACGTCACCCTCTCTACGCCATTCGTAAAAACCGTCGGCCGGGATCAGACAGCGGCGCTTTTTAAAGGCTTCACGAAATGATGGTTTCTGCGAAATTGTCTCACCGCGAGCATTTATTAGCTTAGTACTGGCGGACTGATCTTTCGACCAAGATGGGATCAATCCCCAACGCAGCATCTCCATTTTTCTCTTCCCATTGCAATGGCGCACCACGGGCGCCATTTGGGTCGGAGCAATGTTGTAGCGAGGTTGCAAGTTAAGCGAAACGTCAACATTTACCAGCTTTTGCAACGTCTCTGGTGAAACACTAAGGGTATACCTTCCACACATGTGAGAAATTCAACCGAGGATGAAATTTTCAACTTTTATTATACAAGATATGCGCGCTAACTATAATGGCGTTTTAACAAGAAACTGTAAAACCATTGGTTTTTTCCGATACCGAGCTCAGAAAGCTTATGGAAGCGGTCACCGAGGTCGCTGATTGTGCCGGCCAATTAATCCTCGAAATATACGCAACCGAGTTTGATATTTTTTTTAAAAAAGATGCTTCGCCAGTAACAGTGGCGGATGAACGCGCAGAAACACTCATTCTCCGGGACTTACGTAATCTTTTGCCAGGTATACCGGCGATTGGGGAAGAAGCGGTTTCAAATGGACTGGTGGAGTCATCAGAAAGCAACACATTTTGGCTAGTGGACCCAGTTGACGGCACGAAAGAATTTTTACGTCGAAGCGGAGAATTCACAGTTAACATCGCCCTAATCCATCATGGCGAACCGGTATTAGGTGTTGTTACAGCTCCCGCAATCGGGCAAGCATTCAGAGCCTGTGGCATAGAATCTGCTGAGCGACGGGTCGCTGGCGGAAGCTGGAGACCGATTGCGGTGCGGAATACGCCCAAAGAGGGTGTGGTTGTCGTTTCCAGTCGTTCGCATGGAGACAAAGAAAAATTAGCTTCATTGATTAATGAGTTAGAGGTTCATCATCACAAGACAATTGGGAGCTCCCTGAAATTCTGTCTTATAGCGGAGGGGAATGCGGATATTTATCCGAGATATGGCCCAACGTCGGAGTGGGATACTGCAGCCGGGCATGCAATACTTCGAGGTGCTGGCGGATATGTTTTGCTGACTGATGGATCAGAGCTTAAATACGGAAAAATGGGCTGGCGAAACCCTGAGTTCATCGCCAGGGGTGCAAAATGATTGTTCAACCGACACCAGAAAACATTTTAGAGGCCGGCGATCGATTGAGATCAGGTGGTTTGGTCGCATTTCCGACCGAAACTGTATACGGCCTTGGAGCGGACGCAACATCGAACGATGCCGTTGCACGCATTTTTTCGGTCAAAAGACGCCCCGACTTTAACCCGCTGATCATTCATGTATCCGATATCGAGAGCGCAATGTCTCTCGCACAGCTCTCCGATTCTGCCAAAAAAATCGCAAGTGCTTTCTGGCCAGGACCAATTTCTATCGTAGCAAAAAAAACAGTAGACAGTCCAATTTCATTGCTTGCGTCGGCAGGGTTAAACACCGTTGCCATTCGCGTACCCGCACATGAAATCACTCAGGCACTGTTGAGGGCGACGGCCCGACCGGTGGCTGCTCCCAGCGCAAATTTGTCAGGGAAAATCAGCCCTACTGACGCGCTCCATGTTCAGGAGTCACTCGGCGCCGCGGCCGAATTTATCATTGATGCTGGACGCTGCGCTGTTGGATTGGAGTCTACAGTTCTTGATTGTACACGAGATATACCAACCATCCTTCGCCCTGGTGGGGTTACAACGGAACAGATCGAAAAGGTAGTTGGCCGCATTGATATCCCAAACTCACACTCCGTTCTGCCCAAGTCTCCAGGCATGTTAGAAAGCCATTATGCGCCGGATGCTGTGCTGCGGCTGAATGCCACTTCTGTTTTTGCCGGTGAGGCACTGCTCGCATTCGGAAAAGGTTTACCAAACAACCCTGATTTGACCAAAAACCTCAGTCCCAAGGCCAACCTCGAGCAGGCTGCAGGTAATTTATTCGCAATGTTACGTGAACTTGACGTCCTCGCAACACGGATAGCTGTAATGCCGGTCCCAAACGAAGGTCTTGGCAGGGCGATAAACGACCGACTACGTCGGGCATCGGCACCACAGATGTGACGTTTGACCCCATTGCCCAAACATCACACATCATTTAGGCATAATGTATGTTAAAGATTATCATTCGATGTCATCTGAAGTTCTGAGAAAAGTTGAGCAGTCGGTTTTAGAACGGCTCCACAAAGTTGTTGGAGCCGCAGGCGTTGTTACGGATGAAGCTGATAAATCACCATACTTAAAAGACGAACGTGGGTACTTTACAGGCACTACGCCAATGGTATTGCGACCAGCCTCGACGGAAGAGGTCGCCAAACTCGTGCGGATATGTAACGAGACACATACCCCCATCGTGCCTCAAGGCGGGAACACGGGTCTTTGCGGCGGTGCAACTCCTTATGAGCATGGCGGCGAGGTTCTTTTGTCCCTCACTCGCATGAATAATGTGCGAGACTTGGACCCACTAAATTATACAATCACCGTAGAAGCTGGGGTCATTTTATCTGACGTTCAGGCGGCCGCAGATGAAGCAGACAGGTATTTCCCTTTAAGCCTCGGTGGAGAGGGCACGGCACGAATTGGCGGTAACCTATCGACAAATGCCGGCGGAACGGGCGTTTTACGATACGGTCCGGCGCGGGACATGTGCCTTGGTTTAGAGGCGGTGTTGCCAGATGGTAGTGTTTGGAATGGTCTCTCGGGCCTTAGGAAGGACAACACAGGCTACGACCTTAAACACCTTTTCATTGGTGCGGAGGGAACGCTCGGTATTATTACGGCAGCTTGCCTTAAGCTATTTCCAAAACCAGCAGATATCCAAACAGCTTTTGTCGCCGTTAAAGACGCATACGCCGCCGTAGAACTTCTTGCCCGTGCCCGCCAATTGACCGACGATCGTGTAATTACCTTCGAGTATATGCCTCGTGACGCCATTGCCTTTGCTTTGAAACATATTGATGGAACACGTGACCCAATGTCGACACCTCATCAGCATTACGTACTTATGGAACTTGCCGCAGGCGAAGCAGCAGCCGCAGGACTTCGAGATATGCTTGAGCAGGTGCTGACTAAAGGGATACAGGACAAAATTGTTATTGATGCCGTATTTGCAGAAAGCGGGCAGCAAGCCGCTGATTTCTGGAGGATCCGCGAAACAATCCCGGAGGCTCAAAAATTTGAGGGGGCGAGCTCGAAACACGATATATCGGTTCCAGTTTCCCGAGTTGCTGATTTCCTCTCCGAAGCCATTACCGACCTCACCGCAATGGTGCCAGGCATTCGTCCCTGTGCCTTTGGCCATGTGGGCGATGGTAACATCCATTTTAATCTGAGCCGCCCGCTAGAGATGTCGGATGAGGACTTCAGAGCTTTAGAGCCAGAAATTCACAAATCCATTTATGATCGTACCGTAGCCATGGGCGGTTCAATTAGTGCCGAACACGGAATTGGCCGGTTACGGAAACACGAGTTAGAAACATATAAATCACCGGTAGCATTAAACATGATGCGGTCCATTAAAGCTGCGTTAGATCCGAATGGTATTATGAATCCGGGCAAGGTTTTGAAGGAGTAAAGAATGGCTGAATTTGTCGCTCCAATACGAGATATGAAATTCGTCGTAGAGGAATTGATTGGTCTTAAAACGGTCAACGAGCTACCGGGTTATGAGGATGCAACATCGGACGTAACGACAGCTATATTGGAAGAAGCCGGTAAATTGGCACACAACGTTCTGTCGCCAATCAATCGAAACGGGGATGTGGAAGGCTCTCGGTTGGAGAACGGCGTAGTTATTACCCCAACAGGTTTTAAAGAAGCTTATAAGGCATATGTTGACGGCGGCTGGAACGCATTGCAATTCGACTCAGAGATTGGAGGACAAGGGCTACCGCTTTTACTGGCAACCCCGGTTTTTGAGATGTGGGATAGCGCGAACCTTGCGTTCATGCTGTGTCCAGTTCTGACCATTGCGGCAGTAGAATGCTTAGAAGAGTTTGGGAATATTTCGCAAAAGGAGAAATGGTTGCCAAAACTCGTAACGGGCGAGTGGACGGGCACAATGGGCCTGACCGAGCCTCATGCAGGATCAGATGTCGGTGCGTTACACACAAAGGCGGAAGCACAGGGCGACCACTACCTCCTCACTGGGCAGAAAATATATACAACTTTTGGAGAACATGATTACACCGATAATATTGTGCATATGGTTCTCGCGCGAACTCCAGATGCGCCTCCTGGTACGCGGGGCATTTCATTATTCATAGTTCCAAAATTCTTGGTCAATGAGGATGGATCAATCGGTCAACGGAATGATGTGAGAGCAGTTTCTTTGGAACACAAGCTAGGCATTCACGCCAGTCCCACCTGTGTCATGCAATTCGGTGAAAACGAAGGGGCGATAGGTTATCTGGTCGGTGAAGAGTGCCGCGGAATGGAATACATGTTTGCTATGATGAACAACGCTAGGCTTGCGGTCGGGCGTGAGGGCGTTGGTGTTGGTGAACGCGCCTATCAGCAGGCTTCAAATTTCGCACGTGAAAGGGTTCAAGGGCGAGACCCCGCCGATCCCTCAGCCGGAGACGTACCAATTATCCGTCATCCAGATGTACGTCGTAACTTGATGAAGATGCGTGCATTAACAGAAGCTAACCGGGCATTGGGATATTATGTCGCAGCTCAACAGGATGTCGCCCGAAAGCATCCCGAAGACGAAGTCAAAAAGGCGGCGCAAGACCGTGTAGATCTACTCGTACCCGTTGTGAAAGCCTGGTCCACAGATTGCGGTGTTGAAATCGCTTCATTAGGCATCCAAGTACATGGTGGAGCAGGATTTATTGAAGATACAGGGGCAGCACAATACTATCGCGATAGTCGGATCACGCCTATCTACGAGGGTACCAACGGTATCCAGGCATTGGACCTTCTCGGACGTAAAATAATGCGTGACCAAGGCGAAGAATTGAACAAATTTATTTCCGAGATCAAGGGTACTGAGATCACTGACAAAACGATTGCCACTGCGATGCTTTCATCAGTAGAAGCCCTGACTTCGGCAAGTAATTGGATGCTTAATTACGATGGCGACGATCCTCGGGCCGTCGTTTCCGGCGCAACCCCCTTTCTGCAAGCCTTGGGTCTGGTAGCTGGCGGCTGGCTTTTGGCGCGGTCTGCTAACATTGCTGCGGCCACGAAAGACGACAGTGAATTCTACCGTTCAAAAGTGGCCACATCGCGGTTTTATGCAGCAAACTTGCTCCCGCAGGTAGCGGCTCTAGCACAAGCGGCGACTGCGGGATCTGCGGAAATTATGGCGCTCTCAGCGGAGGCCTTTTAAAAGCCATCAAAGGTACTTGCACTGTGCTCATAAAAACGCGATAAGGCCCGGCTTTCGATTATTATCAGGGCTGCGGTTGCGGCTTTATAGGGCTTACAAAATGGAAAAAACACCGCCTCTGCCGGTCAATGCGTCCTCGGCAGATCTTTTAGATAATGCAGGACAAAGCAGGTCCGACCAATCGGTAGACTATCTGATCCGGCAGGGTGGTCAAATTTACGCTGGCGCCCACCTACTTATCGATTTCTGGGGTGGTTCTGGTCTTAATGATATCGATTTTATCGAGAACGCACTCCGCGACGCTGCGGAGGCTGCTAACGCTGCACTGCTTCACCTTCACTTGCACGAATTTGGTGGCGAAGGAGGGGTTTCGGGAGTGGCATTACTCGCAGAGAGCCATATCAGTGTCCACACATGGCCCGAACTGGATTACGCCGCATTCGACGTCTTTATGTGCGGTAACTGCCGTCCCGATCTTGCCCTATGTATCCTTGAAGAAAGGTTCAGTCCTGAACGCAAATCGGTTAAAGAATCAAGGCGGGGTGTCGTTGAATGACCAACGAGGGGCTGAATTGGTATCCAGAGACGCTTCATGGATCATTCCAACAGCGTTTCCAAATAACGGAAATAATCTATCAATCGAAAACCGAATATCAGGATCTGGTAATTTTCGAGACACCTTTTTTTGGGCGCGTTCTTGCCCTCGATAACGTGATTCAGACAACCGAACGCGACGAGGCGGCTTATCACGAGATGATTACCCACGTGCCCATCCTTGCCCACGGTTCCGTGAAAGACGTTTTAATCATTGGAGGTGGAGATGGCGGCGCACTACGCGATGTTCTCAAGCATAGCGCAATCAAGAAAGTGACAATGGTCGAGATCGATCGAAACGTCGTCGAACTTTGCCAAAAATTTCTTCCCTCGATTAGTGATGGTGCCTTCGGCGATCCCCGTAGCGAGTTGATCATTGCCGATGGCCTGAGTTTTGTTAAGGAGACTGATCAACGGTTCGACTTGATCATCGTCGACTCTACGGATCCGATCGGGCCATCATTGCCTTTGTTTTCTGATGAATTCTATTCAGATTGTCGTAAAGTGTTGCGGCCTGACGGGATTTTTATCTGCCAATCTGGTGTCTCGTTCGTACAAAAAGATGAAGCACAAAAAACCCACAAACGCTTAAAAGATATCTATGAAGACGCCGCGTTATACCTAACAGTCGTCCCAACATACGCGTTTGGTTTCATGACACTTGGCTGGGGTGCGCGCTCTACCACAGCGCGGTCAACCGATATAAATACCGTCTGTTCGCGATTTAATGCCGCAAATATCGATACTCATTATTACACGCCGGAAATCCACATCGCTTGTTTCAGCCTGCCGGCGTATATGCATTACTGATTTAGCCTACCTAGAGCGCCCGCCAAAAACGATAACCCAATAATGGGAATATCTCGACTTTGTCTCGTTTTGCAATGGTCGGAAATAACCAATCCCCACTTCGTTGAATTCGCCATTCAGCAGATTAGCTCGGTGGTCTCGGCTGTTCATCCAGGCTGTGACCGTAAATTTGGGCGATGACAACCCAGCACCAATGTTTTCCGCGATAGCTCGCCAAAGATAGCCTTCTTTAGTGACACGCTCCATGACGCCATATCCATCAGGAGATAGGTGGCCGAAGAAATTATTTTCCGACATGTTTTTTGCGTGTTTTTGGGCTGCGGCAGTCAGCCTACTATTTAGGCGCAAGGGTTGTTTACCATTATGCTTTCGCTGGATGTTCACCTCTCGAAGCAATTCAGCGATTAACGTGGTTCTTTCAATACCCCCAATTGCAACTGCCGGTCCAAACAATATAGTCGCGATGAATGTAAAGGCGGCTATGCGCCGTTTAGTCCGCACCTCCGCCCTCTCGAGCTTTTTTTACGGCTTCAGCCTCAAGAGCGCGGCGATCAATTTTATTTGTTCCGCTCAGAGGTAAGGCATCAACGAAGAACACTCGGCGTGGATGGGCGTATACCGGCCCGTTTTCAAGTGCGTATTCCTTGACCGCCTGTTCATCTAGCGAAGATCCCTCACGTTTGACTATCCATGCAAATGGAACGTGGGCCTTCAACGTGTTAGGCGCCGGAACAACGACGGCCTGCATAACTTCTTCATTGCGCTCTAGCATCGATTCGACGTCTCCGGGATATATATTCTCTCCGGCGCAGACAAACATATCATCCGCCCGATCAACAAAGAAATCCCAGCCGTTTTCATCGCAGCGCAGAATGTCGCCAGTGTTCAGCCAACCGTCGGACGACAGCACACTTTCAGTTGCTTCCGGCAGGTTATGGTAGCCTTCCATAACCCCAGGGCTTTTGACACATAACACCCCCTCGCTTTCATTCGGCCCATCAATCAATTTTATTTCAACCCCTTCGATGGGAAACCCAACGGATGTCCGCGGTCGTGGAAGGCCGTCAGGGTGGGTCCAAGAGAACAGTATTGGGCCACCTTCTGTGATCCCATAGTTAAGATTAAGTTTTGCATCCGGAAAACGGGTTGCCAGTGTATCGAGCAGATTATCAGACGCGGGTGCCGATCCCATCGAACAGTTCCTTACTGAGGAAAGATCAGTTCGATTCAACAAGTCCTCTTCCTGAAGGATCAGGGCATACATAGTCGGCACACCAGTCAGCATCGTAAGACGGTAACGCTCTATTGCCCGTATGTATTCACTTGCATCAAAGCGAGAAAATAATACGATCCGCCCCCCTGCCGACAGTGCCGATTTTACTGCCAGGAGGGCATTCTTATGATAGAGCGGTGCTGAAATCACTGAGCAGTCGTCGCCGCGTATGTCGCGGCTTTTAACGATTTTATCAATCATCCAGACTTGTCCCAAATGATCAAGTAAAACGCCTTTTGGTCGGCCGGTAGATCCCGAGGTGTAAGGCTGTTCTGCTATATCGCCTTTACCAGGGAAAAACGACGGAAACGCCTCATTTGAAAATATTTTGAATCTATCAAAAGGATCGTCCCCCTCGCCAAACGAAACAATACGAGTGCTATTATTTATCCGCGCTATCTGATCCGCATCAGCGAAGATAATTTTGACCTCAGCGTCACTGATGATGTATTCCGCCGTTTCGGCCGGTAGCTTGACGTTTATCATCACGGGCACGCAGCCCGCCCTCATGGCACCAAATAGTACTTCTAAAAATTCGACGCGATTTAGCGCTAGGATGCCTATCCTGTCCCCGGGTTCTAAGCCGGCAACAATGAGGCCGTTGGCGACCGCGTCGCAGTTACCGTTAAATTCTCGAAATGTATACTCACACGGTTTAGTCGGATTATACAAATCCACAATTGCGACGCTGTCAGAATCCGCGTGTTCCGCAAAGACATCACCAAGATTTCCAGACACCGAAGGGTTCATTGGTTTAACTCTCTTACGGAGTGATAACGATTTTTCCAATCACCTCGCGGTCGCGCAGCTGGCGAACGCCTTCCGCTGTCTGCTCAAGCGGCAATACGGTATCGATTACAGGTTTCAGCTTTTCAGAGGCAATCATCTCCATCAGCATTTCTAAATCTTTGATTGCCCAGGAATTAGAGCCAAGGACCTGTAGCTCAAACGTCCAGATATAACGTAAGTCTTCCGCGGGATCGAAACCAGCTGTTGCACCGCAGGTAAGTATTTTGCCACCACGCTGTGTTGCCTTCAAAGACGGGACCCAAGTGTCACCGCCAGTGAAATTTATGACCACGTCTACGCCGCCTTCAAACTTTCGACGATGAGGTTTGCCATAAATTCCGTAAATTGTCTTTTCAAAGGCATCATATCCGATGACATGGTCAGCCCCCCAAGACGTTAGTGCCTCCAGCTTTTCTGGGCTAGACCCGGCGGCGACCACCTCGCAACCCATCGCCTTTGCCAAGAGAACACAGCAAGAGCCCACTCCACCGGATGCGCCAAGGATTAGCACTTTCTCGCCACCTTTCATGCGGCCATTGCTAATCATCATTCGATGCGCTGTCCCGTATGCCACGGGTAACGCAGCGGCCTGCTCGTAGGAACAGCCATCGGGGATACTTATCAGACGGGTAGCATCCACAGCACATAATTCGGCCGTACCACCATCCAACATCTCACCCATAAGACCCTTTTCTGGTGTGACAGGATCCAGCGGATTAACAAGCACCCGGTCCCCGACGGACCACCCATCGACCGATTTACCAACCTCAGCGATTTCGCCTGAAATATCTAGACCGATTACGATTGGAAGTGGGACCTTAATTCCAGGCATGCCTTTTGTGGTGAAGACATCATGATAATTAAGCGATGTCGCCTTGACCCGGATGATGACTTGATCTTCGCCGCATTCCGGATCGGTGTAATCTTCGTGATATTTTAAGTTATCAATATCACCGTGTTCGTGCAGAACAACTGCGCGCACTTTTCTTCTCCCTTTTAAGCTTTGCTAGCCCCGCCCAAGCGGGAATATCCCAGCAGGCTGGATTAACGCGTTTAACTAACTGCCGTCAAGCTACCGCGGTCTCGGCTTCTCGGTAAACCTTGACAACATTAGGCCCAAGTTTGACCGAATTACCGCCATAGACATGCACCGACACTGCCACCTGCTCGGTGGGATTGTGCATGCAGTGAATATCTCCACTGCCAACTGGCAAGTGTGTTACATCGCCTGCAACCCAGTTTACAGTCTCCGTGGCAATAACGTCTACTCCGCAAGGATCACTCGGATCGGAACGATACCTGGTTTCTTCAATTACACCCTCATATACACCGAATGTGCACCAGGTTTTGTGATCGTGGATAGGCGAGATAATACCAGCAGGCCAGACCGCAGCTATAATAGAAAAATGGTCATCAGGGCATAGAAAAACATCATGTCTGCCATATCCTTTCGCGGGCGGCACCTTTTGGTCTGCAGTCAATAGATCACGGTCACCCAAAATTTCTGGCAAGTATTCGGATATGCGGGCCGGTACGCTTTCAACAGGATTTTCCGCGATAATACGGCTCGTCTGCAGGCAAAATGTTTTGATGTTCATTGTTCGACCTTCACCTTTCGGCGTAAATCGTTATAAAAACCTAATAGTAATTATTTTAAATTTTTAACGACATTTGTTTGCAAATTTTTTATTTGATTCGACAATAATGATAATTTATTCTCTTTAATTATATTATTTTGGTTTTTTATCCTAATGGATGAGATAGACAAGAAAATTCTTAGCATCCTACAATTGGATACAACACAAGTCGTCGCCGAAATCGCAAAGGAGGTTGGATTATCGACTACCCCCTGCTGGCGACGGATCCAGAATCTTGAAAAAATAGGCGTTATCAGATCGAGGGTCGCTCTGCTTGATGCAGAGAAACTTAATGCCGGTGTCACCGTATTTGTCTCAATAAAAACAGACAAACATGATGCGGCCTGGTACCAAGGGTTCTCATCCGCAGTAAATGAATTTCCCGAAGTCGTGGAATTTTACCGGATGTCGGGCGATATTGACTATCTGCTGCGCGTGGTGGTACCGGATATTGCAGCATATGATCACTTCTACCAACGCCTGATTGAGCAGGTTGAGCTTTACGATGTCAGCTCGTCTTTTTCGATGGAACAGATTAAATACACCACCGCCCTACCACTCGATTATGCCTAACGTTCAGCAGGAGTGCAGCCCAACAAACGCGCAATTTCAAATACGTGCGGATCGCTCGCTCCCATCCGCCGCAATGAACTCGCGAGGTTGACGACGTATTCTCTGTTCTCGCCAGACGGACCTGCGCAAGCACGAACCTGCGCTGCAATTTCTGCAAGGGGTGCCTCCCCAAGCCATTGGGGATTTCCAGGATTAGCGATATAAATCAGCCCCGGCTCTGAACATTCCTCCGAGCAAGGAAATGAAACAGAAACATTATGGATCGAATAACCGTCTTTTTCTCTATAGTTAAGTTTAATCAAGACGTCGTCGCGATCCTTTGCGTCTACAAGATATGCAGTTCCCCAGCAAACCGCATCGCTGTCTTTTACTAATGTGACAACGCGACCCGGAGCCCCAGGGATACCGCGATGGTCAGTTGAACCCTGCCAAAAACGGCGTTTCCAACCGAAAATCCTGGCCTTCCGGGCTTCAATAAAGGGAAAATCAGGTCGCCAAACAAGTGACCCATATCCAAAAATCCAGGTATTTTTCACAATAGCGGAAATGGCTCTTGGTCAAAGGAATGAAAAACAAATTGGGCGCCCATCCCCGACCTAGAGTTTGTAATGAGGCGATTGTCAGAATTCTCAAACAGAGGAACATTAGCTTCCAAGAGATAAGAACGAGTTTTAGCGATATCTTCGCTCGCCACAGAAACGGCGGCGATGAACGGTAACTCGGGTATATCAACATCTTGAAGAAGTTCGCTGCATGTATCAGACGCACAGATAACGATTTCACCGCGATCAAGCGGTATGCGATAACCTCCACCTCGTAGCTCAGCAGTTTTTCCAGTAAATCTCTCATAACGTTCCGATGCTTCCAGCGGATCAGAAACGCAGATCAAAACTCCCGACAACATTGCCGCACAATTAGCGTGAGCGGTAAATGATGGCTGCCAGACGATGTCTGGCGTATCTTGGCTCAAAACCTGCACCCTCCCCTCCGCCATCGCATTATTTGGTAACCGGATTACCGAAAATGCCGCTGTGCCCTGCTCGCCGTTATCCAATGGCAAAGGGCGACGCAAAGCTACAGGGGCCTCCGGTTTAAAGCCGCAGTCACGTAGTCGCGCCGTTGTCACCTCCGTGTCTAAAACGGAAAAGGCGATAAGGTGCACGCCCGTATATCTCGCCAGGCACGCGTCAAACTGTTCCGTAATTGGTGATTCAACGTCGGGCATTCGTGTTAAGACTTCGAGGTAACCACGTCGGATCATCCCACACCGGTTTGCGGTGCCCGACAGCACGCGCTCCCCATTCGGCTTTTCATTCGCATGAACGGTAAAAGGCGTCAAAGGAAAACCAAGTGTTTCAAAGTGTGGGGCGGCAACCTCAATATCGGGGACAAACCAGCCAACATGGTCAAGATAAATTTCGCCGGGACCCGGCGTCTGTGCAAATTTTCTATCCATCTAAGTATGATAGACAGTGCAGAGAAAATTGTCGCTTACCTTTAAAACAATACCGGGAGCTTATCAAAATCAAAGGCAAGTGCCTTACAAGCTTGTAGGGAAGCGGGCTTGTTTTATTCAGTTGTATCACAAGAAGGGGATAAACCGGCGACTGTAAAACTCGCCGGTTTGAGCTTCGACAGACAAGGCATGATCATTCTGCCACGTAGCTATGCCCAGACATCTTCCCAAGAACCTTGGGTAGCGGCCTTTGAATATTCGGTCGCTCTATTTTCAAAGAAATTCGTATGCTCCATACCATTAAGCATTTCGTCCATCCAGGGTAGCGGGTTCTTTTCAAGTCTGTAGATCGGCTGCAAGCCAAGCTGCGTGAGGCGGCGATCTGCAATATAGCGAATATATTCTTTAACTTCCGACCCGTTGAGCCCTTCCACACCTCCAAGTTCAAAAGCAAGATCAATAAAAGCGTCTTCGTGCTCAACCATTTCAGAGCAGAGTACATAAAGCGAGCGCTGAAAATCTTCGGTCCAGATTTCAGGGTTTTCTGACACGAAAGTGCGGAACAGCTTAATAATTGATTCCGTGTGCAAGCTCTCGTCCCGAACAGACCAAGATACAATTTGACCCATTCCCTTCATTTTGTTGAAGCGCGGGAAGTTCATCAGAATCGCGAAACTGGCGAATAGCTGAAGACCTTCTGTAAAGCCTCCAAAAACCGCTAAAGTGCGAGCAATATTTTCCTTTGTATCTACATCAAACTGCTGCAGATAATCGAATTTATCTTTCATTTCCTTATAGTGCAGAAAGGCTTGGTATTCCGTTTCCGGCATCCCGATGGTGTCTAATAAATGGGAATAAGCCGCGATATGAACGGTTTCTATATTAGAGAATGCCGATAACATCATCTGCACCTCGGTCGGCTGAAACACGCGTGAGTAACGTTTCATGTAGCAATTATTGACCTCAATATCGGACTGAGTGAAGAAGCGGAATATCTGGGTGAGAAGATTTCGCTCTTCAGCAGAGAGTTTGTTGTGCCAATCTTTAACGTCATCCGCTAAGGGCACCTCTTCAGGCAACCAGTGAACGCGTTGTTGTGTCAGCCAGGCGTCGTAAGCCCAGGGATAAGTAAAAGGTTTATAAACTGAATTAGCTTCTAGTAGCGACATGGCAGAATTCGTCTCCGTAATCCTCAATAAATGAGATGTTAAAAGTTGATTTTTGAGAGCTGGTTGCTACTGGCAACTCAAGCATTCTTCATAATCGTTTTCATTTTCGCCAGATGCCGCTATGGGCAACGGTTCAAAGTTCCCATCTACACCCGCATTCGCGGTATTAGCTTTAGCACCAGTTACCGAAACGCTTGCATGGCTTTCGGCACGAGCAACAGATTTAGAACGGCAATAATAGAGCGATTTTACACCCTTTTCCCATGCCCTCCAATGCACATCATGTAACGTTTTTTTCTGAACATCAGCTGGTAGGAAAACATTTAATGACTGGGATTGGCATATGAATTCTGCGCGGTCACCGGCATGGTCGATAAGCCACCTCTGATCTAGTTCGAAGGCTGTTTTGAAGACGTCTTTTTCGTCCTCGGAAAGGAAATCAAGGTGCTGAACTGACCCCTCGTTTACAGTGATAGACGACCATGTATCGTCATCATCCTTGCCTTTTTCCGCGAGCAGAGCTTTCAAAAATTTATTACGTACATTAAACGAACCAGAAAGGGTTTTGTGTGTGTAGGAGTTTGCAGCATTCGGCTCAATACCCGGAGACGAACCACCACAAATAATTGAAATCGATGCCGTTGGTGCGATCGCCATCTTGTTAGAAAAACGCTCTACCATGCCGTATTCGGCAGCATCAGGACATGCGCCTCGCTCTTGCGCCAAAATCACTGATGCAGCGTCGGCTTGTTCTTTGATTTGTTTAAATATTCGCTTATTCCAAACCTTCGCCATTACGGATTCCATGGGTACCGCTTGGCTCTGTAAAAATGAGTGATACCCCATAACGCCAAGCCCGACAGAACGTTCTCTCATCGCAGAATAACGGGCGCGAGCCATAGTATCGGGCGCACGTTCGATAAAGTCCTGAATGACATTATCTAAGAACCGCATGATATCTTCAACAAACGTTGGATGATCATGCCATTCCATATAAGTTTCTAGATTTAGTGAAGAGAGACAACAAACCGCCGTGCGCTCTTCGCCATCCTTGTCTACACCTGTCGGCAATGTAATTTCACTGCAAAGGTTCGACATCTTAACTTCGAGTCCGGCCAACTTGTGATGTTCCGGAATTGCTTTGTTTACGTGATCTATATAAAGCAGATAAGGCTCGCCAGTCTCAATGCGAGTAGAAAGCATGCGGATCCATAGACCGCGAGCAGATACTTTACGAATTACAGTCTGATCCTTCGGACTCTTAAGACCCCATTCTTCATCGTTTTCGACTGCCCGCATAAATTCGTCGGTTATGATAATCCCGTGGTGCAAATTTAAAGCCTTACGATTTGGGTCACCTCCAGTAGGACGTCTCAGTTCGATGAATTCTTCTATTTCAGGATGATCAATGCGAATGTAAATCGCCGCTGAGCCTCGACGGAGGGAACCCTGCGAAATTGCGAGTGTCAACGAGTCCATTACACGAATGAAGGGAATGATACCGGAGGTTTTACCATTAGCCCCCACTTTTTCTCCAATTGAACGCAAATTGCCCCAATATGAGCCGATACCGCCGCCGAGCGAAGCAAGCCAAACGTTCTCATTCCAAAGCTCTACGATACCGTTGAGGCTGTCATTAGCTTCATTTAAAAAACAAGAAATGGGTAAGCCTCGATCAGTTCCGCCATTTGATAAAACTGGGGTCGACGGCATGAACCAAAGGTTTGACATGTAGTCGTAAATGCGCTGCGCGTGATCTGAATCATCTGCAAAATGGCAAGAAACGCGCGCAAAAAGATCCTGATATTCTTCGCCCGGCATTAAATACCGATCGGACAGAACCGCCTTGCCAAAATCTGTCAGGTTTGCGTCCCGATCCCGATCGATACGCACTGCAATACCGCGTTTTGACTGAAAGAGATCATGTTCTGTTTGTACCAGGTCGAGCACGCCCCGCCCTCCTATAATGAACTCGTCTGGGGGTAGTGAATTGATACCGCGCAGAACCACCCCCTGTGATTTCTACGCTTTGTGGCAGGTAACTGTTGCCATATGATTTCAGCCCAACTTGGACAAATCCCGCCCTGCAAGCCGCAATTTATCCACAACCATCTGTGGATAACTAAAATCTACAGTCGCAACTCGGCAGTGTGCATCAATATCTAGGGCATCGTCAATTAAAAACGACTAAATGATGAGGTATCCACATTGTGGTGTGTATACCCTGTGGGAACCGCAGTTTTCAGGACCTCCTTGAATCGAGAATTGTGGGGAACAAAGCCGGGCCCTCTAAATAAGGCGCTTATTCTAGAAAATAAGTCCGATTTGATTCGGCGCTAAGCTAGGAATCAGATCGATTTCAAATAACTCTCAAACGCAATAAGTGTCTCATCAGAAACGTGGTGTTCAATCCCCTCGGCGTCAGCACGTGCAATTTCCTCTCTAACACCAATCGAGGTGAGAAATTCGACAACGATCTGGTGCCGACGACGGGATGCCTCTGCAATCTTACGACCTTCCTCGGTAAGGAATATGGTGCGATAGGGTCTTGCTTCAATCCATTCCGCGTCTTTCAACCGCCCAATCATGCGCGCGACTGTAGGGGTTGTAACACCAAGCCGCGCGGCGATGTCCACTGAACGAGCCTCGCCGGTAGAGTCAATTAAATCAGCTATCAGTTCGACATAGTCTTCCATCACCTCAGTCTGACGTGCTGCACGCACCTGGCGATGGTGATCCGCCTGTTTGTCGGGTTCGGGCAGCACTGGTGCTACCGGCGGCCGATCATCGGCAGGGTCTATTTTGAGTTTTCCTGGCATTAAAGCACTATGCCGAATACATCTTTGTCTGCCAATCTATCTCTCTCAAAGACATCCCTCACTTTTATGTTAATCACCTACAACCAGGCGGAATACTCGTTAAACAAGTCGGCTTAATCGTTTTGCGTCATACTTCTAGTTGTATTGCTCTTCAAATTTCACAATATCATTAAAACCCATCAAGTCATTGAATTCGCCAAATGAGAAGAGATCAACACCCCCGTCCTCGGCATCTCCTTTTTGCTTCAACGCACGATAAACCGCGTTAAGGGCGTTGCAGGTCGCCAAAAATCCCGCTGACGGAAAAATAGCGATACGGTAACCCAAGTTTGCCAGTTCTTTCGGTTTCATCACCGGCGTCACGCCACCATTCACCATATTAGATAACAAGGGTATATCTCTGCCAAACATGCTCCCTATTTCACGCATCTCATGTATGTCCGAGGGCGCTTCATAAAAAAGGATATCAGCTCCCGCCTCTACGTACATCTCCGAGCGCCGCATCGCCTCATCCCGACCAATCGCCTTTCGCGCATCAGTCCGCGCAATTATAAGCGTCTCGTCAAAGAGCCGACTGTCTAGCGCCACCTTAATCTTGGTCACCATCTCCTCCGCCGAGATAAGCTTGTGGCCAGATAAATGACCGCATTTTTTTGGAAAATCCTGATCCTCTATCTGGATAGCAGCCACACCAGCCATCTCGTAGCCACGCACTGTCTCTCGCACATTAACCAGCCCTCCGTAACCGGTATCCGCATCGGCAATCAAAGGTGTGTTAGTACCGCTGGCAACACGGCCGGCACGAGATACCATGTCGGTATATGTCGCTATCCCCGCATCTGGAACGCCAAGATGGGAGGCCACTGTTCCCGATCCGGTCATATAGAGAGCATCAAATCCGATACTATCCGCCATTTTCGCCGATATCATATCGTAGACGCCAGGCGCCACGATGAAATCGTCTGTTTTTCGCAATTTTAGTGCTAACTTAGCGGATTTGGATTCCATTATTCGATCTCCTTTATGACGCGCGGACTATAATGCTCCCTCGCCCTCAGGCAAGAAAGAGAGTTCCGCTGTCAGACGCTCTGCAGAATTCGCATTATTTCGAGCGAGCGAGCGATTAGAAGTGCATCTTCACCCACCCCAGCAACAATCTGAATGCCAACAGGCATACCATTCGGCCCCGCAGATACTGGCAGTGTCATCGTCGGACCATGCATAAGGGTCCACATCCGGTTGAAGGATGACATAGTCACACTCTCTAAATCGGGGGGCGCCTCACCAGCAGTCGACGGTGTGAGCAATATAGGCGTATCTTTGAGAAGACTTCCGAGTGCCGAACGAGCAGTGTCGGCGGCGCAAACGGCAACACAGTAGTCCTTTTCGGACCAGTTTGAATTGCCTGTTTCCTGCATCCAAGAATTCATATTGCTCATATGATTGCGAAATTCGTCAGCTAAGGCATTCTTCCCCTCGTAGTTGGAGATCACCCGAAATGGCTGTTCGATGGAGTCAAATTGCGGCGGCAAGCATATATCTCGTACATTATATCCCACCCCGGACAGTTTAGAGGCAGCCTCCTCCAGAGCAGTCTGTGCGCAGGGTTCAGCCTCGTCCCATAACGGCGTGCGACATACCCCAATGTTTGGACGCCCCGGATCCTCGGGGAGAAAAAAGCCGGTAACCGCTTCGTAGACCAACTTAATATCCTCGACGCAGCGAGCAAAATATCCAAGGGTATCAAGAGATTTTTTCAGACCCGCAATCCCCGTTCGATCAAGACCGTTTAGACTAGCTTTGTATCCCACTAAGCCACAGAACGAGGCTGGAAGTATTACTGATCCGCCGGTCTGGGTTCCATTTGCGAGCGGCACCATGAAATCCGCAACTGCAGCAGCAGAACCGCTGGAAGAAACCCCGGCAGTGCGATCCACGTCATGTGGGTTGCGGACGCCGACTGGTAACGGACTGGCAAATTGGGTGGTTGTGGTTTTACCTAAAATCACTGCCCCGGCAGCGCGAAGTGCAGCTACACAAGCGGAGTCTCTAATAGGTCGATGCCCCTTATAGATATCTGATCCGTACTCTGTCGGCATGTCATAGGTGTCAAGGACATCCTTAACGCCGACCGGAACACCATGCAGTGGACCGACCAACACATCCGATTGATCATACCTGCGAGCCTGTGCGAGCGCATAATCGGCATCGAGATAAATCCAAGCGCCAAGCATCTCATTATTTGATTGAATACGGGCGAGACAATCGGAGACAAGGCTCTCAGACGTGATTTCACCCGCCGCCACCCTTTGGGCTGCATCAAATGCAGTGAGGGAATTCAGGCCAGTTGGCGCATCGTTGAGTGGGCGCATTGCCGGACGTCTCTATCAGGTCGTTACTTTTTCGCGAGCCGACTCCTGATCATATTGAGGGTCGGTATAACGCTCGCCAGCCGCCTTCACATGAGCATAAACATCCGCATCACGATCAACACTGGGGACTGGATCGGCATCCCAGTGTCCATATTTATCTACCCCCCGGACTAGAGATGCCGGGCGCCGCCCGATCGTAGAACGGACGTGCGCGGGAAAATAGAAAAGTCCGAGCCCAATACGTATATCGTCAGTATCATTTGCGTCAGAACCATGAACAATACGTTCATGGTGGCATGAAAATTGCCCGGCACGTAGAACAAGGTCCACAGCATCCGAACTATCTATTACCTTGATAGATTGCCCGCGTGCCAAGAGGTTCTTTTTGTCGAAGGTCTCGACGTGGGAATAAATTTTACCCCTATGCGTACCGGGGATAACCTTTAAACACCCGTTTTCCGGCTCGCTGTCTGTCAACGCCAACCAAACTGTAACTAACTCGTTAGGTTCTAGTCCAAAATATGCTGAGTCCTGATGCCAGGATACAAAGGTTCCATCCTTTCCAGGTTTCATCCAAAATCTTGACGAAAGGACATAAATATCAGGTCCAATCAGATCCTCAACCACGTCTAGAATTTTAGGGTGACGAGAAAACTCGTATGACCGACGGAAACACAGGTGCGCCTTCACGATAATTTCAGACGCCGGCATACCTTCATCGCGTTCAAAGGCATCCAAATCTTCGCACATCGCGGCGGCCGCATGCGCATCGATACCCTCGAAGGGCGCCAGATAACCTTTTTCATGGTAGAATTTTATTTGCTGGTCTGTGAGGACCTTTGGCATTTGCGGCTCCTTCTCATTCAGTTCCGTTTGGCGCTTAGTCTTCGGAACGCAGTTTGAAGCGTTGAATTTTACCAGTGGCTGTTTTGGGAAGATCCTCCACAAAATGAAACCAACGAGGATACTTGTATCTAGCTAGACCATCTTTGCAGTGTTCAAGTAATTCCGCCGCTAGTTCGTCACTGGCGTCTCCGTGTTCTTTTAGAATGATATGCGCCTCCGGCTTTACCAGCCCGTCGCTGTCCTCGCGGCCCACGACGCCGGCTTCGAGAACTTTAGGGTGGTCAATAAGGCGGGATTCGATCTCAATCGGCGAGCACCAGATACCGCCCACCTTGATCATGTCATCCGACCGCCCGTTGTAGACGTAATAGCCGTCTTCATCTTGGGTGTATGTATCACCCGTATTCAGCCAATCATTACCCAACATCGTCTGTTCTGTGCGTTCGGGCTGGTTCCAGTAGTATGCGGCCATAGACTGCCCCTGGACCCAAAGTCGCCCAACTTCTCCGGGTTTAACATCATTGCCTTCATCGTCGACGATGCGCGCTTTGTATCCCGGTAAAACCTTACCACTGGTGCCGGCTTTTGCGTCCTCAGGTCGGTTAGAAATAAATATATGGGTACCTTCGGTTGAACCGATACCGTCAACGGGAGGGTGACCAACTTTTTCTCTCCAGCGTTCAAATATTGGTGCCGGCAACGACTCTCCAGCCGAGACCGAAATTCGGATACTCGAGAGATCTGGTGACTCAGTTTCGAGTGCGCGGCACTGCGCTGCGTAAAGTGTTGGCACCCCATAATAAATAGTTGGCTTGTATTTTTCGATGATCCGGAATGTCATTTCGGGTGTTGGACGTTCATCCGAGAGCACTGTGCAGGCGCCGTAGTTCAGCGGAAAGTTCATAGAGTTACCAAGGCCATAAGCAAAGAAAAGCTTGGCCGCAGAAAACATTATGTCATCCTCGGTGATATTTAGCACCGGTTCCGTGTACAAAACGCTGTTAACTAACAAATCACGTTGACGGTGAACTGTGCCTTTAGGGCGACCAGTGGAACCAGATGAATAAAGCCAAAAACAATCTGCCAATGGATCTGAAGGATGCGGCGAGAGTTCATTCTCAGCTCGCACCATCATTTGTTGGACGCCCTGCTCGCCCTCCGTGCTCGTCACAAAAGCCGGTCTGCGAGCCGCCGCCTTTAGCGCTGGCTCAACCTCTGCGGCGAAGTCTGGAGAATAGATCAGACCCGCACACATAGAGTCCTCAATCATGTACTTATAATCTTTTGCACGGAGCAGTGTGTTGATTGGCACGGGTATGATACCCGCCTTAATGGCACCGTAATAAAGATACACAAATTCTGGGCAATCTTTCACAATCATTAGCATGCGTTCGCGGGGGGATATCCCGGCTGAAAGCAACGCATTACCGCAGCGGTTTACCCGCTCAGCCAGTTGTCCGTATGTAACTTTTTCATGATCTGTTATGTAGGCCAGTCTATCCGCCCGGCCTTCATTTAAATGCCGATCGATCATGTGCACAGACACATTAAATGAATCTGCAAAAGTAAAAACTGGCGCGTCACCTTCACGCTCGATATGAACCGTATTTGGTTCCATCGTATGTTCCCCCACTGTCGTTCTCAGTCTTATGACTGCCTTTGCTATACGTTTTTACCGCGACACGACAGATGATGGAAGAAGGGTCACTTTAATGCGTGACCAAAATCACGTTAGTTGAATTTGACATATTCATAGTCAAATGGATTACCGTGGACGCCACGTGTCGGTGGAGCAATCCAGCCTGCGATTTTACCCTGCTCATAGCAGGGCTTCATTAATGCCTTAACGAACTCACGGTCACTTTCAGTTGGCATCCAGTCTGTAGCATTTTTCGTCCACTCAGCTTCGGAAATAACCCTTCCGTCCGGCGATACTTTGACTTCCGCGAAATTACCGATAGCCCTGTTAAATCCACGATGGGGCAATTTGAACTGGAAATCGTGACCGCTTTTTTCAATCACCTTGTTCCAGCGGTTCATACCACGCTGGCAGTCGTCAATATAATCCTGACGTAATTTTTCGTTAACGGATGTGAGCGCGGGATGGCTCTCCTCAACGATCTTATCTCCGTTAAGCATGAGAACCGGGTAGGAGTAATCAACTAAACGATGATCATCGTCGATTTTCCCTTCATGGTACCGACCCTTCAGTCCCTGCGTGTAATAATTCGCAGCGTTGGTCGAAAGCTCCTGACCAAACAGGTCGACAGAAATGGAGTAATGGAAATTGATCCACTTTTGCATAGTCTGGAGATCAATTGCACCCGCCTGACGCACGCGTTCCGGGTCGTCGGTGCCGATCTCATCCATCACCTCACATGTCCGTTTTACAATTCGCATCACGCCGGATTCGCCTACAAACATGTGGTGAGCCTCCTCAGTCAGCATAAACTGACATGTACGAGCCAGCGGGTCGAACCCACTCTCGGCGAGTGACGCCAACTGAAATTTCCCATCGCGATCAGTAAAAAAAGCAAACATGAACATGGATAGCCAGTCGGGAGTGGGTTCATTGAATGCACCCAAGATGCGAGGCTTATCCGGATCTCCCGAGTGCCGTTCCAGCATCATCTCGGCTTCTTCGCGACCATCGCGGCCAAAATGGGCGTGAAGCAAATAGACCATCGCCCAAAGGTGACGCCCTTCTTCCACATTAATTTGAAAAAGATTTCGCAAATCGTACAGAGATGGCGCTGTCTGGCCAAGTACGCGTTGTTGTTCAACCGACGCAGGCTCGGTGTCGCCTTGCGTAACAATAAGCCTCCTTAAAGTCGACCGGTATTCACCAGGAACCTCTTGCCAAACAGGTTCACCTTTATGGTCTCCAAATCCTATCCTCCTGTCCGGTATAGCTTCATTGAGAAAAATACCCCAGCGGTATTCCGGCATTTTGACATGATTAAAATGCGCCCATCCCTCCGTGCCTACGTCAACCGCAGTACGAAGATACACGTCATAACCTTGCGTCCCCTCCGGGCCAAGCTCGTCCCACCAGTTCAAATAGTTCGGAAGCCATGACTCAAGTGCCCTCTGTAACCGGCGGTTCTCTCCAAGGCCGACGTTATTTGGGATGCGTTCGTTGTAGTTGATAGAAGTCATTCCGCTGATTTCCTATGATGAAACTTTACCGATTACTAAATAGGATAAAAATTTAAAGATCCTAAAAACGTTACTTATTTAACGATTAATACCTATCGATTTTATACTCTCTTTTTGTCGTATTCCGCCCGTTGACCGGATCCAAATACTTTCAACGCTCCGTCCTCTCCCACAGCGTTAGGTCGTTGAAAAATCCAATTCTGCCATGCAGATAAGCGCCCGAATATTTTTGTTTCCATAGTTTCGGGGCCAGCAAACCGCAAACTTGCTTCCATACCTGTAAGGGCATCAGGCGAAAAACTCGCTCGTTCTTCTACAGCAATACGCACCTCATCATCCCAGTCGATGTCATCCGGCGCGAAGGTTACGAGACCGAGATCTTCGGCCTTTAGCGCATCCAATCTCTGCCCAACCTCGGCTTTTAACATCTCGATATCCGACGGATCGTTTAAAAATCTGTGCGCTAGTCGACTAAGGCCATTTGGCATTTCGAGCGGCCCAAAATTCATTTCTGTCAGCGTAATCTCGGCCGCGGGCACGTTGGAGCCCTCGAATGAGCCATCCAACATATATGACCTGTCGGCAGCCAGAACCAATTCCAAGAGTGTTCCTGCAAAACAACTCCCAGGTTCAACCAAGGTGATAATAGAACGAGAAGACACGTCGATTTTTTTGAAGGTTCGTTTCATGAATAGGATTATCTCTCGCACCAGCCAATGATCGGCATGAGCAATCAGCAATTTGTCCGCAGCTTCCACATGGGCGGCCGCGCCCTCGGTTTTAAAAATCCAGGTGCCGATCTCCTTTTCATTAACCCGGAGTTCCATTATAGCGTCTTCAAGATCTCGACACATACTGAGCGGCCAGAATGCTGCTCCCTGATTTTCAATCCCTGTGACGTCTTCAGGCGGTATTTGGATCGGCGCAAAGATGGTAAGGGTTGCTGTTGCAAGATCACGATCAATTTCAATCGTCAGCGTTTCATAAGAAATACGAGTTTCCTCGATTTTTTTCGTGAGTGGCGTGAGCTTGATGCCGACGGCATCCAGGGGACGATCGCTTTCTAACGCGAATTCCTTTGCACGTTCAGCGACGGTGTCGTCGAACTTTGACCGTGGAATTATCTCGTCTACGAAGCCCCAATCAATGGCGCGCTTCCCGCGGACACCCTCCGATGTTGTGCAAAAATAGTCTGCCCTGTCATGGCGCACCTTGCGCTTGTCGACCAGCCGAGTGAGCCCTCCAGTGCCGGGAAGTACCGCGAGGAGTGGGAGTTCAGGGAGAGAGACTGTCGAAGAGCCGTCATCGATCAGCATGATATGATCGCAAGCAAGCGCAAGCTCGTATCCACCTCCGGCGCACGCCCCGTTTACGGCGGCGAGGAAACGGACCCCCGAATAATTATTTGCATCTTCGATGCCGTTTCGCGTTTCATTAGTGAACTTGCAAAAATTTACTTTGTGCGAATGGGTGGACTGCGACAACATTCGAATGTTTGCACCGGCGCAAAACACCCGCTCCTTATCCGAGGTTATGACAACAGCGCCGACTTCTGGATGTTCAAAACGGATTCGCTGCAGTGCATCATAAAGTTCTATGTCGACCCCCAGGTCGTAGGAATTAAGTTTAAGTTCATATCCCGGGACTAGCGTCGCATCCTCCTCGACATCAAGTGCAAGTCTTGCGACGCGGCCATCAAAAGTGAGGTTCCAGTGCTTATATTCGTCCGGGTTAGTACGAAAATCGATCCGCGGCTCCTCGGCCGTTATTTTGTGATGAATTTCGGTCGACATATTACCCCCGGCGGTATGCACTCATTCTCATTAACGCCAACTTCAGTTCATGTTGACGGCTCTAGACCATAATACTGACTATTTGGATAGTATGTTAAATGCAAGATTAAATCAAGATCTTATTTGCGTTTTATCGGTTCTGCCAAAATGCTTCATTTCGCAAAGTGGATCTCTGCAACTTAACTTCATAATCCTGCCCTAATGGAAAAGCGCGATGATAAAAGATCTCCAACGTACACAAGAGAATTTTGCACAAAGAAAACAGTCTGTTTTACTTAATAAGGACTTAAAATTATCACCGCTTCTGCGCCCCGAT
Organism: uncultured Alphaproteobacteria bacterium; assembly: GCA_913046035.1. Classification (GTDB taxonomy): domain Bacteria; phylum Pseudomonadota; class Alphaproteobacteria; order MPNO01; family UBA830; genus UBA830. The sequence goes on along the minus strand of CAJWSW010000008.1, from coordinate 30,596 downwards.
TCCTCACGGCTTGAAAATCGCGCGAAGTCAATAAATCTTTATGTGCCCGCTCCCAAGAACGCTGTGGCCTCAATTTCCACCAATGCGCCAGGAGAGGCAAGCGCCGAAATGGCAACTAATGTAGAGCAAGGCATTCTGCCAGAGAAGAATTCACCACGAGCCCGCCCGAAAGCTGGGCGATTTTCCATATCTGTAAGATAGATATTAAGTTTAGCTACGTCCTCGATGCGCCCGCCTGCCGCTTCTATTATCGTTCGTATCTTCTGAAAACACTCAACCGATTGCTGATACGCGTCACCAGATGTGTCGCTAGCAATCATCCCAGATAAAATCAGCTGATTTCCGACCTTAAGACAATTGCTATAAATGTTACCTTGCGGCTCAGGAACGCCAGACACAGATACCTTTGTTATTTTGTCCATCTAAAACCCCCAAATTCTTGGCGACTACAAATTTTTCTCATAAAGCAGTGTCTCCTACTTCATGATCGAGAGAGTACACAGCTCAAAAAAGCTGAGGTTAAGCATACTACTTTTAAAGCCTGCAAACACGGCAAATAGCCGATCATGTGGCGTATCGTCATTGCTTTTGATATTTAGCAATCTGACCCCACATTTTCGGCTGCGATCAGGTTTTCAAGGGTATTGCGAAACTGAAGAGGAGCGTTGTCAATATTGATATCAACGACGGGGCGCTCCCCCACCTCCTCCAAAGCTGCCTGCTGACGCTCTAAAACAACAACATCCTCCATAAACGTCTGCATGCCCCCCTTCGCGAGCACTTTTGATACGGAAGCGTCTTCAAGCTTGTAATTCCTGGCAAAAGCCCAGAGGTAATGGGTTGTGGTCTCAGTTTCAGGCGTGATTATGTGGTTCGACCACATCGAAATCCCTTGCGACCGATCGCCCTCAGGCGCACCTGTGCCGGCATCGGCGCAGCCAATATCAAGTGTTACTATTGAAGGCGCCTGCCACTTAATCAATTGCCAACGATCCACCGGCCCATCAAAGCGACGAGCCTTATTGTACATTGGTGGCGCGGTAAAACCGAGCATCCAGCGTTCAACTCGGATACAATCGCCTTCACGAGTTGTCTTCACGGGCACTAATGCTTCTTTGGGATCGCCGGCAATCGTATTTTTGTGAATATAGCTGACATGGGTAAGGTCGAGTAGATTGTCGATTAATAAGCGGTAATCCGCCCTCATATGCAAATGGCCTCCCGTCTGAGTCCAGTCTGGATGATCAAGCCAAAACAAGTCAGGAATATCATTTGCATCAGCCTGGGATGGGTCACCGCACCAAATCCAGATTAATGCATGGCGTTGGCAAACAGGATAGGATTGGATTGTGGCATTTGGTGGCACTCGACTTTGACCAGGAACGCTGACGCATCTTCCCAATGCATTGAATTCGAGACCATGGTAGCCGCATTGGAGCGTATTGCCTGTCACTCTGCCCAAAGACAAAGGAAGATGCCTGTGGCAACAGCGATCCTCTAGGGCTACTGGCGCTCCCGACTTGTCCCGCCAAAGCACAACCGGTTCACCCAAAATGGTTTTCGCGTGGGGTTTATCCGACCCTAAATCAGACGCCCAACATGCAGCGTACCACGCGTTCCGCACGAATGATGCAGTCATAGCAAATCTGCCTGGAATTTTTCCATGTCACAATCGAACACACTGACCGGCCCCCTCAACCTTTGTTACCGATACGGGTCTTACAACCATACTCTCCTTGCGTATGTTTAAAAAATATTCATTGCTTGTTGTAAGGCAATCCGGTGCTTCATCACGAGCGAGCATAGGAAATCCGCCCTGACTACTATTCTTGAGATCCACCCAAATTAGGGAAATTCGAGTTGTTAATAGCTCTCCATATTTTTTCAGAAGTTACGGGCATGTCTAGATCCTGCACCCCGTAATTCTGCAGCGCATCGCATACAGCATTCAAAAATGCAGCAGTCGCAGAAACAGTGGCACCCTCACCGCCGCCTTTTACGCCTAGGGGATTGTTTAAGGTTGGAACCTCATGCAAAGAGGTAATAAAATTCGGGAGGTCATCGGCCCGCAACAGGCCATAATCCATAAACGATCCGGCGATCAACTGGCCGGTTTTGCGATCGTAGACGCCATTTTCGATTATGGCCTGCCCGATACCTTGCACGATAGAACCGTGCGCCTGCCCCGCAAGGATCCTGGGGTTTATCGCCGTACCTGGGTCATCAACAGTGGTATGTCCTATAACAGCCAAATGCCCAGTCACCGGATCGATCTCAATTTCGGAGACTGCCGCGCCATTGGGATATGCAGCTGATCTTCCTCTGAATACATGATCGGCGTTGATGGTGCCGCCCGCTACTTTAGCTGCAACCTCATACAAACCAGAGCTTTTATCAGTGCCAGTGATGCAAAAGATACCTCGCTCAAAGGTTATGTCTTCAACAGCAGCTTCAAGCATGTCGGCTGCCTTATTACGAGCAATCTCAATAACCTTGTTGGCAGCTTCTTGTATAACGATCCCGCCGATACGCATCGAGCGGTCAGAATGCGACCCGCCGCCGAGCGGCACTAGATCTGTATCACCGGTTAAAATTCGAACGTCTGTCTCTGAGATGCCAAGTATTTCCGCGATGATCTGAGCAAACACCGTTTCATGTCCCTGCCCACTCGACTGCGTTCCAATCCGGACGTCTACAACATTGTTAGCGTTTATTGTGATATCCGCGTATTCGAGAGGTGCACCGACGGGGGCCTGGATGTATGATGCGTACCCAATACCCCTCAGCATGCCTCTTTCACTTGAATGTGATTTCCGGCCAGCAAATCCTTTCCAATCAGCCGCTCGCAAGGCCTTGTCCATGCAGTTATTGAATTCACCGCAATCGTATATCGTTCCCATTGAATTCGAGGCTGGCAATTCATCTTGGGAAATCATGTTCTGCCGCCGCAATTCTATTCGATCGACGCACAACTCTCGCGCCGCCATGTCAATTAGCCGCTCAATGGTATGCATGGCTTCTGGGCGCCCGGCACCTCGGTAGGGTCCTGTCGGCACTGTATTCGTCAATACCCCCCGAATACGCGCATAACTGGCATCCATCCGGTAAACCGAGGGAAGCAACCTTGGCCCGTTTGACAGAGGTACATATGACACGGTGTGCGCGCCTATATTCCCAACAAGGTCCGCACGCAGGGCAAGAAAATTTCCATCCTCGTCTAGCGCGAGTTCGGCCGTTGTATAGAGGTCTCGGGCCTGATAATCGGATAAAAACGCCTCTGACCTATCGCCCAACCATTTTACGGGGTGGCCAGTCCTTTGAGATGCCCAACACACAGCCACGAATTCCGGATACATCATATTACGGGGGCCAAAGCCACCGCCCACATCGCGCGATACGACGCGCACCTGAGTCGGCTCTAACCCGAAAATTTTACTCAGGATCAATTTGTGCCGATGAACGCCCTGCCCGCCAGCATGCAGCGTGATTTTGTTAGATTTGCGATCCCAGACACCGACTGCAGCGCGAGGTTCCATTTGGCAGTTGATGACGCGGTTATTGAAAAATCTTGCCGAAACCTTGTGGGCTGCAATTTCAAATGCCGCTTCGGTTGCAGCCGCGTCACCGATTTCCGCATCTAACGGCGTGTTCCCCGGGCAATCGGCCCAGATCTGCGGTGCACCAGTTTTTAGGGCTTCCATTGCATCGGTCACAACCGGTAATACGTTGTATTCGACTTCAACCAGGTCAGCGGCTTCCTGCGCTAGCGCCAACGTATCCGCAACAACAACAGCGATGATCTCTCCGACGTGACGTACTTTATCGCGGACCACCGTTGGTTGAGCACGGTCAAGGGGCTTTGAGCCATCTCGATTAACGAAAGCAGGATTTTGCCAATCCACAGCACCCGCCGGGTTGGCTACGTGACCAATATCCTTAAGACCATCAGCACAATAGTCAGCACCTGTCAGCACCGTATGAACCCCAGCCATGGCACAGGCACGCGTGCAATTAACACTTTTAATCATGGCATGGGCGTGTGGCGACCGGACCATCCCAGCATAAAGTTGATCCGGCTGATTAAAGTCGTCACTGTAGGAACCCGCGCCACGGAGCAGGCGCTCGTCCTCGAGTCGATGGGGCCGCTTACGAATTTCTTTTCGCTGTCGAGATATCATTCGTTGCTGATCACGTAACGGCCATTTTCGACCCGATCGAGGCGCCCAGCCGTTCTAAGCATTTCGAGCGCTCGCACAATTTCTCGCCCGTCGCGCGAACCCGTCGCTACCATTAGCTCGCCAAATGATTTCGGCTTCTCAGCGAGCGCTGCCTCCACACTATCATGGGTCTTTTGACCGGAAATCATAGTTTTAGGCACAGTTTGAGCCAATCCTCGCTCGCCAAAGGGTAACGTGAGATCAAAACCCGCCTTCGCCCCCACGCGTTTCCCATTAAGGGACGGATCGAGTGGCAATGCACGAAACCCGGATTCGACCACTAAATCCCGGTCTGCCTGAAATCGCGTGGCGAGCGCCCAGTCCATTTGCGCATCGTCAAATATATCTATATCCGGATCGACAACAAAAATGTGTTTTGCATTGGCCAGTGAGCCCATCACTGCGGCAATCGCATTTCGCGCCTCGCCCGGCATTCGCTGCCGCAGCGATACCCTGACGTTGAAACTACCGCCTGATGAGGTTGTAATGTTTATACCAACTGGTTCGCGAACCGCGGTCTGTAGTGCACGCCAAACAGTTACCTCAGCTCGGATAGCATTTAGCTGTGTAGTGTCTGTCCAGCCAATATGTTCGCCTGAAATAGTAGAGGTCTGAAACAGCGCATCCTTGCGTCGCGTGATTGCGGTGCAGTGAAACACAGGATTGCTCTTTACTACACCGTAGTATCCGAGGAATTCACCGTAGGGACCTTCCGGCTCAGCATGTCCGTGCTCATCGAGATACCCCTCGATAACATATTCGACGTCGGCAGGTACCCGGATTGCAGAAGTGATACATTTAACAACAGGTAAAGTTGCGCCGCGCAACCTGGCAACAAGGGGTAATTCATCTACTGGCATACGCATAACCGCCGCCAAGTGGTCGCAGGGATGTGAGCCCACAGCAAAAGCAATTGGTAAACGTTCCCCACTGGACACACATCGCTCGTAAATCGCTTTCAAGTCTGACGGCGCGACTAAATCGATCCCAGTTTCGGTCTTGCCGCGAAGCATCAAACGGCGAACACCGTTATTTGTCCATCCCGTTGCTGGATTAATGACATAATCTAGTGACGCAGAAATATAGGGGGCGCCGTCAAGTTCGTGTTGCAAATGTACGGGCAGCTTTGTCAGGTCGATTTCACGGCCCGTTTCCACTACCTCATGGACCGGAGCGTCCTCACTTTCAATTTCGACCAAATCTTGCGGTTCGCTAAGCCTGCGGTTTACCTCAGTCAGAAGCTCTTCCGGTTCCACGCCGAATGCCTTTGCAATCCGAGCGCGGCTTCCAGTGATGCCGCCAACGAGTTGCGCCTTCTCGGGACCGACCTGACGCAGGAGCACCGCCTTTTCAGTTCCATCCAAGCGTGCTGCAACGTCGACAAGATCGACTGGTGTATCAACGACGACGACTTCACCTTCACCAACCATGCGTTCGACAAAATGACGGAGCCGGAATTCATCTAGATTGGGCATTTGATCGACTTTGAGTGACATAGACATTACTCGGCGCCTGCGAATTGCCTAGTTTAAACAGAGTTAGGTTCGCCCTCCAGCCCCATTGTCTGCTTGTGTCGGGGGAATAGCTAACTATGTTAGAGCCGAGGAGAGACATCTATGCCCAACCCGGCACCTGGCTTCAAAAAAAATCCCAATCGCATAGTTCGCCTGGAACCATCTCCACGACGCGTACGGGTCAAATTCGGAGATGAATGGATTGCTGACTCGACCAATACAGTTCTGATGTATGAGACTGGCCACCTACCAGTTTATTACTTCCCAATGAGGGACGTCCGGCTCGAACTAATGCAACCGACTAGTCACGAGAGCTATTGCCAGTACAAGGGGCATGCCTCCTACTGGTCCATAAAGGCGGGGGATCGGGAGTCGGTAAATGCCGTCTGGGCGTATCAGACACCGTACGATGAAATGACGGCGATAAACCTTCAGGATTACTGCGCATTTTACTGGGAAAGGGTGGATCATTGGTTTGAGGAAGATGAGGAAGTATTCGCCCACCCTCGCGACCCATATAAACGGGTGGATGCCCTTCCCTCTTCTCGCCCCGTACGGGTAATCCTTGGCGGTGTAGCAATCGCAGATACAACAAATGCTCTCTTCCTCTTCGAGACCGGTCTTCCAACTCGTTTTTACATCCCAGCATCAGATGTGCGGATGGAACTGCTCGTCGAGAGCGCCACCACTTCAATCTGCCCGTATAAGGGTAAAGCAAAATATTTTTCAGCTGAGATCGCAGGCGTCTCATTCCCAGATATCGCTTGGGTCTACCCCCAGCCGATTCCCGAATGCCAAAAAGTCGGAAACTTAATTTGTTTTTACAACGAACAGGTCGATGCAATTTTCATAGACGGCGCAGAAATCGATAAAACAACGATGAAATTTTATAGAGGCGACTAAGAGAGCGTCTTGAGGTGCTCAGCGATCGCAAGGACACGAAGCATCGATCGTATTACAGGGCGCTCGATTAGTTCTCCATCCAGAACAACAAGCCCTGTCTCATCTTTTTCAAATTCCGCTAAAATTCTTCTAGCACGGCTCACCAACTCAGGAGTCGGCGAAAAAACCTCATTAATGATTGGAATTTGCTTTGGATGTATCGATGCCTTTCCCGTAAAGCCGAGGGCATCAGACATCCTTGCCTCATCTTCTAGGCCCGCCTGATCGGAGAGGTTAAGAAATGGAACGTCTAAGAGGTCCAAATCAAACCGCGAAGCTGCATGAACCACACGCGACCGAGCATAAAGCATATTTTCCCAGGTTTTTTGGGCTCTCAGGTCGGCAGACATATCCACAGCGCCAAACAAAAGAGAGTCAATCCTCTCAGACGCACTGGCAATCTCCATGACATTCTCTAGACCATCTGTGGACTCGATAATCACATGAAACCTAATTTCCGCGCAGCTTCCCTGCAATAATTCATCGTATAATCTGATTTCTGCACTTGATCCGGGTTTGGCCAGCATGATTGCCTTTGGCGGCACATTGCTATTACGAAGGGCTAAAATATCGCGCAGTCCATCTGGGGTAGATAAAGGATTTACGCGGACCATGATTTCCACATCAGCCGAATGTTCATCAGCCAAAAGTGGGAGGGTCAAATCTCGCGCTTCCTGTTTACGTGACAATGGCACGGCATCCTCGATATCGACGCACACGATATCCGCACCGCTTTCCAGAGCTTTAGAAAACCGGTCAGGCCGCAGACCAGGGACAAACAGCAAACTTCGGCGTGGCCGAATTTTTGGATCTCTCATGGTTACCTCCTTAGTTCGGGCTACACCTATCTTACACGCTGGTCCAGATTCCATCATCGAAATGCGGTAACCGAGCAGGCCGCAACTGATATTGATCTCAACCTATTTCATCAATGGATTCGAATAGAAGTTTCCGGCTCCCCAATGTAATTTGGGTTAACCACCAAGCCCCCATTCAGGCGCCGAATGCTGGTTCGGCAAGGCCTTTAATATCAGTTTCAACCGCGAAAACCGAACCGGCATCCGGCTCACGCGCGAAATCCGACTGCTCAAAAAGCGACGACGCGGTAGTGACGTAGAGCGTCGAGAGATCCGCACCACCGAATGCCGGGCACGAGGTGAGAGAGGCAGGAAATAGTATCTCCCGCTCGACCTTGCCGTCTGGATCATAGCGTTTAACCCGCCCACCACGCATATGTGCCAACCAGAGAAAGCCATCGGCATCAACAGTTGCCCCATCAGGCACACCCTCTTCTCTCGGTACTTCGATGAACACACGGCGGTTCTCAATTGTGCCTTCACCGATATCAAAATCGTAAGCCCATACCACCTGCTTTCGGGAGTCTGCGAAAAACATCAAGGTGTTATCAGGGCTCCAGCAAATAGCATTAGATATCTGGACAGGTCCTTCCATGCGGTGCACTGAATGATCAGGATCTAACCGATACAAGGTTGCGATTTCCGACGCACCGGGATCTTCCATGGACCCACACCAGAAACGGCCTTTGCGGTCAACTTTCCCGTCATTCAACCGGATGGTATTCATGCGACCACTACCTTCTGGATCAATAAGCTCTCTAAACTCGCCGTCTGCCAGATTGATATAAGCGAATCCCATCCGCGTCCCAGCGATTAGCCGCCCCTCACTGGCAAAGCCAATAGACCCGATCTCAGTTTGGACAGGCCAGCTCTTCAATTCGCGAGATGCCGCAGTCCAGCGGTAAATCATGGGGTTTCGAATATCCACCCAGTAAAGGGCCTGTTCGACCTCCGACCAGATCGGCGACTCCCCAAGAATGCAACTATGCTTCACGGCAACATATGGTTCAAACATTAAAAACTCCCAAAACGATATTGAGGGTTGCGCACAAGCACAGCCTTGCCGAGCATCCGGGACAATTTTTGAACGGCTCGGTAAGCGCAGACCCCAAAGCCTCCCTAATTAATTGTCACGCTTTGTTTTTTCCAGACGTTCATGCCTTTCTTGCGCCTCAAGCCCAAGCGTCGCAATAGGGCGTGCTTCTAGCCGTTTAACGCTAATCGGCTCGCCTGTGTCGATACAATAGCCGTAGTTGCCGTCTTCGATCCGCTGCAAAGCATCGTCAATTTTTTGGATTAATTTTCTCGCACGGTCACGGGTTCTCAATTCTATGGACCTGTCCGTTTCAGCCATTGCACGGTCAGACTGGTCAGCGGACCAAGATTCAGGCTCCTGGAGATTTTGTAATGTTTGACTAGAGTCACGTAATAGACTGTCCCTCCAAAAGACGAGTTTCCGCCGAAAATATTCCAGCATCACATCATTCATGAAAGGCTCTTTTTCGGTTGGTTGGTAATCTGGAGGAATTGTAATTGTCATTTCTACCGGGAGCTATGCCACACCTCGGGTTGGACAGCGGACTGATTTCAGACCGCCCTGCAAGATAGCGCACAACAAACTCAACTAACAAGCGGAACCTAATCTCCAAAACGGCCCCGGATTTTGCTAAATAACTCACCCTTAACGAAGCTAAAAATTAATGTAAATTGCTTCATGAGAGAATGAAGGCATTTTGAATGGTATACGATATAGCGCCCGGGGCATTTGTCCGGCATCCGACACAGAGCGACTGGGGTCTGGGACAAGTTCAGTCGGTGGATGGCACCCGGATAACAGTTAACTTCGAAAATGCAGGAAAACACTTGATCAACGCAGAAATTATCAACCTGCAAACCGTGGACGAAGCGGAGACAAATGACGAGAGTTAAACCAGAAATTCCAAAGTTCCGCGGTCCCGGCAAAGGCCGTAGCGGCGCATCGAATCCAAAAGGTCGCCAACTGCTTCAAAATGCCACGTCAGAAGTCTCAGCTTTACTGGGCGATATGCCGAGGTCCCGTGATATGTTAATTGAGGCTCTGCATCTGATTCAGGATTACTATCGTTGTCTTAGTTCCAACCATCTTGTCGCGCTGGCCGATGAATTCCGTCTCGCAATCGCTGAAGTATATGAGACCGCAACTTTTTATCACCACTTCGATGTTCTTGCCGATGAGGAGGCTTCGCCGCCAGAAATAACTGTAAGGGTTTGTGAGTCTCTGACCTGCGAGATGTTGGGTGCGAAAGAACTGTTATCTAGCCTTAATAGTATCTTGGGTAATAATGCTCGCGTCTTGACGGCACCCTGTATGGGAGCTTGCGACAAGGCACCAGCCGTTGCAGTCGGCCAAAATCAAATATTTCACGCAACACCTGAAAAAATTGAGGACGCTGTAGCGAGCTCATCCGTAAGAGCAGTAATACCGGATCACATCGATTACGACAAATATGTCTCTGCCGGAGGTTACAAGACGCTAAGACGCTGCTATGATGGCAAGTTGTCTCGAGAGCAGGTAATTTCATCACTTGAAAGCTCATCACTTTGCGGACTGGGCGGCGCAGGCTTTTCCACAGGCCGTAAATGGCGCATCGTTCGGGGCTTTCCAGGCCCCCGGCTTATGGCAGTGAACGCCGATGAGGGTGAACCCGGCACGTTTAAAGACCGCTACTTTATTCAGCAGGAGGTTCACCAATTTCTCGAAGGCGTCCTAATTGGAATGTGGGCGGTAGAGGCAGAGGCTTGTTACATATACATCCGTGATGAGTACCCTGCTGCGCGGGCAATTTTAATTGATGCCATCGCGAAGCTTGAAGAGGCAGCTCTCCTAGAACCAGGAACGGTTTACGTCCGTCGTGGTGCGGGTGCTTATATCTGCGGCGAGGAGTCAGCGATGTTAGAGAGCATCGAGGGCAAGCGAGGAATTCCGCGGCACAAACCACCATTTGCGGCAGAGGTGGGACTATTTAATCGCCCTACCCTGATTAATAATGTCGAAACACTTTTCTGGGTAAGAGATGTGCTGGAGAATGGTCCAGAGTGGTTTTCTAACCATGGGCGGAACGGCCGCAAGGGCCTGCGAACCTTTTCCGTGTCAGGGCGCGTCCGTGAGCCGGGCGCCAAGATTGCAGGGGCGGGTATCACCGTCCGTGAGCTAATAGATGAGTATTGCGGTGGAATGGCGGACGGCCACACATTCAAGGGATATTTACCGGGGGGGGCATCAGGCGGCATATTACCAGCCGAAAAGGACAACATACCGCTCGATTTCGGAACCTTGGAAGAATACGGATGCCTCGCGGGTTCAGGCGCGGTCATTATCCTTTCGGAGCAGGATAACATCGCGAATGCTGCATTAAACCTTATGCGATTTTACCAGCATGAATCATGCGGCCAGTGCACGCCTTGCCGTGCCGGATGTGAAAAATCGGTCAAATTGATGGAAGCAGATCACTGGGATCGTCCATTACTTGAAGAACTTAGCAAAACCATGATGGATGCATCGATCTGCGGTCTCGGTCAAGCAGCGCCGAACGGCCTGTTGTCGGTATTCCGTCATTTTCCTGAAGACGCCAAATAGGCGGGACGGAAAATCGATGGCTCTTGACGGATCAACAGAAAAAATCAGTTTCACGCTCGACGGCAAAACGGTCTCTGCTGCCCCGGGAGAGACCATCTGGCAGGTTGCACAGCGCAACGGAATTGATATCCCGCATTTATGCTATGCACCGTCGCCAGGATATCGCGCTGATGGTAATTGCCGTGCTTGCATGGTCGAGATAGAGGGCGAGCGGGTTCTCGCTGCATCCTGCATCCGCCGGCCAGAGGACGGAATGGTGGTTCAGTCAGGCAGCGCTCGCGCAACCTCCGCTAGAAAAATGGTTTTTGAACTTCTGGTTGCCGATCAGCCATCCCGCGAGAAAACGCATGACAAGGGGTCGCAATTCTGGTCTTGGGCGGAACGCCTTGATATCGAAAAGTCACGTTTCCCGGCGCAAATTGCGCTGGAACCAGATTTGTCTCATCCGGCGATGGCGGTCAATTTAGATGCCTGCATTAATTGCACATTGTGCATCCGCGCATGCCGCGAAGTGCAAGTAAATGACGTCATTGGGATGGCTGGCCGTGGGGCGGAGGCAAAAATCGTGTTCGATTTTGATGACCCCATGGGCGATAGTACTTGTGTTGCTTGTGGGGAATGCGTTCAAGCTTGCCCCACTGGTGCCTTACTGCCTTCGACCGTTACGTCGTCAGATGGTCTTATAGAGCCGGACAGACAAGTTGATTCAATTTGTCCATACTGCGGCGTTGGATGTCAGCTCACGTACAAAATCAAGGAGGACAAACTTCTTTCCGTCGACGGTCGCGATGGTCCCGCAAACCACAACCGGCTTTGCGTAAAGGGCCGCTTCGGCTTCGATTATATCCATCATCCTGATCGGCTCACTCGTCCATTAATTCGAAAAGGCGGAATTGCGAAAGACCCAGACGCAAACTACGACCCCGCCACACCTCTGAAATACTTTCGGGAAGCGACTTGGGACGAGGCGCTCGAATTCGCCGCCAGTGGACTGAAAAAGGTTGTGAACGAAACCGGCGGCTCGGCCCTCGCCGGCTTCGGATCGGCAAAAGGATCCAACGAAGAAGCTTATCTATTTCAAAAACTTGTCCGCACCGGTTTTGGAAATAACAACGTCGATCACTGCACACGCCTATGCCATGCTTCGTCGGTTGCGGCATTAATGGAAACGGTCAATTCCGGCGCCGTTTCCGCACCTTTCTACGATGTGGCAAAATCAGACGTGATCATTGTAATCGGCGCCAATCCGACGGTGAACCACCCTGTGGCAGCGACGTTCTTCAAAAATGCGGTTAATAACGGTGCAAAGTTAATTGTTATGGACCCACGCGGGCAGGCCCTATCTCGACATGCCACACACATGGTCCAGTTCAAAAGTGGGTCAGACGTAGCGCTACTGAACGCAATGATGCACACGATTGTTGAAGAAAACCTTACAGACAACGACTACATAGAGCGCCATACAGAAGGTTTTGAGGAGATTAAGGAGCACTTAAGGGGTTTCTCACCCGAAACGATGTCCGATATATGCGGCGTCGATGCAGACAGAATTAGGATAATCGCTCGTGAATACGCAAATGCCGATCGCAGCATCATATTCTGGGGTATGGGAATTTCGCAACATGTGCACGGAACCGATAATTCACGTTGTCTTATCTCTCTTGCTTTAATGACCGGCCATGTTGGCCGACCAGGTACAGGGCTACATCCTTTACGTGGGCAAAATAATGTGCAGGGCGCCTCAGATGCCGGTTTAATTCCCATGTTCTTTCCAGACTACCTATCGGTAGAAAAACCGGAAGTACGAGCCAAATTCGAGAAGTTTTGGGCGTCGGAACTTGATCCAAATCCAGGTTTAACTGTGGTTGAAATCATGGACTCGATCCGAAATGGCGACATTCGCGCGATGTATATTATGGGCGAAAACCCAGCGATGTCCGATCCAGATGCGCGTCATGCGCGTCAAGCACTTGCCGCCCTCGACCATTTAGTTTTACAGGACCTGTTTTTGACGGAAACCGCATTTCATGCCGACGTCATACTACCAGCGAGTGCATTTCCAGAGAAGGAAGGAAGTTTCACAAACACAAACCGCCAAGTCCAGATTGGGCGTAAGGCACTTCCCTTACCAGGCGACGCAAAACAAGATCTTTGGATCATTCAGGAAATAGCGCGCCGAATTGGTCTCGACTGGCAATATAACAGCCCGAAGGAAGTCTTCGACGAGATGGCCGCATGCATGCCATCCTTCAAAGGCATCACATGGGAAAGTCTTCAGATCCTTGACTCCGTCACCTACCCCCTCGATGACAATGGTCTCAGCCAAGAAGTCATTTTTCAGGAGGGTTTTCCGACGACGTCGGGGCGCGGAAAATTTGTCCCCGCCGATATTCTTCCACCCGATGAGGTGCCCGACGACGCGTATCCAATGATCCTCACAACAGGCAGGCTTTTAGAACACTGGCATACAGGGGCGATGACACGCCGGGCCGATATCTTGGACAGTTTAGAACCCGAGGCAACTGCAAACCTGTCCACCAAAGACCTTATAAAGATGAACATTGCGCCAGGTGAGATGATTAAGGTTGAGACGCGTCGCGGCATCATCGAATTAAAGGCTCGCGCCGACCGAGACGTGCCCGAAGGAGTAGTCTTCATACCGTTTTGTTATTCAGAAGCTGCAGCAAATATATTAACTAATGCCGCCCTCGATCCCGCCGGAAAAATACCCGAATTCAAATTTTGCGCTGCAAGAATAGAGAAATCCTCCACCGCAGCCACGAAGTAAAAACCTAAAATTCTCCTATAACTGTTCGCGGAAAATTGGGAAATATTGCGCCCTCGGACAGACCAGATGTGCGGAATGCGCGCAGCTCCGGGTTCGCAATATGAGCGCCAATAAACACATCGAGCGGCTCCTCCGGCACTAACCTGTTACGAACATGTTCAAGTATTCCGACCTGAGACATTGACGGGAAGTTCCTATTCAAAGCAGGGATTTCTCGCAATGCAATTGGCTTACCACAGTGACCAATGCAGCCCACCTTCGCAGAATATGCATAGGCCTCGCCGAGTAATTCATCGCTGTCTTCTATGCGCACCTTAATGTCATATAGGTGGTCATAAGTATAATTCCGTTCGGTTTCGTGCATCCGGTTCAACTGGGAATCATCCAGCCACAGCACGTACGTAGTTACTCGCGTTCCATCTGATGGGAAAAGGGTCGAGGGCACCGAGCCATAGCCTGCAAGATGCGCGGCATAAACGGAGTCAAAATCGCTGAGTATTGCTCGCTGAATGGGAATCTCAGTTTGTTCAAGTAGCCCTGCGTATTTTCTTGCTAATTGCTCATGTGATTGATTTGAACCGGCCGCGAGGACAGGCGTTCGTCCCGTTTTATCAAAACCAGCGTCCGGCATATCGTATGGCATCCCATCTCGGAAGACATATGATTTACCCATAACTGGGAACGGATATGATTTTGCGTGTGTAACTGGATCATTCATAGTTTCTGACATAGTTTCATCTCAAATGATCTAATTTCTAAATCGGTCCGACGCTTGACCGAGACCCGACCCTAAGGCAGGACCTTGCGACAATGGCCTACGCCAACCTTCGAGATTTTATAGTCAAACTGGAGAAAGAAAAACGGTTGATCCGGGTTTCTGAACCAGTCTCTACGCATTTGGAAATGACAGAAATCCAGACCCGACTTCTCGCTGAAGACGGACCCGCCGTTCTTTTCGAAAATGTCGTAAGCAATGATGGTGAATCATATCATATGCCGGTCCTAGCAAATTTGTTTGGTACCGTCGAGCGCGTGGCTTGGGGTATGGGAAAAACTCCCGATGAACTCCGTGAATTCGGCGAACAACTCGCCTTTCTGCGGCAGCCGGAGCCACCAGGTGGTTGGCGGGAGGCGATAGAAATGCTTCCTCTGCTTAAAACGGTTATGGCAATGAAGCCTAAAACATCGACTAGCGCTCCCTGCCAAGAAATCGTGCTGACCGGGAAAGATGTAGATCTCGGGAAGCTTCCCATTCAGACCTGCTGGCCAAACGAGCCGGCTCCGCTAATTACATGGCCCCTTGTCGTCACCGAGGGCGTTGATGGAAAATCAAACGTCGGTATTTACCGTATGCAGGTTACTGGCCGTAATACAACCCTGATGCGATGGCTCGCTCATCGCGGCGGCGCTAAACATGCGGTGGATGCCGCGCGGGTAGGGTCGCAGTCGGTTCCCGCTGCAGCTGTGATCGGAGCTGACCCTGCCACCACCATAGCGGCCGTGGCGCCCGTACCGGAGACTATGTCCGAGTACCAATTCGCGGGCCTGTTGCGAGGCAGCAAACTTGCGTTGACAAATTGCAAAACCATTCCTTTGCAGGTACCCGCTGAGGCTGAGATCGTAATAGAAGGACACGTGTCTCTAACCGAGACGGGGCCAGAAGGTCCATACGGTGATCACACGGGTTACTATAACTCAGTCGAACCTTTTCCAATCTTCACCGTATCTGCGATCACCATGCGCAAGGATCCTATTTACTTAACGACATTTACAGGCCGACCGCCTGATGAACCGTCAGTTCTAGGACGAACGCTCAACGACGTTTTTATTCCGCTACTGGTTCAACAATTTCCTGAAATAGTCGACTTCTGGCTTCCCCCGGAAGCCTGTTCTTATCGGATCGCTGTTGTATCGGTCAGAAAAACATATGCAGGACAAGCCAAGCGGATCATGATGGGGGTTTGGTCCTATCTGAAACAATTTATGTATACAAAATTCGTTATTGTGGTGGATGAAGATATTTGCGCTCGCAAATGGGAAGATGTTATCTGGGCAATCTCTACAAATGTAGATGCTGCCCGAGATGTTACAACAATTGAAAATACACCAATTGACTACCTAGATTTCGCGTCCCCAATCGAAGGCCTTGGCTCGAAAATGGGGATAGATGCAACAAAGAAGATCGGGGCTGAAACGCAACGTGAGTGGGGTCGTAAACTTCGCATGAGCAGTGAAATTGTAGAGAAGGTTTCCCGAAAATGGGAAAAGTATGGTTTGCCTGGCGAAGGACAGGACATTTGGAAACCTAGGAGCAGGTAGCGGGCATGGCCGATACAAAAAATCAACTGGAACTACTCGCCGATTTGATTGACACAGCCCTCCGCCAAGGGGCAGATGCAGCGGATGCGATTGTTTTTAACGCTTCTGCCGTTTCAATTTCATGCCGATTAGGGAACCTTGAAAAACTTGAGAGGTCCGAAAGCAAAGATCTCGGACTTCGCGTTTTTGTTGGCAGGCAGCAAGCGATCGTCTCCTCTACGGATTTTGAACAAGAAACATTGAAAGACGTCGCAAGTCGTGCCGTCGAAATGGCAAAGGTAGCACCTGAAGATCCGTATTGCGGAATTGCCTACCCCGATCAACTGGTCATAGATCCGCCGACACTTGAAATATGCGACACTGCGGAACCAAACAATGAAACCCTAATCGATGCCGCTCGTACCGCAGAAGACGCAGCACGGTCCATCGCCGGTATCACCAATAGCGAAGGTGCTGAAGCTGGTCGGAGTAGCGCACGTATCGCTATTGCGGCGTCTAATGGGTTGGCACAAAGCTACCAGACCTCTAGCTACAGTTTAGCGGCGTCAGTCCTTGCTGGCGAAGGTACCGCAATGGAGCGAGATTACGACTACTCGTCCTCAGTGTTCTACTCAGACCTTACTGACCCAGCAAAAATCGGTCGCAACGCGGGCGAAAGGGCAGTGAAACGCCTCAATGCTCGAAAGGTTGAAACCCAACAGGTTCCTGTTGTCTATGATCCTAGAGTTTCCAGTGGAATTGTTCGGCACTTCGCTGGCGCCATTAATGGATCTTCGATCTCGCGGGGAACCTCATTCCTAAAGGACTGTTTGGGCCAAAAGATATTCCGCGATGGGATTAATGTTGTCGATGACCCGCACCGAAACCGTGGTTTGCGCTCCAAACCTTTCGATGCTGAAGGACTTCCTAATTGCAAAAAATATCTTGCCGAGAATGGCGTGCTAACAACTTGGGTGCTTGATCTCGCGTCGGCGCGACAGCTAGAACTTGAGTCGACTGGCAACGCTGCTAGAAGCACGGCCTCCCCTCCTTCACCTGCCGTAACGAACCTTTTCATGGAAGCCGGCGATAAATCTCCGACCGAGTTAGTCTCAGACATTACAAGCGGTTTTTACGTAACGGAGCTTATAGGCATGGGGATTAATATGGTAACTGGAGATTATAGTCGCGGCGCGGCTGGCTTTTGGATTGAGAACGGTGAGATTAGCTATCCGGTAACCGAAATTACCATCGCCGGCAATTTGAAAGATATGTTCGCTAATCTGGTGCCGGCTGATGATCTTGAATTTAAGTCCGGTATAGACGCACCGACACTGCGGATAGATGGAATGACCGTCGCAGGCAGTTAGATCTCCAATCACAATCGAAATTTTCATCTGTTTTCAATTATTTGGCCGGGTTTGGCAGACATGGTAATCTGACAAATAATATTGTCTCCAAGAGAAACGGGACCCTCTCCAGTGGCCGATAAAGAACAGGCACTTTCCAATGGATTGGAACTGGCCGACAAAAGAATCGAAACGTCGAAAACCCTGATCAATCGACTTGTTCGCAAGCAACTTTGGCCTCAGCGCAAACGCATACTAACTACATTTCTCTGCATGGTGCTTGTCGCCGCCACGTCGGCAAGCATGATCTATCTGTTAAAAGACGTCGTCGACCAAGTTCTGATCGCGCGCGATCGGGAAATGCTCTACCTGCTACCAGGGGCGATCATCGCTCTCGCGATTATTTCTGGGATCGCCGGCTATTTCGAGGCTGTTAACATGGAAGTAATCGGGCATCGAATGGTTGCGAACCTGCAATCCTCTATGTACCGCGGCGTAATCCGTGCTGATCTACAATTCTTCCATGACAATTCAGTTGGAAGCCTCATTTCTCGTTTTATCAATGATGCAAATCTCCTTCGGTATTCGATGGCGAAAGCTTTGACCGGTTTACTGAAGGACGCGCTGCTAGTGCTATTTTTGCTTGCGATCCTTATTTTTCATAATTCCACGCTCGCGCTTCTTACAATTTTTGTGTTTCCTTTAGCGCTCTACCCGATCGTCCGAATCGGGAAGCGCATTCGTAAGATCTCGCGTAATACGCAAATCGAAACAGGAGATCTGACGACCCTGCTGGACGAGACTTTCCAGGGGGCTAGGCATGTAAAGGCCTACACGATGGAGGAACGCGAGACCAAACGCGCCGCAGCCGTTATAGAGCGGGTCTTCCAGCTAACCCGTAAAGCCGCGCGAGTTCAGGCTATAAGCCGACCTTTGATGGAAGCGCTGGGCGGAATAGCCCTGGCCTGCGCGATTCTTTATGGCGGGTTGCTCGTTATTGATGGGGAGATGACGACAGGCGAACTTGCTTCCTTCATGGCGGCTTTATTGGCTGCTTATAAGCCGATGAAAAACATCGCGAACTTGAATTCAACGTTGCAACAAGGCCTCGCAGCGGCGCAACGTGTTTTCGCTGTACTAGACTTAAAGTCCACCATAACCAATTCCGACAAAGCTGTTCCAATCAAGCCTATCCAAGGCCAAATATCCCTTGAAAACGTCCATTTCCGGTATACCCAAAATTCTTCCGCTCTTACCGGAATCAACCTTCAGATCGACGCTGGAAAAACCGTAGCACTAGTCGGTCCATCAGGTGCGGGAAAGTCAACAATACTTAATCTAATACCACGGTTTTATGATGTAGCTAGTGGTCGGGTGCTCATTGACGGCCAAGATGTCCGCGATGTGACAATAGAGAGTTTGCGCAGCGGCATCTCACTAGTTAGCCAGGAAATATTGCTTTTCGACGATACTATTCGTGCCAACATCGCTTACGGAAAATGGCACGCTACCGACGAAGAAATTACTCGCGCGGCAGCCGATGCAGGTGCGGAGGAATTTATTTCCCAATTTGCAGACGGGTTCGATACATACGTGGGTGGTCGTGGCGCGAAACTTTCTGGCGGTCAACGACAACGTATTGCCATCGCAAGAGCGATGTTGAAAGACGCCCCCATCTTGCTGCTTGATGAAGCAACCTCGGCCCTTGACACAGAAACAGAAAGGCAGGTTCAAATGGCATTGTCACGGCTTAAAAAAGGGCGGACAACAGTAATTATCGCCCATAGACTCTCTACTGTTTTAGATGCCGACTGCATATTTGTTATAGAGGGTGGCAAAATCCGTGAAACCGGCACACATTCGGAACTGATTGTCCGCGGCGGCGCTTACTCTAAACTGCATGCAATGCAATTCGCCGACGATGACGGAGGAGCGCTCGCTCCTGTTTCTAAAGGATAATCGATGTCTTCAATGCGTAAACTCGCGCGCAGACCAAAGGTCGCAGCGGCCTTAAGTTGGCTTGCAGCGAAATACATACGCCTTGTCTGGTTTACAGGGAACTGGAAAGTAGAAAACCAGGAGATTGCTGCGGCGTTAGTCGCTAATAATAAGCCCTTCATCGCCTGTTTTTGGCATGGCAGGATGCTAATGATTCCAAATGCTTGGGTATATGACGTACCAATGAGTATCTTGATTTCGCGGCACAGGGACGGAGTACTTATTTCTCAAACTTTGCAGCACCTAGAAGTAGGTACAATCGCTGGCTCTTCTTCTAAGGGTGGTAGAGGCGCACTCATATCAATTGTGCGGGCTTTGCGGCGCGGAGAGTACATAGGGATCACCCCTGATGGTCCAAGGGGGCCGAGGATGCGTGTTTCAGCCGGAGCTATCTCCGCCGCAAAACTCACGGGGGCACTGATATTACCAATAACTTTTGCGGCATCCCGGAGTCGCGTATTTTCATCCTGGGATAGATTTATGTTGCCCTTCCCGTTCGGTAAGGGTGTTGTAAGAATCGGGCATCCCATTGAGGTACCGCGGGATGCCGATAAGAAACGGACGGAGCAAATTCGGAGAGAACTGGAGCATGTTCTGAATGATCTCACTATGACCCTTGACGCAGAAATGGGTCGCGAACCAGTGCTGCCAGAGGATCTTTATTCTGCTACCAATACGCCGATCTCCAAGGGGGCTAAGTGAGCGTTTCCATATACCGCGCAATGACTTGGGTTTGCACCCCGTTGATAAGGAGATACCTCGACCGCCGACTGAAATCGGGGAAAGAGGATATCATGCGGTTCAATGAGCGAATGGGTATTGCATCCCGGCCAAGACCGGAAGGACCACTCGTTTGGATTCACGCGGCAAGTATCGGCGAATCTTTGTCTATGACGAGCCTTATCGATCGATTAATCCACGAATATCCAAAGATCACAATTCTCATGACTTCCGGCACAGTCAGTTCGGCTCATCTGATTATTCATCGACTTCCCGCGACAGTAATCCATCAATACATCCCGGTCGACCGAGTCCCTTGGGTCAAACGATTTCTGGATTTTTGGCATCCCGACCTTGTCCTATGGGTCGAATCTGAGTTCTGGCCAACCGTCCTATCAGAGATTAAATCTAGAAGGATCCCATCTTTCCTCATGAATGCCCGCATCTCGGCGGCCTCTGTGCAAGGCTGGAGAAGAGCACCATGGATGATTCGTCGACTGCTTGAGACCTTCGAGTTGTGCATGGCTCAGACAGAGCTGGATGCAGGGCGCCTAAGAGTGCTTGGTGCTAAGAACGTTGCCTGCCCAGGGAACTTAAAGTTTGCGACCTCCCCTTTGCCTGCGGATCAAAAAATGCTCACAGCACTAGACGCAAGCATCGCGGGACGCCCAAGATGGGTAGTTTTCAGCACTCACGCGGGCGAAGATGAGGTCATAGCTGACGCCCACGAGATACTCATCAAAAATTTCCCAGATATACTCACTGTCATTATACCGCGCCATCCTGAAAGGGCTGCTTGCATTGAGCAACTTCTCTTAGACAGAAAGCTATCGGTGTCGGTTCGGAGCAAGACAGATCCTGTAGACGCTTCAATCTCTTTTCTGCTTGGAGACACCATCGGAGAACTCGGCTTGTTTTTCCGTATAACGGATATTGCTGTCGTTGGAGGGACCCTCATACCTCATGGTGGGCAAAACCCTATCGAACCAGCACGGCTAGGTTGTGCGATTGTTCATGGGCCCCACATGGAGAATTTCTTAGATGTTCAAAGCGAACTTCTTACAGCAGGCGCCTCAGTCATAGTCCACACCGCAGAAGAGTTAGCTCTAGAAATAGGTACCCTCCTTTCAAACTCAACGCTACGGCAGCGTCGAATATTAGCAGCACGTTCTGTAGCGGATGGTAAACAAAATGTTTTAGATGCCGTATTTGCCCATATTAATCCGCATCTAAATCGCATCTCTTCCACTAAACCCACCCCAGTCGCGAACAATGCGTGCGCGTGAATTTTGGCGGACCAGCGGCCTCCTCCCCTCCCTCCTCTCGCCTATAAGTTGGGTCTGGACCTGGCGCACGCAAAAGCGCTTACAGAACATAACCCCCTACAAGGTTCGTGTTCCTGTAATATGTATCGGTAATGTGGTCGCCGGTGGCGCAGGCAAGACCCCAGTAGCTTTGGCAGTCATGGAGCGCCTCCAGAAGCTAGATGTCTCGGCAGGTTTTCTGAGCCGCGGATATGGGGGCAAAATAAACAAACCAACACGTGTAGATCCGACGATCCATTCTGCGCGGGAAGTCGGTGACGAGCCCCTATTACTTGCCAGTGTAGCACCGGCGTGGATCGGCGCGGACAAAGTCAAAATGGCGCGATTGGCCGCCACCTCAACCATCGATGCGCTCGTTTTGGATGACGGCCTGCAAAACCCAACAATTCATAAAGACCTGTCAATTCTGGTTGTTGACAGCCGATACGGCTTTGGAAACGGCCGAGTAATACCTTCAGGGCCTATGAGGGAACCTTTAGAGAGTGCTATTGCGCGCATCCATGCGATTGCGCTGATCGGAGACGCCTCTAGTGCGTTACGAGCGTTGCTTCCAAATAATATTCCAATCCTTACGGCACGTTTCGTTCCAGCAACCGCGGACGACGACATCTCTGGTGCGCCCGTCGTCGCCTTCGCGGGCATAGGCCAACCAGAAAAGTTTTTTGAAACTCTTGCGGGGATGGGATGCGATTTGGTTGATATCGCGGCTTTCCCGGACCACCACTACTTCTCAAAAGACGAAATCATGCGGCTCATTGATAAAGCAGCCGCAGCAGACGCAATTGTAGTCACAACGGAGAAAGACTTCGTCCGTATACCAGAAGAAGCGAAGAGCATGATAAGGTCGCTAAAAGTCCGTCTGGACTGGGATGATCTGGCAGCTTTAGACGATTTACTCTCACCATTTCAAAAAAAATAAGGTTTTATTTTTGAAGCATTACTCCGACCGATACTGGCAAAAACCAAACCTCCAACACCGCATAGAAATAGCACTCGCTTGGCCCATCTATTTCATTTTGCACAAATTTCCTGTCGGTAGCGTCGGCACCTTGTTGGCATTTATCGGCCGATTAGTCGGTCCCCGTTTACCGCTTAGTAAAAGAATCCGAGAAGGAATCCATCTTGTATGGCCCGAGACACCGCCTGACAGGACGGAAGAAATAGTACGAGGCGTGTGGGACAATTTCACCCGTGTTATTTCCGATTATTGGAGCCTTGATCAGATACGTGAAAATCAAAAAAGTCGCCTCGAAATCGTTGGTGCTGAACACCTCAATGCCCTTAAGGTAAGCGGGAAGTCCGGAATACTTCTCGCTGGACACATTGGTAACTGGGAGATGGTAACACTGGCAGCACGCATGCATGATCTGCCTCTAACCGTTGTTTATCGTCCGTTTAATAATCCTTTCATTGATTTTCTCGTCCGTCGGTGGCAGCGCGCTAGCGGTGTAGAACTCATAATGAAAGGCCGCGATGGAGCGAGACGCTTAACCCAAGTCCTTGGAGGCGATCGGCACACGATTATGTTAGTGGATGTTCGCATGAACGACGGAGTAAATGTCCCCTTCTTGGGGATCGACGCCATGACGCCCACCGCACCCGCGGCGCTTTCATTGAAGTACGATGCACCGCTGATTCCAGTACGCGTGGAAAGATTGAACGCCAAAAACTTTCGTCTAACGGTTGAAGAACCGCGCACACCAGTGACCACCGGTGATCGACAAGCGGATATCAAAGCCACCATGGCCTGGGTCAATGAGCGTTTCAGCGCTTGGATCACGGAACGACCAGAGCAGTGGATGTGGTTCCACAGACGGTGGGGGAAAAACCCGAAACGCAAAAAATAAAATTCTTACCTAAGCATCGGACCGACTAATAGCATTGGATCTAGCCGTTCTTGAAACCAGTTAACACGCCAGTCGAGATGAGGGCCGGTAGATCGTCCCGTCGAACCGATTTTACCTATGAGGTCTCCTCGCGAAACGACATCCCCCTTCTGGACAACCAAGTCACTTAAATGAGAGTAAACCGTGGAAAGACCGTGACCGTGATGGATAATGATTGTGCCGCCAGTAAAATAAAGATCGTTTTCGGCGAGCGTCACCCGACCGGAAGAGGCCGCAACAACCGGACTTCCAGAAGGGGCTGCTATGTCGACGCCTAAGTGTGGCCTACGTGGTTGGCCATTCAAAATTCGTTGGCTGCCGTAAACACCGGAAATTCTGCCCTTGGACGGCCAAATAAAACCGGATTTAAAATGGTTTTCCATTGTAAATACGGACCGCGCCTTGCGGATATTTCGAACCTCTTCTCTGATCCTCTCTAAAGTCTTGGCAGATGGCGTAACCATCTCCTTGGGCAAGCCATTGATCTTCTGAGTCCGATATTTCCGCTGTTTAATTTCGAGTACTCGGCTGACACGCGAACCGTCGGGCAAAATTATTTCAATGACCGCCGTATCAGCTGCATTTCGCCCAAACCCAAATACGAACAACCCAGAAGGCGATACATTAACCATCTTCCCATTTAGCGAAACCTTTGCACCCGCGCTTGTCTGCCCTGTAACCAATCCCCCTTGGCTAAAATGCCCCTCAAGCGAAAGGGGATTAGCGAATGCAGCAATGGAAAAAGCGCAAAACACGACAACGCAGCTAAACAAGTAACGCATAGCTTAGAAAAGTGACCCTTGATCACCGCGAGAGAGAGAACGATTTTTCTCCGTTTTGACCGACCTCTGTTTGGTTCTCGTATGTGATGAGGCTTCCTTCTTGCTGGATAATTTATCTTCATTAATAGTTGCCGAAACGGTTCCATCTGAAAAACCTATGGTGACATTTTGAAGCGGCCTGGTTTCGATTGACCGCATAATTGGATCACCTTTTTCATTTCTAATAAGGGCATATCCGCGGTCAAGAACCCGCTCATAAGAGAGGCTATCTAATAGCTGAATATTGGACTTAAGCCGATTTCTCCGGTCTAAGCGCTGACGCTCTATGGCTCCTTTAAGTCTTTCGGCGGCGGAAAGGCTCACAAAACTGCTCGTTCTTTCCCGCACAAAGGCTCGAATAGCAATCGAAACTTTTTCAATCCTTGCTGTAAGTTCTGCCTCTGCTTTTGTCATCACCTCTCTTGGGTGTGGCAACCTTGAACCCACTGCGGCGATCCGCGCTTCGCACCTTTCAATTTCTCGGATCGCAAGATGACCAACACGCTCCGTTGCAAAATCTAAAGACTGCATTGCCCCTTCAAGTATTACAGTTGGTCGCGGTAACCCGCGTGCTAATCCTTCGATATAGTTCCGACGTTCATCCATTAGGCGACTTATGCCGGCAATTAAACGTCTTTCATCATCTAATACCTGCGTTAGCAGTTCCGAACGAACCGGCACCGCCATCTCCGCCGCTGCGGTTGGCGTCGGAGCGCGGCGATCTGCCGCGTAGTCTATTAGAGTGGTGTCGGTTTCATGTCCAACAGCTGAAATCAGGGGTATGTCAGAATTAGCTACCGCTCGAACAACCACCTCTTCGTTGAATTGCCACAAATCCTCTAAGCTACCACCGCCACGCGCTACGATAAGAACATCGGGGCGCGGTATTTCGTCGCTCGCAGTTAAAGCATTAAATCCATTGATCGCAGCCGCAATTTTTTGAGCAGCCCCGTCTCCCTGGACGGGCACAGGCCACATAAGAACGCGGCGAGGAAAGCGATCCTCCAAGCGATGAAGAATGTCACGTATCACGGCACCGGTTGGCGACGTCACAACGCCGATAACGTTGGGTAGAAAGGGTATCTCTTTTTTCGCGTCAGCATCGAATAAACCCTCAGCACGGAGATTTTTGCGACGGTCTTCTAACAGTTTAAGCAACGCGCCTTCGCCAGCGAGTTCGACAGACTCGACCACGATTTGATAACGTGAGCTTTTTGCATACGAAGAGATTCGACCGGTGACGATCACCTCCATCCCCTCTTCCAACCGCAAGGATATTTTTCCTACAGTTCCCCGCCATGCGACTGCATCCATCGCAGCATCTGAATCTTTAAGGGTAAAATAGAGATGACCTGACCCGTGGTAATTTGGTCGACCGACTTCCCCGCGCACCCGTACGCGATCAAAGGCGCCTTCCAGAGTTCGTTTAATTGCCTGCGCAACTTCTCCTACCGAGAGTTCCGCAACATTATTACCCAGATCGGGTCGTTCGCTTGAGTCGAAGAATTGATCAGCCATGACGATTCGCATTCTATGTCATCAGATGAGTCGGATGGTAACCACATCTGTATAAAAACAAAGGCAGATTTAATGAAAGTTCTAGTCGTTGGAGGGGGTGGACGAGAGCATGCGCTATGCTGGACGATTGCCGGGTCTCCACTAGTCGATAAAATCTGGTGCGCCCCGGGTAATGCCGGCATCGCTCAGGACGCTGAATGCGTGGATATCAATACTAATGACATCGATAAGATCGTGAAATTTTGCATTCAAAAAAATGTCGATCTTGTTGTTATCGGACCAGAAGCGCCGCTTGTTTTAGGCCTTGCTGACCGACTTAATGAACAAGGCATAAAAGCCTTCGGCCCCAGCGCCGAGGCGGCAATGCTAGAGGGTTCTAAGGGCTATATGAAAGACCTATGCACCCGACATAACATTCCCACAGCCGCATATGGGCGTTTCTCTGAGAGCGGTCCGGCTAAAGCATTCATCGACGTCCGCGGTGCGCCAATTGTTGTAAAAGCCGATGGACTAGCAGCTGGTAAAGGCGTAATCGTTTGCCAAACCATTACGGAGGCGCATGAAGCTGTTGACAGCATGCTCACGGCAGCAGCATTTGGTAATGCCGGTGCCGAAATCGTAATCGAAGAGTTTTTGGAAGGCGTGGAGGCAAGTTTTTTCGCGCTCGTAGATGGAGAAAATGCCTTGCCGTTGGCCTCCGCGCAGGATCACAAACGCGTCGGCGATAAGGACACGGGACCAAACACGGGTGGCATGGGGGCCTATTCCCCAGCGCCAGCTGTTACAGACGAAATAACAAATTTAGTTATGGACAAAATAATTCTACCGACCGTGGCTGGAATGAAAGCCGATGGAAAACCCTATCATGGCGTTTTGTACGCAGGTCTTATGCTAACGAACCAAGGCCCTAAACTAATCGAATACAATGTTCGTTTTGGCGATCCCGAGTGCCAGGTACTAATGACACGATTGATGTCAGATCTCGTACCAGCTCTGATTGCGACATGCGATGGCGAGTTGAAAGATTTCGACTTGCGCTGGTTTGATGAGGCGGCCCTCACGGTGGTCATGGCGAGCAATGGTTACCCGTCTGCTTACGAAAAGGGTTCCGTCATCAATGGTCTTGAAGGTGCTGGAAAAGTTGCGGGGACGTTGATATTTCATGCTGGGACTGGAACAGGGAACAATGGCGAAATTGTTGCATTAGGTGGACGCGTCCTTAATGTGACCGCTAACGGTTCAACAATCGCAGAAGCACAAAAAAGGGCATATAAAGCAGTGGACCGAATTGACTGGCCCGGCGGGTTCTGCCGGCGAGATATCGGCTGGCAGGCTATTTAGAGGATGTTTCCGGAATTTTCCGACTACCTGCGTCATACCGCGCTAGGCAGGTTGAAGCGGCTACTATCAAGGCGCTTCCCACCCAAATCCAGGGACCCGGGAATTCGGCAAACATAAACCATCCAACGACTGCCGCCCATACAAGTCGCGAGAAAACCACCGGCTCCACAGCGGATATATCAGCGATTTTATAAGCTGTGGTGAGCAACATGTGGCCGCAACTTCCAAGAAAACCGATAATCACCATGAACAGAAGCTGGGTAACCGTCGGCGTCTCCCATACGAAAAAAAGCGCCACGCCAGAGGGAAGCATCATGGTAAGCGACAAATAGGCGACTATTGTAGATGGCTGATCCGTTCGGGACAGGGACTTTGCAATCAGCTTTGAACAGGTTACGCAAAGCATGGATATAATAATCAGCATCATCCCAAGGTTAATTTCTTGAAACCCCGGACGAACGATCACGAGGGCCCCTGCAAATCCTATCGCAAGGGTGACCCAGCGTGCGCCCCCCACATTTTCCCGTAAGATGAAAATTGCGCCTATAGCAACGAACAACGGTCCCATGAGTGCAAGTGCTGTCGCATCACCAAGAGGCACCATACTAAGGGCGGTAAACCATAACAATAAAGATGCGCCATTGAATAGACCACGAAGTAGATGCAATGGCAGTCGTGTTGTGCGGAGGACAGCCAATCGAGAGCGCAATAGAATGGGTGCAAAGAACAAAAACCCAAAAAAAGCACGAAAGAAGGCAATTTCCATCGCATCAAGATCCTGGGACAACAGCCGAACCGACCCATGCATTGTCGCAAAAAACGCCCCGGATGCTATCGTTAAGATTATACCTCGTAAGGTCGGCGACATGCCCTCCATTTCTTCAATCATTCGAATTGGATTTTTAATCTGCATATTGCCCAAATACACGGGTGATTTGCTTCGCGTCAAATCATCGTTTTCACCCCTCTCCCTCAACACCATCTAACCGTGTTAGACAGAACAAAATTATGGAAAGGTGAAGGATGCGACCGAACAAAATTATCGAAAAATGGAATGCAGGCCAAGCGGCTGTGAATATATTTCTCAGTACTCCCGGCTCTTTCACAGCAGAGGTAATGGCATCCCTTGGCTGGGATGGCGTGACCATCGATATGCAACACGGGGTTAATGACTACAGCGATCTGTTACCAATGTTGCAAGGTATAACTCGCTATGATCCCGCGCCGATGGTCCGTGTTCCTTGGAATGACCCAGCGATTATCATGAAATCACTGGATGCCGGTGCGTACGGCATCATTTGCCCAATGATAAATACGGCAGCTGAATGCGAAAGTTTCGTCGGTGCCTGTAGATATGCGCCAAGGGGATACCGCTCCACAGGACCGATACGAGCAGTATTTTATGCCGGAACGGATTATCATGAGCATGCGGACAAAACGATCCTTACATTTGCTATGATCGAAACCCAGGAGGCTGTGGACAATCTGAACGGGATCTGTTCCGTGCCAGGGCTAGACGCTGTGTATATAGGCCCATCCGACTTGTCAGTATCAATTGGCGGTAGTCCTGGCGGCGATCAACGCGCACCGGATGTGATGAATCGGATCGAGCAAACGCTTGAGGCTTGCCATCGGCACGGTATTAAGGCGGGCATACATGCGATGTCTTCTGACTATGCGAATGATATGTTGGAAAAGGGCTTTGATTTAGTAACTCTTTCGAGCGATTTCCGACACATGCTGGCAAGCGCAAATGCAATGCTGGCCAGTACAAAACTTACTCGGGGATGAGACTGGCAGAGGGATACAAGAAAAATGGAAGAAAATTTCAATCGACGACTGGAGGATATCGGTAACGTTATCGCACTCGAACACATCAATCTCTGCGTCCCAGACCAACGACTTGCGACGCTTTTTTACATTTCGGGACTTGGTCTCACACGGGACCCATATCTTGTTACAAGCGTGGCAAATATGTGGGTCAACATCGGGCGAAACCAGTTTCACCTGCCGACAAGAGACCCGCTCGTGATACGGGGGACGATAGGCCTGGTGATCCCGGAAAGGCGCAAATTACTTGACCGGCTCAGGAGCATAGAGGGGCAATTGAAAGACACCAAGTTTTCATTCAAGTCGGACAAGAGTTTTGTGTCCGCTACCTGCCCGTGGGGAAACCGTTTTCGGATATACTCACCAGGGAAACGGTTCGGCAGAATGGCCCTCGGCATTGCGTACATTGAGTTCGACGTTCCGAAAAATTCAGCTAAGGGTATTGCTCAGTTCTATCAAGAAATCATTTCAGCACCCTCGGAAACCGTCAATTTTCGGGGTGTGGTTGCGAGGGTACAGGTTGGAGAAGGGCAAAAACTTATTTTCCGCGAAATTGACCGCAAAATTCCTGCCTTTGACGGACACCACATTCAAATTTACATCGCGAATTTTTCTACTCCCCATGAAAAGCTTAATGCAAGGGGTCTGATAACGGAGGAAAGCAGTCAATATCAATATAGGTTCGAAAACATAATCGATTTGGATACTGGTAATGTTCTTTATAAACTGAACCACGAAGTACGATCGCTTACACATCCACTCTTTGCACGACCCTTAGTTAACCGGAACCCAAATCAAACAAATAATTCATATAGCCCGGCTAATGAAGATCGGTCGTGGTCTATGGCCCTTCCTACCTAAACGTCTTCAATGGAGTTGCCTGACTATACGACAGCGTCGATTGCATGATTATTTTCCTCTTTAATCATGGTCTCCAAGATTCGGATAGCCTGAATAGCGGCGCCGTCGTGATTGATATCGACCCTCGGATGCGTGTTGCCGCTATTTAAATTTTCCTGCTGCAAGCCAATGATCCAAAGATCCTCAGAGAAGGCCTCATTCGTTGCTTCGACAAACATGTCTGTAATCCAATTCTCGTCGACGCGAAAATCACGCGCCTGAGCCCAAAAATAATGAGCTGTATTATTCGTTTCCGGAGTGATCGCGTTAAGGTTTCGATATCCAAAACCCTGTGACCTGTCACCGTCCACGGCACCGGTGTTCGCTCGTGCAGCGCCAACATCCAACTTTACAAATGCCGGTGGCGTCCACGTCACATGTTGCCAACGATCGACGTGTTCGTTCTGTGCAAATCCACCTAGCTTCTGGAACATAGTAGATACCGGGGAATCGAGTATCCAGCGAGTGAGAGTGACAGATCGGTCATCTCTTTCAAACTTCATCTGCTCTTCCGCCACAGCACCCGTCCCGAGGGTATTGGCATGCACATACGAAAGATGCGACAGCTCCAGCAAATTTTCGATTAGCAGTTTGTAATCGGCCTGCAAATGCA
Source organism: uncultured Alphaproteobacteria bacterium (assembly GCA_913046035.1). GTDB lineage: Bacteria > Pseudomonadota > Alphaproteobacteria > MPNO01 > UBA830 > UBA830. The sequence continues at coordinate 63 of CAJWSW010000008.1, read as the reverse complement.
TACGTTCACCCTTTGCGCGCCAGTCGGGATGATCCATCCAGTGGAAATCCTCGATATCATCCG
>CAJWSW010000007.1 GCA_913046035.1 uncultured Alphaproteobacteria bacterium | reverse complement strand
CCCCCCCCGCCGTACCGAGCGAACCCACAGTCCACGCAATCGAAAATACGGTAAGAACGTAACCAATCCACAAGGGTTCAAGTTTGTAAATTTGGCTCAGTGCCAAAGGCAAAAAGATGGTCAAAGGTGTGTATGCTGCGGAAAGAAGTAAGAACACCCAATAGGCGGTTCCCACTGGAGCAAACAAAGATAACACACGGCGTGGAAACAAATTATTCTCGACCCGGTCAAGTCGCAGGGTCAGAATAAGGCAAAGTACACCGCCCACGATCAACCCGCTACGAAGAACTAAATCATCAAACTGTCCTGAAGCCCCTACTAATATGACCGACGTACCGAGCAATAAAAGCCTTCTGTAAGGTAGTCGTTGCCGTGCGCCCTTTTCGCTTTCAGGCACGACTTTCCAAGCCGCAAGGATGAAGAGGAGCGTGAGAACGCTGGTCGTAAGAAACGCACCTCGCCATATTCCGAAATTTCCCCAAAAACCGCCAATAAGCGGCCCGATGACTGCCGCTATACTCCACGTGGTAGTGATTGCGGCAAGAACTCGGGTGCGCAGCCGTCCCGTGTAGAGATCGTTAACAAGCGTCATCGATTGCGACATCAAAAGACCGCCGCCAATTCCCTCAACGGTGCGGAATAATAGCAAAATCGCCATGTTAGGTGACAATGCGCAACCTAACGCGCCAACGAGGAAAATTAGTCCGGATGCAACGTAGCCTTTCCTGCGCCCAAGCAGCGCCCGCGCATGTTGCCCACTCGCCGCGCCTACAATCGTCCCGACCATGTAAAGCATGGTCGTCCAGGCATAAAACTCAACGCCGCCAATCTCAGCGACAACCGCTGGCATTACGGTAGTAATGACGAATATGTCTATGGCATGAACGCCGATCCCGACGTTAAGGAGGATAGTGTATACGCCGCGAATGCCGCGAAACATATCGGACCATCCGGTACCCTCTTCAGGTTGTATTTCTTCGTTTGATGCCATTTCTGCAGTTTAGGCCGAATGAAATAGAATCCCTAGTCTGTGAGAAATAAACAAACGGTTTGATAAATACTTAGGATCTGAGCGCAAATCACTTCCGATTTTAGACCGAGGACATAAAAATCGAACGAAAACTATTTATTTCCCGCGCCAGCAGAAAATTGTCATGCGCAGATATGCTAAGCTTTGTTCTCGTAAATAGAGGCTTTTGATCGATAAATCCGTTAATTCAATAACGTGATTATTTGAGGGGTTTCGTCACCCGCCATCAACGCGTATCAAGTATGATATTTATTGCACACTAACGCTGGAATGTGATGAAGAATGTCTGAGAGCCTTATATTCGCGCTTGTAATTGGTCTAACGGTTTATCTGTTTATGCGCAGATTGCGGCTGATGAAGCAGCAAAAAAAAATGCAGGCAGAGCATGGCAACGGCGGTGGTAAAAAAAGGGAGGATCCTGGCAGCATGCCCCGACTGGGAACGCCGGGGACGATCACCCGAGAACAGATAAAATTGCTTAAAGATAATGATTTCGTGCCGGAGCGACAGTGGAGTAGGGAAGAGGCCCAGTTAATACTAGATACAGTTACCTACCTTCGCGCTGTCATTTATGAGGCTACCGGTGAGGCTAATGCGCCAATCGAGGTACAAAACGAGATTTTGAAATTTATCCTGACCCAGGCGGATCTTCGCGAATACGTGCATGAATGGGGGCTAAACCGGACCCGTGACGAACAGGCAGCGCCTCAACCTGTGCTCGTGCGTGATAATGCGTATTCAAGGGTCGAGGCGGTAGTACTGGAACGTTGGGAAGCATCTTGAACGGATTAAGAAAAACCTGGGGTGCAGATCAGGATTTGGCGACTGACGAGTTTGATTTCGAATTGCCTCCAAGATTGATTGCTAACGAACCCGCAAAGCCGAGAGATTCCGCCCGTCTGTTGGAGGTGTCGGATGTGTTCAACGACCGAGTTGTGGCCGACTTACCCAGTATCCTGAAGCCTGACGATATTATCATCCTCAATGACACGCGGGTAATCCCTGCCCGTTTAAGGGGAACCCGCAGGGGCGCAAGGGTGGAATTAACGCTTCACAAAGCTGAGGCGGATGGGAGATGGCGGGCGTTTGCTCGTCCTGCCCGAAAACTCTCGGCCGGTGATGTGATTGATTTCGCCGATGGTTTCATGGCGCAGGTAAATGCGAAGGGCGAGGCGGGCGAGGTCCTGTTATCTTTTTCGAGCGCTGAAGATCTGTTGACAGCGCTGGATAAGCACGGCGAGGTGCCACTTCCGCCGTATATTACCCGGGAAAATGGGGCAACCTCGTCAGATGAAGATGATTATCAGACTGTCTATGCCGTCAACAAGGGCGCTGTAGCCGCGCCCACCGCGGGTCTTCATTTCACGGATCGCTTAATGGCCGCCGTTCGGAAGAGCGGAGCTCGCTTCGCGACACTTACGTTGCACGTGGGGGCAGGAACATTTTTGCCGGTTAAAGTTAATCGAGTTTCAGAACACAAGATGCACAGCGAATGGGGGCGCATTGACGCGTCGACAGCGGAGATGATTAACGCCGCTCGCAGTGCGGGTGGCCGCGCCGTTGCAGTTGGAACCACTTCACTGCGTCTTTTGGAGAGCGCTGCATCGAAAGATGGCGAAATCCGTCCCTTTAAAGCAGAAACCGACATTTTTATTACGCCTGGTTACGGCTTCCGTGCTGTTGATGCCCTGATAACGAACTTTCATTTGCCGCGTTCCACGCTCTTCATGTTGGTCTCGGCCTTTGCCGGAACCGCCCGTATGAAGCGTGCATACGCCCACGCTATCGATGCAGGTTACAGGTTCTATTCTTATGGTGATTCCAGTTTTTTGCACCGATCAGAGGACAATGCCTAAGTTCGAATACGCGCTAACTCATACCGATGGCCGTGCTCGCCGCGGCTCGCTCACGACGGCGCACGGCAAGGTAGAAACACCGGTTTTTATGCCTGTGGGTACCGCGGCAACGGTAAAGGGGATGACGTCGGATGCTATTTCCGCGACTGGCGCCGATATTATTCTCGCTAATACGTATCACTTGATGCTGCGGCCCGGTGCCGAGAGGGTTAATAGGCTGGGCGGTTTGCATGAGTTTATGGACTGGCGCAAACCGATTCTGACTGATTCCGGTGGATTTCAGGTAATGTCTTTGACCGATTTGCGCAAACTCAGTGACGAAGGTGTCGAATTCCGTTCGCACATTGACGGCGCAAAATTCTGGCTGACACCGGAACGATCGATCGAAATTCAAAACTATCTTGGTTCTACTATTACGATGGCACTTGATGAATGCACAGCCAATGGCGTCGATGCGAGGTCTGCCGCGAATTCGATGCGTTTATCTATGCGCTGGGCACTGAGGTGCCGGGACGCATTTGAGGTGCGGACGGGATACGGCCTATTCGGCATTGTCCAGGGAAGTGTGTATCCCGATCTTCGGATTGAGAGTGCTGCGGCGTTAAAAGAAATAGGTTTTGACGGTTATGCAGTAGGAGGGCTTGCGGTTGGTGAGGGACAAGAAGCGATGTTTTCCGTTTTGGACGTTACTGCTCCAGCGCTGCCTGAGAACCGCCCTAGGTATTTGATGGGTGTCGGAACTCCGTCGGATATCGTTGGCGCAGTTAGGCGAGGGATTGATATGTTTGACTGTGTGCTGCCGACGCGGTCGGGCCGCACCGGTCAAGCCTTTACTCGTCGCGGCACCCTGAACATCCGAAATGCCCGGCACGCCGAAGATCCCCGGCCTCTTGATGCCGACAGTGATTATCCTGGGGTTGGTCAAGTCAGTCGCGCATATCTGCATCATCTTTTCAAAGCAAAGGAGATGTTGGGGCCCATTCTATTAACTATGCACAACCTCCACTATTATCAGGATTTGATGGCGAGTATCCGCGGTGCGATTGAGATGGGTTCGCTTGATGAGTTTGCTGCTGTGTTCCACGAAGAACAGGCAAGTGGCGATATTGAGCAGATTTAGTATGAAGGCAGGCAATCCAAAACTCGCCATCCGAGATCGAGCACTCGAAATGGGTTTCGACATTATCGGTTTTGCTGGGCCTGAAAATGGAGATGTAGGCCAGCATCTCAATTCCTTTCTTGAAAACGGCTTCCATGGCGACATGGGCTGGTTGAAAGCGACACGAGACCGACGTCGTTCACCTCGTGATTTGTGGGCGGATGTTCAGAGTGTGGTCGCGGTGGGAATGAATTATGGTCCGGCAGAAGACCCTTTAGCATTGCTGGAACTCCCAGACCGGGGTGCGGTTTCGGTGTATGCAAGGGGGCGTGACTATCACCAGGTTTTGAAAAAAAAACTTCGTCAGCTTGCTGGTGAGATCGCAAACAATTGGAACTGCGAAGTGAAATTATTTGTTGATACTGCTCCGGTCATGGAAAAACCCGTCGCACAGATGGCGGGTCTGGGGTGGCAGGGAAAGCATACTAATCTAGTATCCCGAGACTTTGGTTCCTGGCTGTTTTTGGGGGAGATATTTACGAACTTAGAATTGCCTGTGGACAGCCCGGGCGAGGATAAATGCGGTGAGTGTCGCAGGTGCATTGATATCTGTCCAACCCACGCGTTTCCTCAGCCCTACCAGCTCGACGCAACGCGCTGTATCTCGTATTTGACGATAGAACATAAGGGACACATTCCACGTGAGTTCCGCCGCGCTATAGGTAACAGGATATACGGTTGCGATGATTGTCTGGCGGTTTGTCCTTGGAACAAGTTCGCGAAAGTGACACCTCATCGAGAATTAACCCCTCATATCCATTTAATGCGGCCCGCGTTGCAGGATTTAATGCATTTGGATGATGAAGCCTTTCGACGCGTTTTCTCCGGTTCCCCGATTAAGCGTCTCGGACGGGATCGCTTTATACGGAATGTACTGATCGCTGTGGGGAACAGCGCTTCGCCTATCTTCGTGGAAGAACTCGAATCCTTTATTATGGATCGCTCTCCGCTAGTCCGGGCAATGGCTGTTTGGGCGCTGACGTGCCTTTCAACCGCCTCACATTTAACCGCGCTGCGCGACCGTTACATGACTTTGGAGGATGACCCAGAGGTTCGCGCGGAGTGGGGGCGTTGGCTCTAATAAGGTTTCTGAAAAGAATTTGATTCAGGCTAATTAGACGGACCAAGACAATCTTGTTTAGAGCTCTCGGCTTGTGATGTGTGCTTTTTAGATTTTAAAAACAAACGACATTTCCCGTTAGTTGCTTGCACTCCGATATCACTGCTTATCGGGGATTTTCGAGACTTTTCAACCGTACCGCTTTCTACTACAAAATTCTTATAACCCGCGCCAAAAGCCTTCCTATGTCTGCTAAAACGAAAATTACCAAAAAAGCCAACGTTCTTGACAGGCGAGTTTCCATTGCCCCGATGATGGACTGCACTGACCGGCATGATCGTTATTTTTTGCGGCTAATTTCGTCCGCCGTTTTGCTTTACACCGAAATGATAACGACGGGTGCAATCCTTCACGGGGAACGGGATCGTTTCTTGAAATACAATCAATCCGAACATCCTTTAGCGCTACAACTCGGAGGGTCCGATCCCGGGGATTTAGCACGTTGCGCGGAAATTGCATCGGAATACGGTTATGACGAAGTAAATCTTAATGTGGGCTGCCCCAGCGACAGGGTTCAAAACGGGAAGTTCGGAGTGTGCCTTATGAAAGAGCCTGAAGTTGTGGCTAACTGCATTCGGTCGATGCGTGAGGCAGTAGATCTTCCTGTAACAGTCAAAACCCGAATTGGCGTGGATAATTACGACAGCTGGGATGAATTCGTACACTTTATTGAAACTGTGGCTAACGGGGGATGCGACACCTTTATCATTCATGCACGAAAGGCTTGGCTCAATGGATTAAGCCCTAAAGAAAATAGAGAAATACCACCGTTATGTTATGAAACAGTGTACCGGCTCAAACAGAAATACCCGGAATTTTCGATATCCATAAATGGCGGTATTATGACTGTCGCGGAAACGGCGACGCATTTGCGGCATGTTGACGGTGTAATGATTGGCCGAGCTGCATACCAAAACCCCTGGTTTCTCTCGGAAATTGAAAATGAGATCCTGAATGGAACGGCGCCAGAGACCCGTGAAGTGGTTCTTGATCGATATATCGAATACATGGACCACCAAATCGCAGATGGTGTCCCGTTCTATTCGATGGCACGTCATGTTCTAGGGCTGTACAAGGGAATGCGCGGTGCGCGATTGTGGCGGCGTTATATCAGCGAGAAGGGCCCTATTGTTGGCGCGAATTCAAGTGTTTTGCGCTATGCGTCTTCGCAAATTTATGGGCAATGATGAGGTTCCCAATGCCTCATTTAAGCTTCCTTGCTGTGGTGTATGTTGTTCTTTGAGAAGGCAAAACTGTCGCGTTTTTTGTTTTTTCCTCGAATGCGACGCTTTGTCCCGTTCTATTATCAATGATCGTCGCGCCCACCAAAATACTGTTAAGTTAGTAACTGGATGGTTTGTCGCTTTTGTTGGTAGTTTCGGTGCAGGGGGATAAGTTGTGCCCTCAACGCGGACAACTTTTTGCGCGATGCCTGGCATGCTGTGATTTGCGGAAGCGTGATAAAGGGAATTGATAATGGCGGACGGTGGATCGGTAGACGGAAAGGGAATTGGGGCTCGCGTTTTAAGAAAAGAGGATGCGCGTCACCTCGCCGGTAAGGGTAAATTCACCTCGGATTTCAAGCGGCCGGGTCAAAAAGAGATGGCGTTTGTCCGCGCCTCAGTTGCGCACGCGCACATTAAATCTATCGTGAAGCCTGCCGGATACGAGCATGCCATTTTCACTTCGGAGGATCTTCCTGGTCTCAAACCGATGCGGGCTTTGTCCAAATTACCCGGCTACAAATTGTCTGACTATCCGGCGCTGGCGGCGGGAAAAGTGCGGTTTGCAGGCGAGCCGGTCGCTGTCTGTGTCGCCGATAGCCGAGCCGATGCCGAGGATATCGCCCAGATGGTAGAGGTTGAATACGACATCTTACCGGCGGTAACGGATATGTTGGCAGCTAAAAAACCTGACGCGCCACTGGTCCACGATGAATGGGAAGACAACATTGTCTTTGAGACATTTTCTGATGACGATTTTCAAAAAATAGCTGACGAAGCGACCGTTGTTATTCGCCGCGAATATCGTATGAACCGTCAAGCAATGAACCCTATGGAAGGGAAGGCGGTATTCGCTGAATGGGATGACCGACAGGATCAACTAATGATGTGGACCTCGACCCAAGTTCCGCATCTAATTCGCAACGGTCTCGCCGAATTCCTGGATCTTGAGCAACGTCAGGTTCGGGTGATCGCTCCAGATGTTGGCGGTGGCTTTGGCTGCAAGGCACTGCTGCAGCCCGAAGAGTTGGTCGCTGGATACCTGACGCGCAAACTTGAATGTCCCATCCGTTGGATAGAGGATCGCCGAGAACACTTGGTAACCGGAGCAAATTGCAGAGAACATCATTATCAAATTACGCTGCACGCAACGCCTGACGGGCGAATGTTAGGTCTAGACTGTGACGTGACAGTCGATGCTGGCGCCTATTCAGTTTACCCTTTCACCAATGGCTTGGAGGGGGCAATGGCCCACGGTAATTTGCCGGGCCCCTATAATTTCAAGGCATATAAGTGCCGCACCCAAACCACGGTGACTAACAAGCCTGGTCTTATGCCTTATCGAGGCGTTGCACGTCCTGGTGTGTGTTTTGCGATGGAGATGACAATCGACGCACTCGCTCGGGAGATCGGGATGGAAGCGCATGAAATTCGTATGAAAAACATGGTGCCTGAGAGTGCGATGCCCTTCATGTCAATAGCAAAAAAACACTTCGACAGCGGGAATTATGCGAAAAGCGTTGAAATGGCCGTAGATATGATTGGTCTGGAGAAGGTCCGGGCGAGCCAGGGCGTTCCGACAGATGATGGTCGAATAATCGGTGTTGGCATGGGTTCCTACGTCGAACAGACGGCACACGGCACCTCTGTTTTTTCGAGCTGGGGCGTTGCAATGGTGCCTGGTTACGAACAGGCGACGGTCAGGCTCACGCCAGACGGCGGATTGGAACTTCGCATAGGCGTTCAAAGCCACGGACAAGGCATGGAAACCTCGATGGCGCAGATGGCTTGTGAGGTTTTGGGCATTGACCCCGACAACGTAATGGTTACCCATGGCGATACTGGTTTGACCCCGTACTCAACTGGCACCTACGCGTCACGCTCAATGGTGATGGCGGGTGGCGCGACGGCGAGGGCCTGTAGAGTGCTAGCGGAGCGCATGGAGATTATTGGTGCGCATCTAATGCAGTGTGAACGCACTGAGGTGAGTATAGCGGGCGGGAAAGTGGTCAGCGGCAAGGGTGAGGTGTCTTTCGCGGAGATCGGACGGGTCTGGTACCTGAACCCTGATGAATTGCCTGAAGATGTTGACCAGGGTGGCGTCGAGGTAACAATGGGTTATCGTCCTGAACCAGACTCTGGTGCTTTTACTTACGCCAGCCATGCATGCAAGATTTCTCTCGATGTAGAAACCGGTAAGGTGAAGGTATTGGATTACGTTATAGTGGAGGACTGCGGTACCATCGTTAACCCGATGATTGTAGAAGGACAAACATTTGGGGGTGCCACACAGGGTATTGGCACTGCATTGCTTGAAGAAAGTCTCTACGATGAAATGGGGAACCCCGGCGCTTCAACTTTCGCAGATTATATGATGCCGAGTGCGACCGATGCTCCTATGTACAGGGTCGATCATATGGAAAGTCCCTCGCCTTTTACCGAATACGGTATAAAGGGGATGGGAGAGGGCGGCACGATCCCGACCCCCGCCGCGATCGGTAATGCGATAAATGACGCGCTTAAACAGATTGGCGCTGAGGTGATGGAAACGCCGTTTACTCCGCGCCGTGTTCGTGCGGCGATCGAGGCGGCACGGGATAGAAAAGAAGGAGAGGCGGCATGAAACCCGCAAAATTCGAGCATCAGCGAATGGCATCGCTGGACGAAGCGGTTAAGGCTTTGGGCAATGCAGAGGGAGAAACACGAGTTCTTGGCGGCGGTCAGTCGCTGGGGCCGATGATGAACCTCCGCCTGGCACAACCAGATGTTGTGCTGGATCTGAGCAAAGTAGAGGGACTTGATGGTATAGAGGAAACCGGTAATGCCATCAGGGTTGGCGCCCGAGTGTCGCATGCGCGGATCGAGGACGGTGAAGTGCCAGGAAAAACAGGCGATTATATGCAATTTGTCGCTACCGGCATTTCTTACCGGTCAGTTCGGAATCGTGGCACCATCGGAGGTTCTGTCGCGCACGCCGACCCATCAGCGGACTGGCCTTCTGCACTTCTAGCTTTGGGTGGAAGTGTAACCGCCGCCGGTGGTAATGGCATCCGGACAATCTCTTTGGATGGTTTTACGGTTGGACCATTTTCGACTGGCCTCGGATGGGATGAGATCCTGACGGGATTTGAGCTGCCTGTCTTGGGGACGGATGCTAATTGGGGCTATTATAAAGTGAACCGCAAGCCAGGTGAATTTGCAGACGCGATCGGAGCCGTCACTCTCGGCGTCGAAGCGCGCGCTGTATGCGGCGCGACTGAGTCTGCGCCCTTTAGGGTGACAGAAATAGAAGAAAGACTAGCCTCAGGTGTGCAGGAGGTATCAATCGCCGAAGTCCGTGATATCCTTGATAGGTATGACGCTGGCTTTGACGATTACGAATTGCAAATACATGCCGTAGCGCTAAGTCGTGCAGTTCAGGGGGCGTTCGCATGACGGAATTATCAATAAATATTAACGGTGAACATATTAAGGCTGACGTAGAACCAAGACTTTCTTTGGCAGATTTTATTCGTGATCGTCAGCGTCTCACCGGCACTCATCTAGGCTGTGAGCACGGAGTATGCGGTGCCTGTACCGTGTTGATGAATGGAGAGCCCGTTCGATCTTGTATAACTTTTGCGGCGGTTGCCGATGGAAGCGAAATTACCACCATTGAAGGCTTTGATCAGGATGAGCCTATGGCGCAACTTCGACAGGCTTTTCATGAGAATCATGCACTTCAATGCGGTTATTGCACGCCAGGGATGTTGGTCGCTGCGCGTGATATCGTAACCCGCCTACCTGATGCCGATGAAGATCGGGTTCGGTTGGAATTGGCAGGTAACCTTTGTCGCTGCACTGGTTATGTGGGGATCGTAAAAGCGATCCTGTCGGTACTGGAACAGCGGCGCATTTGATCAGTAACCGGGCGGGGAGGAAGCAGCGCTATGCCGGATGGAGCGACGGTCCAAGGGATAGGTGCCAGCGTTCTTCGAAAGGAGGATAAGCGCTTTCTGGATGGCCACGGTCGCTACGTCGCGGATATTGTGCGACCCCGCATGCTTGAAGCCGCGATCGTTCGCAGTCCGACTGCTCATGCGGAGAAACTCTCAGTCACCAAGCCCGATTTAGAGCAACAGCGGGTTTTCACAGCGGAGGACATGCTGTCGGATGGGGTGAAACCCATCCACGTTATTTCGAAATACCCCGGCCACAAACCTTCAGACTATCCGCACCTTGCAATCGGTAAGCTTCGTTTTGTTGGTGAGGCGGTCGCGGTTTGTTTGGCTGATACTCGCGCGGCGGCTGAAGACCTCGCCACTCAAACCAAAATCTCCTTTGATCCATTACCCGCAATTGTCGATATGGTGGACGCCGCAGAAAGTCCGCCTGCACTGGTCCACGAGCAGTGGGGTGACAACGTCATTCTTGATTCCTTGTTTGAGGAAAAAGCAAGTAACCTGGATCGTGCAACGGTATCGGTGACAAGAACGTTTCGGATGAACCGACAGGCTGTAAACCCTCTGGAGGGCGCTGCAGTTTTGGCAGAATGGGACGCCCGGGAAGAGCGGCTAGTCGTGCATAGTTCGTCGCAAATACCCCATATCCTTAAAAATGCGCTGTGCGAATGCCTAGGTCTACGGCAGAATCAGGTGCATGTGATCGCGCCGGATGTAGGTGGGGGCTTCGGCTATAAATGTGTGTTGATCCCCGAGGAAATCTTCATTCCTTGGGTCGCCATGCAGGTAAAACAGCCGGTACGGTGGATACAAGATAGGCGAGAACATCTGATTGCGGCGGCCAATGCTCGCGAACACCATTACTCGGTGACGCTGCATGCTGACACGGATGGAAATTTTATTGGTGTGGAAGCCGATATCATCGTCGATTCTGGTGCATATTCCGTTTATCCGCATTCGAACATTCTTGAGTCAACGATGGCTGGCCGCACTCTGCACGGGCCTTATAAGTTTTCAGCATATAAGGTTCGCTCCCGGGCAGTAGCAACAAACAAGCCTCCGATCGTGCCGTATCGCGGCGTAGCCCGGCCGGGGATTTGTTTTGCGATGGAATTAGCAATCGATGCGATGGCGCGAAAACTGGGATGCGAACCTTACGACTTGCGTATGCAAAACCTCGTTCCCAGCGATGCCATGCCTTACAAGACTATTACCGGCGGTGAGTTTGACAGTGGTGATTACCAAGAGGCTTTAAGACGGGCTGGTACTCTTATTGATTTAAAAGCCGTGCGCAGTCGGCAGCGTCAGGATGAGGCAGACGGACGGTTGATAGGCGTCGGTTTTGGTTGCTATATCGAAATGACGGCACTGCAGACTTCGGCTGCTGCCCGCGCTGGGCTCGCTGCCATACCCGGATATGAACAAGCGCATATTAGACTCACACCTGACGGTGGTCTCGAGATTGGTGTTGGAGTTCAAAACCACGGTCAAGGAATGGAGACAACGCTAGCGCAGGTTGCTTGCGAGCGTTTCGGCATGGATATTGCAATGGTCGCGATACGCCATGGGGATACTGCTACATCACCCTACTCGACTGGCACCTATGCGTCGAGGTCGATGATTATGGCGGGTGGCGCAATAGCACGAACCTGCGACGTTTTGGGAGTGCAAATCCGCCGAATTGGCGCGCATCTTCTACAATGCGAGTTCGATGATACCAGTATCCGAGATGCCTGTGTTATTGGGCCATCTAGCGCCGTTACATTCGCCGAAATCGCACGCGTCTGGCACCGAAACCCCGAGGAACTGCCGGCAGATGTTGATCCCGCCGGTGTTGAGGTTACGTCTGGTTTTCGCCCGTCACCTGATAACAGTCCTTTTTCTTATGCAACCCATGCTTGTGTTGTGAGAATTGACCCTGAACTCGGCCATGTCGAGCTCCTTGATTACGTGATTTCTGAGGATTGCGGTACGATCGTAAATCCGATGATTGTTGATGGCCAGATTATCGGCGGCGCTTTGCAGGGTGTCGGCACAGCTCTTTATGAAGAATCGTGTTATGACGCGGACGGGCAACCGTTGTCGTCAACTTTTGCGGATTATATGATGCCAGGGTCGACACATTTACCAAATCTTCGCGTCGATCATTTGGTGACGCCATCGCCGCTCACAGAATATGGGGTTAAAGGGCTAGGAGAAGGCGGTGCCATCCCGCCGCCGGCGGCGATTGCAAATGCTATCAATGACGCCCTGCGTGGCTATGGCGTTGAGGTGGTCGAGACACCAGTAACGCCGCGCCGAATTTTAGAAGCGATTGCAGGCTCAAAAACCTAGGTGCTAATCAGAGAAAAAAGTAATGGGTAGAGAACGCCAAATTCGACTTAACGCCTTCATGCGACCGACGACTATTCACACTGGCAGTTGGCGCTGGCCTGGGGCCTATGCAGACGCAAACTTTAACTTCGACCATATCAAGAAATTCGCGCAGCGACTCGAAGAGGCTAAATTCGACAGTTTTTTCATGGCTGATCATCTAGCTGTTCTCAATATGCCAATCGAGGCGCTCAGACGGTCGACTACGCCAACATCGTTTGAACCCTTCACTTTACTTTCGGCATTGTCGATGGCAACCGAGCATCTTGGGCTGATGGCGACCGGGTCGACGACTTATGACGAGCCATATCACATTGCCCGTCGTTTCGCGTCTCTTGATCATATCAGCGGCGGACGCGCGGGTTGGAACATAGTCACGACTTCCAATCCTGACGCGTCGAAAAACTTTGGAAAAGAAGACCACCTGGAGCACTCGGAACGCTACCGTCGCGCTCGTGAATTTTATGATGTCGTAACTGGCCTCTGGGACAGCTGGGCCGAGGATGCCTTTGTTCGGGATCAGGCGTCTGGGTATTTTATGGATCCTGAAAAAATGCATCGCCTCAACCACGAAGGTGACTTTTTTAAAGTTGCCGGACCGTTGAACATAGCTCGCCCTATCCAAGGCTGGCCTGTAATTGTACAGGCAGGTGGATCAGACGCTGGTCGACAGCTCGCTGCCGAAACAGCAGAGGCTGTCTTTGCCGCGCAAAGCAATCTCGAGGCAGGTCGGGCGTTTTACTCAGACGTGAAAGGTCGAATGAGAAAAGTAAACCGCAACCCGGAGGACCTCAAAATTATGCCAGGTTGTCTGATTATAGTCGGTGATACCGTTGAGGAGGCCCAAGCAAAAAGGGCAAAACTGGACAGTCTTGTTCATGAAGAAAGTGCAATCGCGTCTTTGTCGATAACCCTTGGTGTCGATGCATCTCGATTTGATCCAGACGGTCCTTTGCCTGCAGACCTACCTGATAGTAACGCTACTAAATCGGGCCGTGATCGCGCAGTTCTTCTCGCCGACCGAGAAGGCTTAAGCGTGCGCCAGCTAGCGCAACGTTTGGGTGGATATTCCGGTCTTGCCATGGTCGGGACAGCAGCCACTATCGCAGATGAAATGGAGGAATGGATAGAAACCTGCGGCAGCGACGGGTTTACCGTAATGTTCCCGTATCTTCCGCAGGGCTTAGATGATGTCGTTGATCAGGTAATTCCCGAAATCCAACGCCGTGGATTGTTCCGGACGGAATATGAAGGGCCGACATTGCGTGACAATCTTGGTTTGCCTCGACCAAAAAACCGTTTTTTTCCCGAGGAGTTGGCGGCGGAATAAGATAATTCGTCGCGTATAGTAGATTTTCAGTTTAAAGCTGCTAAATAACAAATATACAATTCTTTAGGAGGCTGTAGTGGCTGGCTTGACCGACGTTGATCCTGACGGTTTGCTTGAATTTTCTGTGGTTTTCAGCGACCGCTCGCTTAACCACATGTCACAGACCTTTCAAGGGGTAATGACGGATATCTCATCGACGCTGAAACGAGTTTATAATGCTCATTCCGTCGTTCTTGTGCCCGGGGGAGGTACATTTGGAATGGAGGCGGTAGCGCGCCAGTTCGGTTCAGGTCGGAGATGCCTCGTTATACGCAACGGTTGGTTTAGCTACCGGTGGTCTCAGATATTCGCAGCAGGAAACATCCCGTCTGAGGAAATAGTGCTTAAAGCCCGCCCCGTAGAAAGCGGTAGCAAGGCGGCATTTGCCCCGGCACCGATTGAAGAGGTCGTAGCGGCAATTCGGAACGAAAAACCTGACGTTGTTTTTGCTCCTCACGTAGAAACCTCCGCCGGGATGATCCTTCCCGATGAGTATCTTCGCGAGGTAGCTAACGCGGCACATGATGTAGGCGGTTTATTGGTCCTCGACTGCATTGCTTCTGGCACCATTTGGGTAGATATGGATAACATCGGTATTGATGTTTTGATTAGCGCGCCTCAAAAAGGGTGGAGTGCTTCTCCATGCAGTGCGCTTGTTATGTTGGGGCAGGCTGCCCGTGAGCGCATTGAAAATACCACTAGTACGAGTTTTTCCGCGGACCTTAAGAAATGGCTGCAGATTATGGAAGTTTATGAAGGCGGGGGGCATGCTTATCATGCGACGATGCCAACTGATGCCATCGTTAAATTCCACCAGTCGATGAGCGAAACCGATGCATATGGGTTTGACAAGGTGCGCGATGAACAACAAGAACTCGGTAATCAGGTGCGCGGTCTTATGAATTCACATGGGTTTAAGAGCCTTGCGGCTGACCAATACGGCGCCCCAGGGGTGGTAGTCTGCTACACCGACGATCCAGATATTCACAATGGAAGCAAATTTGCAAAGGTTGGTTTGCAAACCGCGGCAGGTGTTCCGCTGATGTGCGACGAGCCTGATGACTTTCAGACCTTCCGAGTTGGTTTATTTGGCCTTGATAAGCTGCACAACATAGATCGTACAGTGAGTAGCCTTGATGCTGCGCTATCGAAGGTTACCGGCGGGACAAACGTTAGGTAAAGCGAATCTGCGACAACTGGTACAGGCCAATAATAGAAATATAGCTTTGAGCAGTAGCAAACCAAAATTAAGCGTTTAAAAACGCAAAAGACATGCTATTGCGCATCTCTGGGTCAGGTAAGGGTCCATCTGCGGCAGCTAGGAGGTCGGCTAAATGAGCCGGGTTTGATGTGCCTGGAATAACGCAGGTAACACCTGGGTGAGCGATAATATACTTCAGACAATATTGGGCCCAACTCTTGCAACCTAATTCGATGGCGTTATCAGGCAATGGTTTGAAAGATGTTCGTGTCAGTAGATCGCCACCCCCGAATGGCAGATTGATAATAGTAGCAATCCCATTTGCCTCGCAGAAGGGTAAGATCTGGTCCTCTGCATCCGGTTCATTGATCGAGTAACAGAACTGAAGGAAATCGACCGGCTCTGCGCGGAGACACTCAATGAGATCGCTAAATGCATGCGGGCGATAGTGGGTGTAGCCGAGATAGCGGAAGCGTCCATCCCGCTGCCAAGAACGCATAGTTTTAAGGTGGGTGCGCCAATCAACTAAATTGTGGATCTGCATCAAATCGATTACATCAGTCTGTAATAAGCGGAAGGACTTCTCCATTTCGAGAATTCCCTCCTGGCGGCCTTGGGTCCATACTTTAGTTGCTATGAAAGCTTCGTCGCGTCGGTTTAGGTCGGCTAGTAAATCGCCGACGACGGCTTCTGCCCTGCCATACATAGGTGATGTGTCAACTACAGAGGCGCCGCTATTCATCAACGTTTCCAGCACTGCACTGAGGCTCGCGCGCTCGACTGCGCCGGACCCTATATCAAAGCCGCGCCACGTGCCGACGCCGACAACAGGAATTTCTTCGTTCGAAGAAGGGACAGTTCTGTGTATCATCGATACACAATAAATTATTTTCATGTAACTCGAAATCGAGTTTGATCCAATGTCTTCACAATTACCTGGGGACATTCCATTTAATGACTTATGGGGATTTATGCGGTACCTCGAGATATAAAGTGTCGAGTAAGCGAAGCTAAATGTCTCTTCCTTCCCCAAGGCCAAATGGTATTTTCTTCTCGCTCGTGTGGTGCCGCGCTGGGCCAGTGCTCACGTTTTGATCTTATTATGAAAACTGAGGTATACGTATAATGCTGGACCGACTGAACGATATTCTAGGAGGCACCGGGCTTTTTACGAGAGGCGGCTTCCACTGTGAGGTTGGCGATAATGTCCCAATCCTTCCTGACGGCCGCATCGCAAGAACGTTACTCCTTGTCGGTAATGCTGGTCCGGAAATGTGGCGGCAATTCGAAAAAGAGCGCAATCTAGATGTTAAGGATCCCTTGGACTCATGGTTGCTCCAAAAGCTTGAAAAAGCGTCACGTGCCACAGGCGCCCACCTTCTTTTACCAAACAGTGGACCCCCTTTCATACCTTTGCAGGACTGGGCGATGAGGGCAGAACCGGTATTCCGATCGCCTATAGGGATTATGATCCATCCAGAATTTGGCTTGTGGCACGTGTACCGTGCGGTGCTATTATTTGCGGAGCATATAGATCTACCAGCTTGGTCGGCCGTCGAAAATCCATGTGATGCATGTGAGGCAAAACCCTGTCGTAAAGTATGTCCAGCTGACGCGTTCACGCCTAGTAGGTTTGATGCTTTTTCCTGTGTTTCACACGTCGAGAGCGCGGCGGGACGAAATTGCCGGGAACTCGGATGTCTAGCACGCCGCGCTTGTCCCGTAGGACGCCGCTACCTCTACGATCCCGATCAGCAGAAGTTTCACACCGAGGCAATGGTTAGAGCAGTTAGATTGGGGTACGGGTCAGAGGATGCTTCAGGCTAATGGGGGTCTAGTTAGCTCCGTGGTCCCTCAAAGCCAGCCCATGCCATGTCGACTGCTTGTTCAATCGCGATACCCTCGCGGAGTTCTTCGTACATTGTATCCCCAACCAACCGCCAGAGATCTCGGGTTAGGCGCGCGAGTGCATCAAATGCGTCTCGGGTATCTATGTGGCCGGGGTCAAAACCATATTCGTTTGCCCATTCTATGATGTCGTCGCACCCCTCAAATTCTGCAGCCACGGCGCCGAGGTAGCGGACCGCATCTTCAATCTGGGGTGGCCCTTCGTTAGTGGGGCAGCTGAAATGAAACTCCATTTCATGCGTACGCCCCCGGAGCGTGCATTTAAAATGATCACAGGTTTCTGGTAGCTCCACCTGATGCAGGTCTGGGTTGCTATCTGCCTCCTCCGAGGTAAGGAATAGTTGCGAGCGAGCGATGTAATCCTGAACGTCCATGTTAGCAAAAATTAACTCATTCTATTTTTTGGAAGTTGTACCGATATTTTATGGTTGCGATAGGCTGGAATTCAGAACTTTGTAATGTTGATGGGCTCTCCACCCCGTTCGGATAAATATCCATTCAATTCTTCTGACGTCATCACATTAGAAAACATCTCGTTCCGCATGTGAAGGCGTTGCATAGATACCAAAAGAAGCGCTTTTTTTGCGGCCGCAAAGTCCGAAGTAGTCTTAATAACATCAAGTAGTTCCTCTGCCGCATGATCGACATGACCATCCTCGTCGTCAGCAATGACCTTAAAAGCCGCTGCAAGTTTTGTTTCGAATTCACCGCCGGTAAGCTTTGATCCCTCACGGAAGGTGGCGGTGCCGCCTCCTTCTGTCAGTTCCATTACCGCCTGCACTGCCATGTTGTCTGAGTTCACATAATTGTGTCGGAGACGGTTCAATTTCTCGTCCTCTGGAAGTTGCTCGGCATCCCCACGTTGCAGTGGTCGACCCAAAAGGTCCTCCAATACCTCAGCTAGCACAGTGAAGTGCATAAACTCCTCGATCATTTGTTCAAGACGATGGTGGAAAGAGCGTCGGTCAAGCCCATCGTCTACGGCCTCAAATTTGTTCACCAGACCGCTGAATTCCATATGTAGACCGCATGCGAATCCATTAGTCGGCCCATACCCAATAACCGGATTAAGCTCCTTGTAAACTGCCGCCCTGAGATAGCGTACCCAGGTTTTCTTTGAGGGCTTTGAGGCGAAGAACCGCCGGGTCAGCTCTGCCTCTGTCTCCCAATACGGCGTCGCCAGCGTAATCAGCTTATCTGCAAATGATAGGTTGTCGCTCATATCACTGGTCCATTGACACCTTCTAGAGGTTTATTACCGGCTACTGTCGTCCGGTGAAGCAGTCGGCGTGAATTTGAGAGGTCATAGGGCATTGCTTGGTGCATAACGCAAATATTATCAAACATCACCATGTCGCCCTCGCGCCATTTATGGCGATATGTGAACTCCGGCTTAGAGCAAATCCTTTCCAATTCGTCTATCATTGCGCGTGCATCTTCATAATTCATACCTTCAATGCCCGCCGCATGCGATCCAATAAAAAGGGCCCGCCGACCATTGTCCCGCACGGCAACCAATGGCTGGCGGGCTGGTGGGGTTGCCGCCCTTACCTCCGGCGGTCGCGGAGGCAGTTTATGCCGTCGTCTCGTCTCTTCGAAATCATGTATAATGACCAAGTCTTCGAGTTCCTGTTTTTTGGCTTCCGGCAGGGTATCGTACGCCAACGTGGTATCGGCGAACATCGTATCGCCTCCTTTTTCGGGGATTTCCAGAGCATATAGGATAGAGGCCTTAGAAGGCAGAGTGCGAAATGAAGAATCAATATGCCATGCGGATGTACCCAGAGTGAACGATTTGTGTCCCGGCTCGTCAACCGGCTTGATTGCGTTTGTTTTGCGGTCGATATTTGTAACTCGGAGCACCGTTTTGTGGCCTTCAGCCTGATCTTTCGGGTCTGGAAAGTTCTCTAATGTGCCGAAGCTTTTACTGAATGCAATTTGCTGCGCTACCGTCCATCGCAAATTTCGAAATATGAGCAGGCGGTGATCGTCAAGCGCATTGCGCAGGATTTCAAAAGAGTCCAATTGCAAAGCATTTGCTAGATCGATTCCAGTAACCTCTGCGCCAATTGCTTGATCACGCGGTATAATTTTTATTACCGACATAGCTTTGTTCCCCTACTCACCTTGAGATTAACCAGCTGTATCGGAACAAACAATATGTGCGGCGTTGTCTTAATGAGCTTGTTGTGAGAGCTTTGAAAATATACCTACTTCTATTCAGAAGGAACCTGCTCATGGAAAAGATTAACATACAATTCACTTTATTTTCGGCCTTCTATTCGCCGTTAATAGCTACTTTTGCAGCGGGTTTCCTGCAGGAAGAAGGATTAGATCCGGATTGGTCCATATCGCCGCCTGGTGTGTCTGCGATTGCTGCACTTGAGGACGGTTCTGCGCACGTTGTGCAATCAGCATTAAGCCAGGGTTTTGGCCCCTTGGGCAACGGGCAAGCACCAAGTGTCGTCCACTTCGCGCAAATAAATGAAATGGATGGGTTTTTCATCACAGGACGTGATGCTGATCCAGATTTTTCTTGGAAAAAGCTGGAGGGCACCGAGGTTGTTACGTTTTCAGGAGGGCAGCCGCTCGCCATGTTCAAATATGCTTGCCACAAAGCAGGGGCTGACTACGAAGCAATAAAACTTATTCATCCTGGGGGTGCTGCGGACATCGATAAAGCATTCCGCGATGGCGTTGGTCAGTACGTCCAGCAGCAAGGCCCTTTCCCGCAGCAGCTGGAGGCAGATGGGATCGGGCACGTGGTAACCCAATCCGGACCCCTTATCGGGCCCTGCGGGTTTTCCAGTATTGCATCTACAAGAGATTGGCTTGGGTCAGAAATGGCGGAGGCGTTTTTGCGGGCTTACGCTAAAACCCGAATGTATATGAATGAAGCTCCGGCTGCGGAGATTGCTAAGTCTCAACAGCACTATTTTCCTGATATTGATGAGGCTGTTTTGACGAAATGTATTGCCGCCTACAAGGATCTTGGTACTTGGACGCCTCATGTTGAAATCACAAAGCAAGCCTTTGAAGTAATTCTGGATGTGTTTGAGCACTTCGGAACCTTAAAAGAACGTTATCGCTGGGACCAGATATGCGTGTCTCCACCGACCTATTAAAACTGGTATCATTGTTTTATGGCACCTTTGCGGCGCACGGACGTGTTCACTCCGCTGCGAGTTTTAATTTGTTACGTTTTAACACCCATACGAACGCGGCTAGGGTAACCGTCGACATTGTGACCAGTGCAAGAAACCATTGAGAAAGGTGATCTTCCGCTTGTCTAATAGGCCGTGTGTTTTACAGATTTAAGACTATTTTTCCAAAATGTTTGTTTGATTTCATGTATTCCACGGCCCGTTGTGCGTCGTTCAGTGAGAATTCGCAATCAATAGGTAGAGATAGACCGCCGCTTATCACTGCCCCCCATAAATCGTTCTGCATTGCCTGGACGAGGTCACGCACCTCTTGAACTGATCGGGTTCGAAAGGTTACGCCGATATACTCAATCCGTCGTTGAGCGTGCAGATCAAAATTAAAATTGCCTGTGAACCCCCCAAGTCGACCAACATTAACGATCCGTCCCAGTATTTTTGTCGCCGCTAAATTGGCGTTAGCAGTATAGCCAGATACCTGATCGACTAATATGTCGACCCCAATTCCGTTGGTCGCGTCGAGCACCTTTTCAACCCAGCGTTCATCGTTTGAATCTACAACAAAATCAGCGCCAAAATCAGTTAGCCGATTTCGGCGCGCCGCATTTGTGGAGGAGCCCACCACTACTTTTCCACCAAGTGCTTTTGCAATCTGCAAGCCCATAAGGCCTACACCTGAGCTCGCACCTTGTATCATTATTGTTTCACCAGCTCTGAAACGGCCTGCGGTTACGATTGCATTGTGCATAGTCTGCAGGGCGACGGGTAGCGTAGACGCCTGCGCCCAGCTCATGTTGTTTGGTGGTATCAAAATAGTGCGGCCCCAATCGGCCACAGCGTATTCTGCCCAGCCCGCCGTGCCAGAACACATCACCCTGTCGCCGGGTTTCACGTTACTAACTTCATTGCCAATTTCGACGACTTCGCCGACATATTCAATTCCCGGTACCGTCCCTAAACCTCCCGCACGGCCGTGCGTCATACCGCTGGCAACCATGGCGTCGGCTCTATTAATTCCGCAGGCACGGACCTTTATTAGAATTTCGTTGGGTTTGGGTGTCGGAGCTGGTGTTTCTCTGATTTCGAGGCCACTTTCGCTAACCACTGCCGCTTTCATAGTTTTCTACCCCTAAGCCCGTTTTAGGTTTAATTCTATCAATGTGTTTGTATGTTGTACTCTTGCCCGCATGCCGCCGCGGGATCAAGATGCAAACTTGGAAAGGGTGTCTGGATGAGTGAAGCGGAAGCACGCGGCTATAACGACATGCAAGACCATTTAGCGGCGCTTGATGCGGCAGGGCTACTAACGACCATTGATGCTCCGATCAATAAAGATTCTGAACTCAGTCCGTTGGTACGTTGGCAATTTCGTGGCGGCATACCCGAAGCGGAACGTAAGGCTTTCCTTTTTACTAATGTTACCGACGCTTCTAATCGTGTTTACGAACTTCCCGTGATTACAGGGGCCCTTGCAGGTAATGCTGCGATTTATTCTATCGGAATGGGAGTACCGGTGGACGAGATTGGCGCCTGTTGGGCCAAGGCGATCGCTAGTCCCATTGCTCCGATAGAGGTCGCTTCTGCAAATTGTCAGGAAGTTGTATTTGGCGAAAGCGAGTTGACTTCCGGGCATGGTCTTGACGCGCTGCCGGTGCCTGTTTCCACACCCGGGTATGATTCTGCCCCGTATTTGACAGCAACCGCCTGCGTAACACGTGATCCTGATACTGGAATCCAGAACCTCGGCACTTACAGAGGCGGTCTTAAGGCTCCGAATAGAATTGGGCTTAAGCTTTTCATGAACCTCGGCCAGGGCGGGACTGCACATTGGGAAAAATACCGCGCCCGTGGAGAGGCGATGCCCATTGCAATGGTCATCGGCTGCCCACCGCCGATCGCTTATTGCGGCCCCCAAAAATTGCCAAAGGGGGTTGACGAGATGGGCGTTGCTGGGGCGATTGCGGGCGCGCCGATGCTTGTGTCCAGGGCCCGGACTTCTGACCTCATGATCCCGGCCGACGCTGAAATTGTGGTCGAAGGGTTAATCGACCCCAATCACTTCGAGCCTGAGGGTCCGTTCGGCGAAAGTCACGGTTACATAAACCTGGAGGAATATAATTTCGTTCTGCAGGTGACTGCTATTACCCGAAAGAAAAATGCAATATTCACCTCCATTATTAGTCAGGTGACGCCATCTGAGTCTTCAGTGATTAAGCGTGTCGCTTACGAGCCGCTTTTTCTTAACCATCTTCGCGATCAGCTTGGTATCAAAAGCATAGTACGTGTCGGTATGCACGAACCACTGACTAATTTGCGGAAAGTGGTTGTTATCCAATTCTCACGCGGCACAGCGCGCACAGAAATCTGGCGTGGGATGTACGGTGCCATGTCATTTCAGGAACCTGTTGGTAAGTATCTAATTGCAGTCGACGAGGATATTGACCCTAACAATTTAGACGCGGTGTTTTGGGCGATGAGTTATCGTGCCAATCTTGCTGAGGATTGTGAGCTAATTAGACACCGCCCGCTCGGTCACGGTCCTAAAACAGGCGCAACCGAGGATGGGACGCTCGTCATTGATGCTACACTGAAGGCAGATATGGCGCCGGTCGCGCTTCCGAAACGCGAATACATGGAAAATGCAAGGGAGATCTGGGAAAGGCTTGGGCTACCGCCGCTGAAGCCGGAGGTTCCTTGGCACGGGTATGAATTAGGTGACTGGTCCGATGAATGGGACAAGCTTGCCGAGCGTGCAGCTTCTGGTGACTGGATTGCTAACGGTGAACGTTCGCACCAGCAGCGTCGAGTTGGAGTTATACCGAACACGGACGTGCGCAAGGTTCCAAAAGGTTGAGTGTGCCTAAGGTATTTCAAAAAAGTCCGCATGAAAAACGCTAAAAACGCGATTTTTGTCTGTGCTTACTAGTGTTCCTCCATTTGTAGCTGGCCCCGGATGGATGATCCTTGCGGGGACCGGTTATACATTAGCGTCGGTTTGTACTCGCGATTTATCAGCTGATTATTCCACCGCGCAACTTGCCTTTATGCGCGCCGTTATTGCAATTTTTTTTATTATGCCGTTGGTCGCGCGCAAAGGCATTTCAGTCATGAAGACGACCGTTTTTCCAATTCACGTTATGCGGGCCTGTCTTACTTACGGCGGTATGATGTGTTGGTTCTATGCGGTCAGCATAATCCCCATCTCGGATTATACTGCCTTACTGTACATTCAGCCGATCTTTACCATCCTTCTCGCCGTACTGATCCTTGGCGAGAGCGCAGGACCGCGGACCTGGGCAGCGATTGCGGCCGCTTTCGCCGGAGCAATAATCATACTGCGGCCAGGTTTTCAGGAAATAAACCTAGGCATGCTAGCCGCACTCGCAACCGGCATTTTATTCGCAGGGGTTAATACCTGCATGAAGACTTTATCCCGGACAGACTCTGCTGCCGTTATCGTGGCTTATGTAAGCATTCTTATGTTTGTCTTTTCCTCTATACCGGCCTGGTTTTATTGGACCGCGCCTACCTGGGCCGACGGACCTGCCATAATTGGAGTTGGGGTTTTCGCTTTGCTCGGTCAGTATGCGATAACCCGGGCAATTTCTATTGCCGATGCTCGCGTGGTCCAACCATTTGATTTCTCCCGGCTCATTACAGCTGCTATTATCGGCTGGCTAGCTTTTGGTGAAAGCTCCGATCTTTATACTTGGATAGGAGCGCTAGTGATTTTCTGCGCTAGCTATTACGTCATTGTCTTCGAGCGAAAAGGTGGTCACTAATGGTGCAACGTAGAGTGACGAGTTTGTTGTGATCACTCAATACACATGGCCGACGCCTAATGGTCACAAAGTATCGATTTTAATTTCAGAGCTAGGGCTTGAGACCGAAATTGTGGCCATTGACATTAATAGCGGAGCCCAATTTGCGCCCGAATTCCTAAAGATAAGTCCCAACAACAGAATACCTGCGATCGTGGATCGCAATCCGTTCGACGGCGGCGAGGCAATACCGGTTTTTGAAACCGGCGCAATCCTTATGTATCTTGCTGAGAAAGAGGGGCGCTTTCTACCTGGGACTGAAGATTTTCGTGCGCGAAAGTTAGTGCTGGAGTGGCTAATGTGGCAGAAAGGTGGCCTTGGCCCGATGGCGGGGCAGGCTCATCATTTTCGTCAATCTATGGGCGGTGTCGATGTGCCGTACGGCGTCGAAAGATATTCTAAAGAAGTCCGTCGGCTTTACGGTGTGATGAATGAACGTCTTGGCGAGACTGAGTGGCTCGGCGGTGATGATTATTCTATTGCAGATATGGCCTGCTGGCCCTGGGTGCGTCCGTCGCGGCGTCAGGGCATCGACAAAGCGGAGTTTCCAAATGTAAAACGCTGGTTCGATACGATGTCTAAACGTAAAGGTGTTCAAAAAGGCATGGAGCTATTGGCTGATAGGCGCGGATCTAAAGAGATGACAGATAAATCACGCGCTGTACTATTTGGGAAGGGACAGTTTGAGCGTTATTGATGGTTGATAATTGGATTGACTGCCCACATTGCGGCAAGAACGTAATTGCCTTTCCTAACGAATGTCGCGCCTGCGGAGAGGATTTACGTTACTTGGAAGATGGCACTCAAAACCCAGGACAGACCAATCCTTGGCTCGCTACTACTCCCTTTGCCGGAAGGCATCGGATATATTGGGTGAAGATAATTTTTATTATCCTCGCACTTGCCCTGTTAATCGCCCGGGTATCGAGCTGATTACTGTCTAGTTCAAGAGGATTTAATGTCTGAGAGAAGATCCGCGACGGGATTCTTCGCGGACGCTATACCAGTTGCCGGCAAAAATGACTAGCGCGCCAACAGCGGTCCAAGGATCCAGCGCTTCAGCATATAATAGATAGCCGATAACAGCCATCGCTGGCAGACGCAAAAAATCTAAAGGAAAAACGATAGTGATGTCGGCTAAAGCAAGTGCGCGCGCCATAGTGTAATGGGCCCACAAACCAGATAGGCCCCAAACTAGGATCCAAGGGATATCTGTAAGGCTCGGTGTTACCCAGTCGTAGATAAGTATAGCTGGCAGCAAACCGGCTGGGAGCTGCAGAAGGTTCATCCAGAATATAATGCCCTGTGGCGACTCCGTGCGTGTCAGGAATTTTACCAACACTCCGGAGCCGGCATAAAGGAAAGAACCTAAAATCATTACTAGTCCCGCGAGGTTAAATGCGGATCCTTCTGGCCTCAGAATAATAAGAACTCCTGCGAACCCTAAAATTGTGGCGATCCATTTATGCCGCCACATGCGCTCTCCGAGGAATAGTACGGCAAGTAAAGCTGTGAAAATTGGAACAGAGAATTCTATTGCCGTAAGGTCGGATAGGGTTAAATGCACAATCCCGTACATCCAGCAAATTTGCGCTCCGAACTGTACGATCGCCCGCCCCAGATGCCAGTGGAATTTCTGCACCTTGATATCAACAAAACCAGCGCGGACAATGAAAGGTAGAACAACGAGCACTCCAATTAGACTGCGAAAAAATAAAATCTCAAATGTCGACATTTCGGCGTGAAGGCTGCGTGCGGCTATCGCCATGCCGGCAAAGCCGGTCATGGTTCCACCAAACCATAAAACTGCCTGCAATAAAGGGGGCATTACCGGTCTGCTTGCCCCGTTTCGCGCCAGACAGCATAATAATTACTGCCAAATATTAGGAATGCGCCGACCAGTACCCAGACGCTGACACCCTCCGAGTAAACGAGCCATCCTATTAGGGCGGTGAGAGGTAGGCGTACAAAATCAACTGGCATGCAGAAGGTGGCATCTGCGAGCTGGAAGGCTCGAGCAAGACAGAAGTGTGCTGACATACCAGTTAGCCCGATCGCGAGAAGCCACGGTGTGTCTGCCAATGTAGGCCACACCCATTCAAAGTAAAAAACCGCCGGCAGAAGCGCGAGTGGTAATTGAATGATTTGCATCCAAAACACAATCACCCAGGGCTGATCATCTGCTGTGAGGGATTTCATCATTACATTAGATGCGCCGAAGAGGAGAGCACCTAGAAGGACTACAAGCGCGCCTTCGGTGATTATTTCAAAGCCCGGGCGCAGAATAGCCATAACCCCTACTAGGCCTACAATGATGGCAATAATCCGGTGTGATTTAGCTTTTTCACCCAGGAATAAAATAGCGATAATTGCTGTCCACATCGGCATGGTAAATTCGAGTGCAGTCACATGGGCCATTGGCAGCAGCGTTATGCCAATGACCCAGCACCATTGGCCGCCAAAATGAACTACATTCCGCCCAATTTGCATTCTGGCTCGTTGGGTTTTTATCCTATTGAAACCCAACCGCCAGGCTACCAAACACATAATTGGAATACCAATAATTGATCGGAATGAAAGCAGCTCGAAGCTAGACATGTGGGTGGAAAGCTCACGCACTGCAACCATCATTAGAACGAAAGATGCAACAGTCCCCAGCACCCAGACAGCAGCAAGGATAGCGTTTTGTGGCGTTTGATCTGTTTGTGTGCCGAGTTTTGCCATAAAGGTTGTATTCTGATCCAGGATTAGTCGGGCGTCATAACTGTTGTTTTCGCAGCTCGGGTCTCAAGGCGAACGATATACAAGGTCGTCGCGAAGACAATAGCCCCGCCCAGCCAGGCCCAAACCACTGGGGCTTCACCAAAAAATAAAAATGCTCCTATCGTGACCAATGGCAGTTTCGAGAATTCTCCGATAATAACCACACTGGCGTCTCCTTGCGCCAGTGCTTGAGCTAGCAGCCAATGTGCTAGCGTTGCACTCGCGGCGACGCCCACTAACCATGGCAACTGTCCTAATGACGGAATTGAAAATCCACCCATTAACATTGCCGTAGCTAATGCCAGCGGTAGATGGATCGCGTTCATGTAGAACACGATAGTATCGCTGTTTGAGTCCGGGCTTAGCATCTTGGTGGCAATATTCGCGCCGGCATATCCCACTGCGGCAACCATCGCGGCAATCGCAAAGATTGTGACGGGCTCGATCCCCGGCCGCAGGATGATCAGCACACCTGCAAACCCCGCGGCCGTTGCTGCCCATCGCGCCGCACTTACACGTTCACCCAAAAATACAATAGCCAGTATTATGGTGATTATTGGGACAGAAAACTGCAAAGACATGCCCACAGAAAGGTTGATGCCCGAGATGGCGTAATACCATGCAGCGATCGCAACGAAGTGCATTAGGTTGCGCAAAACGTGTAGGCTGATCTTTTTAGTGCGAAAAATTTTAGCGCCCGTTCGCATCAAGACCGGCGCAAGCAAGAGCAGCCCAAATAATGCTCTCCAGAAGGCTAGTTCACCCGCGTTAAACTCTGTCGAAAGTCGGCGCACAATCATTACCATTGACATGAACGTGATCGCCGCGAGTAAGCACCAAATGAGGCCGCGGACGTTGGCCGGCCTTGCCGCAAACCAACGTATTAGAGTGTGCATCAACGGGCCTTTATCTGATCTTTGCGGGATTTTTCTAGCCGACTTTCTCGAACAGCAATGTACCAAGTGCTTAAGAAAATGATGCCGCCTCCGATCCAAACCCAAATATCTGGCACCTCGCCAAATAGAGCAAATGCTAGACCTGCTGTAATTGGCAGACGAAGAAAATCAGTCGCGGCAATGATGCTTGCATCCGCAATACGCAAAGCGGTCGTGTACAACAGTGGTGCGAAAGTCCCGGTTACGCCGATAGCTAGTATAGGAAAAATATCGTCTACCGAGGGCGGTACCCAAAACCATATTGTTGGCGGGATAGTGAACAATAAAATAAAGAAATTTGTGTAAAAGGTGAGGGCGAGTGGTGTTTCACTTTTTACCATGTATTTGAGAAAAATAACTGTTGTGGCGTAACAAAGTGCTGACCCTAGGATCATTATCTCTGGCCAGCCAATGCCAAATTCGTTCGGGCGCAGTACAAGGAGGACCCCGCCAAAGCCGACCAGCGCTGCCGACATTCGTCGGATGCCTACTCGCTCTCGCAGGACAATGACGGCGAGCACCATCACAAATATTGGCAACACAAAATGGATAGCCACCGCTTTACCGAGCGGCACAACCGCAATCGCGAAGAACCAGAGTAGCATGCCCCCGCAATTTACGGCGGCCCGCAGAGCATGCATGCCTGGTCGACGGGTTTTCAGGAGGCCAAAACCCTGCCATGCGTACCAAGGCATTAGCATCGCCATGCTCAAGAGCATACGCCAAAATACAATCTGGAATGCAGTCATAGTGTCCGACATCAGGCGCACAGACGTGTGTGTAAGGGAGAAAAGAAACATTGCGACGACGGCGATGACCAGTCCTGTCAACACAGAAGGTGACTTTGATAGTGCGGCAAGGCCACTTTTGAAAAGCATTTTCAAGATACCGAGTTAAATGTGAAACGCGCGATTGGATTACTACAGCGCCGGATGCGCGTGATCCGGTTGTCTAGGACCTCGTTGAGTGCTTAAGGCGTTGGTTACTAGGATGTGGGAGAAAAATTTATTTTGTCCAGAAATTACAACTATACTGAAATAAGGACACAACATACACGTTTCGCCATTTTTCTGCTGATTAGGATCTCTCCGTGTTTTCAAGATGCCTTTGAAGGCTCACTGCTTGTTCACTGCTGCCCACTAAGCTAGCAATGATACGACTAAGCTGCTGGAAATCCTGCGCGCTCAATGAGCCAAATTCTACGTCGTTAACTTTTCGTTGATATGGCGCTAACTTTGCGAGCCCTTCACGGCCTCTGTCCGTGACGGTCAAAACTGTTCGCCTGCGGTCTGTATCATCAGTTGCTTTTTCGATCAGACCGATCTGCTGCAGCTTGCGCGTCACGTTAGTAATAAAGCCGGTGCTGACGTGTAAATGGTCCGCCAGTGCCTTAACGTTGACATCGCCTTCACGGCTGAGTCGCGCCACTGAAATCAAGATTGTGTATTCAATACCGGCAAGACCTATCCGACGAGCATGGCCGTCGCGGATTGCCGCGTGCCTTGCGTTGAACGCAAATATATCGTGAACCAACTGCCGAAACATCTGATCGGTGCCGTCGGCTAGAAGCTCGTTCCGTGATACTGTAAGCGGCGTAGCTGCCGGCTCATCGCTCGTCGACGTTTTCTTGCCTAGCTCTTTCTGATTAGTGGTTTCGGAAACTTCAATTTCTTTCGACATGCATCCAAGAATTCACAATCCTTAACCGATCATTTATTGACTCGTAATTGTAAACTAAAATAGTATACTTTGTATATTATTTTCCATAGGGAGTCCGCGATAATGGCTAAGACAGGCGCTCAGCACCTTGAATCTCTCCGTGATGGTCGAGAGGTATTTCTGGACGGCAAGAAAGTCGATGATGTCACTACCCATCCTGCTTACAAAAACGCCGTTGCCGCGGCGGCGCGGCTATATGATTTTCAGGCGGACCCTGAGAACATTGAATGGATGACCTTCGAGAGTCCAACGTCAGGTGAGCGCGTAAATCGCTGCTGGCAGTTAACCAAGTCTTATGAAGAATTGGTGGCGCGGCGACGGGCAATAGAGGGTTGGTCGCGTCTCTCCGGCGGCTGGTTGGGAAGGTCGCCCGATCACATCGCCTCGTCGATGGTTGGACAGGTTATGGGTATGCCTGTTTTCGAAAATCATTCGAAAGAACGGGCTGCTGCGCTTAAAGATTACTTCCAATACGCTCGCGATGCTGATCACTACATGACTTACGTCATTATAAATCCACAATCGGATCGCACGAAATCGACCGGTGAGCAAGATGGTGAGTGTTATGCAACCGCCGTGGTCGATGAGGATGCAGAGGGCATCACGGTCCGTGGCGCAAAAATGCTTGGTACCGGGTCGATTATGGCGAATGAGGTTCTGTTTGCGAACATTCAGCCCCTTAAGCCAGGCGAGGAAAAATATGCGATTTCCTTCGCCATCCCTATGAATACTAAGGGGTTGAAGATAATGTCGCGCCGGTCCTACGAAGAGTCAGCGTCTAGTACTTATGACTACCCGTTGTCATCTCAGTTCGACGAGAATGACGCGCTCGTCTATTGCGATGACGTGAAAGTGCCGTGGGACCGTGTATTTATCTACAAAGACACAGATACTGCTCGTGCCCAGTTCCAGGATACATACGCTCACTATATGCAAAACTATCAGGCTATGACGCGCCTTATGGTGAAGATGCAGTTCCAAGTAGGAATTGCTCGCCGTATCACCGAAACTATTGGTACAAGCGGCATGCCAGCTGTCGCCGAAAAACTGGGTCATCTAGCTGCCCAAGCGGCGATGGTGGAGGGTCTTGTGTACGGCATGGAGTCCGGTGGCAGCATGTACAACGGTTATTATGTGCCTGACCGCAACTTGATGTATACTGCGCAGGTACTTACGCAACAGCTTTATCCAGAATTTGTTACCTCAATGCGTGAACTGGCAGGCGGTGGACTTATCATGTTGCCGTCCTCCGCTGAAGATTTCGCTAACCCCGAGTTGAACAAGTATATAAATGCCACTCAAAAATCTGCACTCGGCTCTTCCGAGGAAAAGGTTAAGTTTATGAAGCTGGCTTGGGATGCGATCGGTTCGGAATTTGCCAGCCGTCACACACAATACGAGATGTTTTATGCGGGTGCTCAATTCGTTACACGCAATCATGCACTACGCACCTATGACTGGGATCGTTCAGCAAAGCTAGTTGACTCAATCCTTGACAGCTACAGCCTTGAAGATGTGATCGGCGATCATAGGATAGCGGCGGAGTAGGGCTTAGCCAAGAAAACGCTTCGCAGTGGTTCTGTTTCATCCAAAGGCTTCCTCGAAGCGAGGGTATGGAGAATCAGGATCAGGATGGATCCGGGTAGGGCTCTCCAATCGTGTCCTGTCAGCCAGCACTGCGTCCTAGTTTACTGAAATGGCTCCGAGGCTTTTATCTGTCGCGTTATTGTAAGAGGGCTGTTCGTTGGAATTTTGCTGCAGTGTCCGTTTCGATAATTACGTGGCTAGATAGCCTTTGCTTAAAACCCACGAGAGGCGACCATGATCAAGTTAGCTTATCTGAGTGGGTCGTTCCGGCGATCTCCTGCAATAATTGGTATATCTGGTACATGGCCTGGGTAAAAAGATGAGCGCACAGGGTTTCTATGACTACATTATCGTAGGAGCCGGGTCGGCGGGATGCACCTTGGCAGGGCGTCTAACCGAAGACCCAAATGTACACGTTTTACTCCTTGAGGCCGGTGGTTGGGACCGGGATCCGTGGATACACATCCCTCTTGGATGGGGGCGTATCCTTCAAAAACGCCTACACGACTGGATGTATTTTTCCGAACCATCATCGACTATGGACAACCGACGCATTGAATGCGCACGTGGCAAAGTGATTGGTGGATCATCGTCGATCAATGCGATGGCATATTATCATGGACATCCAACAGACTATGATCGTTGGGCTATGTCCGGGCTATCCGGGTGGTCTTATGCTGAGGTGTTGCCCTACTTCCGTCGTTCTGAAGATTGGGAGGGTGGCGCTGATAATTGGCGTGGCGCAGGTGGGCCGCTTACAGTCCGAAAGACGACATTTGAGGATCCATTGTGTGAGGCTTTTCTAGAAGCTGCGAGCGATGCGCAATATCCGTTCACGGAAGACTACAACGGGGAAAACCCAGATGGTTTTGCTCGTATGCAGGCGACATTAAAAAATGGCCGACGGTGGAGCGCCGCCGCTGCTTATCTCCGCTCGGCGCTGAAGCGCCCTAACCTGACTGTTCAAACCAGAGCCCTGGTTCGCCGAATTAATTTCGAAGGCCGTCGAGTAACGGGCATTAACTATAGACGTGGTGGTCGTTCTCTCTCAGCGCGCGTTGCACGAGAAGTGATACTTTCAGGTGGTTCCATAAATTCACCGCATTTGCTAATGCTCTCTGGGATCGGTGATCCTGAGCATTTGAGGGAGCATGGGATCAATGTAGTTGCTCCTTTGCCCGGAGTTGGACAAAATCTTGCCGACCACACGTCTTCCGCCTTTATTTTTCGTCGCAATGACGGCGGGCCATTTCAACGTAATATGCGATTTGACCGGGTAGTGCCGTCGCTAATCCGCGCCTATTTTGGTAAGGGTGGCTTTGCCGCAGATCTTCCATTCGGTATTACCGCCTTCCTCAAAACATCCCCAAATCTCACGGTCCCTGATATACAGATGCTGTTCTGGATGGGTGCGACCACGACGGCATCTCCCTGGCTGCCGCCTTTTAAAAAAGCATTTTCCGATTCGTTTTCCGTAAGGATCATGCCAATGCGCCCAACCAGCCGTGGGTACGTCGCTTTAACGTCTGCTGACCCCAGAGATCCGATCCAGATTCATCAAAATTTTTTTGAAACACCAGAGGAATGGGAAACGATGCGCCGCGGTTTACGAATGGCGCGAGAATTAGTCGCATCGCCACAGATAAAAGAATTTGGCGGCGATGAAATTCTTCCTGGAGCGGATAAGACATCAGATGCAGAAATCGATACACATATCCGTGCAACCATGGGGACAGTGCATCATCCTGTAGGGACCTGCAAAATGGGAGTAACAGACGACCCATTCGCTGTAGTTGATGCGGAATTAAGAGTGCGTGGTGTCGACGGATTGCGCGTAGTGGATGCTTCGGTGATGCCAGATTTGATAGGCGGCGCTACAAATGCACCCGTGATAATGATAGCAGAAAAAGTATCAGATTTGATCCGCGGCCGGTCTCCTTTGCCTGCTGCTAGTGTCTGACCGATTTAGCCGCGACGACTGGCAGGAGTTCAAATTGGCGTGACTGTGAGTTTCGGCATCGAAAGGGGTTTTAGCTGAACTGTTAATAGATCCAACATCGTTGCGTGTATATCTTTGGGAAGCAATAATCGCTTCTACCGTTTTGGAAATAGCTGCACCCAAAAATATTACACAAAGCGGAGACCGCATTAATCCACACGTATTTCTGATGCGTTGTTAGGCTTCTGATTAACGAGATTTTCTGTGTTTTGAGTCCCACGTGCCTGGGTTTCTATGATCTTGATGTTTTCGATCTGCTTTAAAAGTGCTTCACCGATGCCTGGTTTAATTAACCCGTATATAACAGTGGTCAAAACAGGGCCATAAATAGTTATCGGGATTTCGATTTGACCGACCTATATATCGATGTCCAGAATTAGTGTTTTGATTCAATCATTGGAATAATTTTTTTCCCACAATTCTGCCAACGACTTTCGGTCAACCTTACCGCGGTTGTTCTTAGGTACATCGTCTATAAGTATTAATTCCGAGGGCATCTTGAAATTAGCGAGCAAATTGGCGCAATGGGCCAATATATCTGCCTCAGATGCTTTGGCTTTAGGCCTTAGTGATGCAAAGCTTACCGGCTTTTCGCCGTATACCTTATCCGGTACGCCAATGGTTGCTGCCTCGCGAATATCTGGATGGGCGCATAAGCATTGATCAATTTCGAGCGGTGCGATGTTTACGCCACCCCGAATGATGATGTCCTTGGCGCGGCCGGTTATTACTAGAAATCCGTCGTCGTCTAGATACCCGAGGTCGCCGGTTTTTAGGCGTTCGATCTTTTCGATTGTTCCGTCAGCGAGAAGATATCCGCTGGCTGGCTGTGCGCCCCCAATTTCTATCTCGCCGATTTCCCCTGTGTTGAGACGCTTGCCGTTCAGTCCAACTATCTGCAGGTTCTGATAGAGCCCCGAACGGCCCACAGTACCGATGCGTCGCTCTCCGACATGGTTACTAGCAACTATACCACCCTCGCTCATGCCGTATAGTTGAACAAGTTCAACTCCGTATGTGCTTTCGAATTGTTTGTGTTGTTCAACCATTAAAGGTGCAGTTGATGAAGACATAAAGCGCAGTTTTTTGGTCGCTGCAACGTCTCTTGGGTCTGGTTCGCTCTCTAAAAGCATGTTGATCACGGCCGGCACACCGATCACCATCGTAGGTGTGTAATTACGCAACCAGTTGAAGAACTGTGACCGGGAAAATCTATTGGCGAGTAGAATTGTTGCACCCGTGCGCAGCGCTGGCATTAGGCATAGCATGTGTGAGGATGCCCAGCTCAGTGAGCGAAATTCTAGTATTCTGTCTTTTCCGGTCAGCTTCCACATGTCGATAGTCTGATCCGCGATCCAGAAATAATTGCCGAAACGGTGCATTACGCCTTTGGGTGCAGCTGATGTGCCTGAGGTAAAACTCAATACGCAGAGGTCGTCCGGTTCGGCACCGGCATCGGGTGCATCGTCGTCATCGCTGTATCCTTTCAATGTTTCGAAGAGACCTCTGTCAGACGCGTTATCACCGGCGGTGTCGCACATCCCGAATGGAATAAGGTTGAGGCTAGAATCTTGCGGTAGACCAAGCTCCAGATCTTGGTGATAAAGAATTAGCTCTGGGTTAATGCGCGCCAGCATTTCTCGCAGGTTTGCGCCATTTACCTCGACGTTGATGGTACAAAATGCCGCCCCGTAGCGCAGTAGCGAGAAATAAAGAACAGGCAGCTCCAGCCGGTTGTCCGACAACACTGCAACTCGCCCACCGCGTATGATATTTCGGTCGGCAAGAAAGCGAGACATCCGGTTTGATAGTCTCCAAAGCTCGTTAAACGTGATGTTTCGTCCGCCCTCGTCGACCGACACGATAAATGGTTTCTCACCATGTTTGTCGGCATGGCTTTTAAGGAGTGCGGCAATCGACCGGTATCTACGTTTGTCAGGGGCAGATGGAACGGAGTGAACTGGCATAAAGTTATTGTATGGGTTTTCTCGTATAATCAAAGATATTGCATATCTGCGTGGCGGCCGGATTTGAGTATCGATAGTGGGGCGAACGGGTAGACGCTATCGGATAAGTGCATACTTAGAGATTTGTCGATATTACAAAATCTCTCAGTGCCGCGTTGAATGCGGCGGGGTTTTCCATGCATGCGTAGTGGCCAGCGCCCTCTATGGTTTCCTGTGGTCCATCCCCCAACGCTTTGCGGGCATTATATCCCATCTCTGGCGGCGAGGCTGGGTCTTCAGAACCGACGATTACCAACGAGGGGCAAACAAGGCGCGGCGCAATCTCATAAAAGTCAGTCTGAGCCATCATCTCTACAGCCTGGCACATTGCCTTCAGTGGCGCGCGTTTCATAATTGTTAAAGCAAGTTCTGCAACCATTGGCATCACTTGAGGTCCAAGTAACGAGCGACCCCTTTCCTCAGCAAAGCTCTCGGGGCCCATTTTACGCAAAGTTTCCAGGCGTTGTTTCCGTTGATTACTGCGTTCATCCTCCGGTAAGCCAGCAAGGCCTGTTAATCCTTGGCAGAATGTATACGACAGTGTTTGGTCGGGATATTCAGCTGCATACGCCGCTCCAATAAGGGCCGCTACCGATTGACCAACAATATGAGACCTAAAGGCACCGATCGAATCGAGCATCGCGGATAAAGCATGGGCATAGTGTTCAACTGTTGGGTTCTCCCTCACGAACCCTCCCGACACTCCGTAACCTGGCATATCCCATGCGATGATCCGAAAGTACTCAGATAGGGTGCGGAACTGGAACGCCCAAGTCTGGGACGATCCTGCCAACCCGTGTAGTAGTACTATTACTGGCTTGTTATCATCGTTAGTTGGAGCGGTGTCCCGGATCGAAATTGGCGTACCGCCAATATCCACGGTTTTTAGTTCAGGTAGTGCCATGGCTCCAGGCTAAAGCATGCGGTGCTGGGTGTTGAGGAAAAACTTCTTGAACACGATGCCGCGGGCAGCCGGGTCTCCGGCACAGTTTAAATAAAAAAATGTCTCGACGTTCATGAAGAGTTATAGAATTAGCGTGCCAGACTACTATGGTGTTGCGCTATTAACAGCGGTGCGAAGTGATTAGCTTGTTTTGTATTTTAAGGCAATGAAGCGACAGGTCCCGCGTGTGCTGTAGTA
This sequence comes from uncultured Alphaproteobacteria bacterium, assembly GCA_913046035.1. Classification (GTDB taxonomy): domain Bacteria; phylum Pseudomonadota; class Alphaproteobacteria; order MPNO01; family UBA830; genus UBA830. The sequence continues at coordinate 35,289 of CAJWSW010000007.1, read as the reverse complement.
AAAGGCCGTTACGTTTAAAAACCAAAGTTTGATTTTGCGTCCTGCAATTTACAGGACCATTGCTTCTAGATTCGCGCCGCTATCGCCGAGCGGTATCTTTTACAATAATCTTCGCAAGCCTTCACACTCGCCGGTGATAATTCATATTCTGGGTACGGATCTTCGATCCAATTACCCTCCGGATCGTCGCCTCGGATATGGATGGCCAGAGGGTTGGCAAACTGAGTTTGATGGACGTCTGTAGTTGTAAAATGGATTGCGAACCCGACGCGCGGCCAATCGGCTTTGTTGGGTCTAGAAGAGTGTATCGTTTTGTTGTGGTGGACGGATATTTGACCGGGTTGCAGCGGCATTTCGACCGCTGCACTTTCGTCGATGCCGAGTATCGTTTGGCCACGTGACAATAAGTTGTTTTTCCCGAAGGTTTCTTCGTGCGGTAGAATTGCGTCGCCTTTGTAACTACCTGGAATGATTCTCATACAACCAGACAACGCGTTGGCTGGGGTGAATGCGACCCAGGCTGTTATCGACTCTGGTGGTTCTAGCCCATAATAGGTTGAGTCCTGGTGCCAGGAAACGAAACGCGGGTCATGGGGTTTCTTGGTAAAAAAAGATGAACCCCAACACACGATATTAGGGCCCAAAAGGTCTTCAATGATATCGGCGAGCCGCGGATTTCGAATTAAGTCCCAAAGCCACGGAAAAGGTAGGTGGGCTTTGATGCGAAATTTAGATTGCGCCTCGACCCCAATGGAGGCCTCGAGAATTTCAAGCCGTTGTGCCAAATCGTTAACCTCAGCAGTCGTTAGCAGGTCGATGGGCCAGACTGCTCCATCGCGTTTCCAGTTGGAAAGCTGTTCGTCGCTCAAGAATTTTAACATCGCTGAATTTGTGGGGTTGATACGTTCGCGGGACTAGTTAAGCGCTGGGAGATTTTACCCACTAGGGGTTACTCTAATCGGTGTTTCAAACGGCGCGGTTCTGTTATAGGGCAACGTCAATACTTTCCGGCTCCAGTCAGATATTCACCATAGGTCGCGTCAAGCGCTTTTAGGCAAACAGGATCGAAATCTTCCTTTGGTTCCGGGTCTTCTGCCCAGTGACCATGGCGATCTGCGCCGCGGACGAGGGTTGCGGTTGCATTTTTCAATAACACTTGATGCACATGTGGCGCGATATAGTGAATTGATATACCGATGCGCGGGTGGTTGGCGTTGTTGGGATTGGATCCATGCACCACCGCTTCGTGGTGGATGGAGAATTCGCCGGGATCGAGAACAACGTCAACGGCTTTCTCTTCATCGACGCCGTTAATAGTTTGGCCCTTCATAAGTAAGTTGTCAGAATTGCCAGTTTCATCATGTTCGTAGAGACCTTGATTGTGGGTTCCCGGAATAAAACGCATACATCCCGATTCTATATTCGATGGGCTAAACGCGTACCAGACGCTGAGGGTTGCTCGCTCCGACAGTCCATAATAGGTAGAATCTTGGTGCCAAGAGACAAAGCGTTTGTCATGAGCATTTTTGGTGAAAAACGATGAACCCCAACAGAGGATGTCGGGACCAATTATGTCTTCCACAGCGTCGAGGATATTTTTGTTGCGAATAATGTCCCACATCCAGGGGAATGGTAAATGTGCTTTTATCTTGAAACGGTTCTGCGGCTCTTCGCCGATCTTTTGTTCAAGCTCTAGATACCGCTTAAGATTGTCCTGCGCCTTTTCGGGGTCTACTGCGCGGACTGGGAATATGCATCCATCAGAGTGCCACGCAGTAACTTGATCTTCTGTAAGAATCTTGAGCATTTCGTGTGTACTTCCTAAAACGGTTTCGCGTCGCCTAGCACTGTAGTGCGCAAAAGCAGCCGGCGTTCTGTTTCCGGAAAGTCGGTTCGGGCGTGCATAGAACACCTATTGTCCCACAAAAGAAGATCGCCTACTCGCCATTCGTGCTCGTATACAAACCTTGCTTCTTCGGCGTGATCAAAGACTGCATTCAATAGCTTTGTTGCTTGGTCTTGATCCATGTCGACCACGCCTTCAGTCATTAGGCGGTTGACATAAATTGCTTTTTTGCCGGTATTATCGTGGGTGCGGAATACCGGATGAACAGATTCAGAAAACGCAGGTGTTCCTTTGTTATCCCCCTTCTGAACGGAGCCGTAATTATAATGATGAAATGCTTTACGCCCTTCTAGTGGCAGGCGAAGTTCATCTGGCAGAGTATCGTAAGCGGCATATCCGCTTGCAAAAAGGGTATTGCCGCCGTGAGAGGGGATCTCAACTGCGTTTAGCATCGTCGCCTTGTGTGGTAGTTCGGCATGCATCATGTCATGGTGAAACATCATCTCGCCATCAGGCAATGCTCCGATGGGTTCGCCGTTTTCTCGTATATTGGAAATTAGCATGATGCCCTCCGGGAGTTTGTCGTACCCTTTTGGGTGAAACTTCTTAGGCCGGGCGACTTTCCCTGGTTCACCAAACCAGCTAGTGACGACAAGCTGTCGCTCTGCGTCTAAGTGCTGGCCACGGAACAAGAGTATTATGTTATCGAACCAAGCTTGGTTGATCAGGGCAATAGTTTCTGGGCTTTGATCTAGGTTAAGGTCAATTTCTCGGATTTCGGCGCCAATATGTTCTGATAGCTTATTTATCTTTAATGCCAATTCGTGTCTCCCTATTCGTACAGCTGCTGTCCCTTTACCGTACAGCGGCGGAGCATCCTCCTCTCACTGGCTGAAAAGTCGGTACGCGCGTGGCACGAACACCAGTTGTCCCACATCATTAAATCGCCCTTTTTCCAGACGTGCTCGTACGCAATTGATTTGTCATTCGCAAAAGCAAAGAGTTCGTCTAGCATCGTACGGCTGTCGCTATCGGGCATATCTTCTATTCGGGCAGTAATTAGCGGATTTACGTAAAGCGCTCGGCGTCCTGTGACAGGATGGGTGATAGTAACCGGCTGGACTTCGTGTTTGTATTTTGAAATATCGTCTGAGATATCTACTGTCTCGCGCGTTGCAAAATCGTAAATCTGCAGTGCACGCTTTCCTAGAATGCGTTCTTTTGTATTTTCCGACAGCTTTTCGTAAGCCGAATACATGTTTGCGAATAGAGTATTTCCGCCTTTAGAAGGTAGTTCCATCGCGTAAAGAAATGTACCTTTGTGTGGAGCTTTGTCGTAGCACATGTCATGGTGAAACCACATTTCTCCGTCCGGCAATGACCCAATATATTCGCCATTCTTCTTAACGTTAGAGACGAGCATTATTGAGGCATTGTAATCCGCGCCCTCGGGACGGCGCTCGGCGGGTCGAGACCTCACACCGACATCACCAAAATTTTCCGCGAAAGCGATTTGCTGGTCGGCGTCAATTTCCTGGTCTCGAAACAGTAGTACAATGTGTTCATGCCACGCGTCGGTAATGGCGGCAACGGTATCACTGTCTAGCGGTTCCGACAGGTCGATGCCGTTGACTTCGGCGCCAATTACTTCAGAGAGGGGCTGTATATCCAATCCTGCCGTGGTTTTTGTCATTCGGCAGCTACCGTTCTCAGCCCCGGTGGTTCACCCATGAGCACCGGGTGGTCATCTTTAATGGTCATTCGGCGTAGTTTGCGTCGCTCGGTTTCCGGGAAATCTGTGCGGGCGTGGATGCTGCAGCGGTTGTCCCACATTACTAAATCACCTGGAAGCCAAACATGTTCGTATTGGAATTTTTCCTGTGCCTGGTGTTTGAACAGGAAATCTAGCAGAGCACGTCCTTCTTCCTCCCCCAAGCCCTCGACTTCTTCGGTCATTAACTCGCTGACATATAATGAGGTCTTGCCCGTTACCGGATGTTTTCGGAAGACTGGTTGGGCCCACCAGCGGCCATTTTCGCGGTCAAATTTTCCTTCTTTCGTAACGGCGCCATACTCGAAAACTTGAATGGCTTTGCGGCCCGAAAGTGTTGCCTTCACATCATCCGGTAAGGTCTCAGCGGCTAAATAGCAGTTTGCAAATTTGGTGTTACCGCCATGAGACGGGATTTCCATGGCGTACAAGGTGGTCGCTTTATCTGGATGTTCTCGATAGGGCGTATCGGAGTGGAACATCATCTCGCCGTCGGGGAGTGAACCAATTGGTTTGCCGTTTTCTCGGATGTTGGAGACTAGCATAACGTTTGGCCCTAACTCTGCCGCTTCATTGCGGATTGCCTTTGGCCGCTCGTGTCGAGCAATTTCGCCGAAACAGGACGCGAATGCTTTGTGTGCCTCTATGCTGAGATCCTGGTTACGAAACAGAAGGACTATATGGTCGTACCACGCCTTCTCTATAGCCGAAGCCTGCGCCGTATCCAGGCCCTTTGAAAGGTCAACCCCTCGAATTTCGGCCCCAATTGCGCTTGATAGCGATATGATTTCCATCGCTTTATCCGATTTTACCTCTATCAGTTTATCTTAATTATAGGGGATTTATATAAGTATGCGTACACTTAGTGTAAATTTTAGCGCTTTATCCTAAATGGCACGGTTTTAAGATTGAAGTGTGTGATGAGATTTCCCAGATATTTTTTGGAGATTGATCGCTTTTGCTTAAGACCGCGCGGTGTTATCGCCATTTGAGTTCAATATAGATTTGATCCCGTTTTCCTAGGGGCTTTGTTAGTTTGCGAATTCGAACGGTAAACACCGTCATAACTAAAGTTATGAAATGCGCGCAATTTTGAGTGGCGCTCATTGAATTATATGGATTGTATAGTAAGCTAACTTATAGTAAGTTAACTTACTATACACACGTTATTCGGGAAAAGCTTTGTGAATGGTGTAGACCGGAAAAATCAAACAGGATACCGACCGCCGCAGATCGATCCTATAGGATACCTGATTGGAGATGTGTCGCGTATGATCCGCACTGTTTACGATCGCCGGGTCGAGCCATTGGGACTAACACGGGCGCAGTGGCGCGTCATGACGAGACTAAACCGCATGAAAAGCTGCACGCAGACTGAACTTGCAATTGCGCTTGAAATTGAAAAACCAACGCTCGGTAAGCTCATCGAACGCTTGGAAGCAAAAGGTTGGGTCAAACGGCAGCCGGACCTAGACGACGCACGTTCAAAGATTGTCTGTTTAACGCCGGCGGCGCGGCCGGTGCTGGAGGAAATGCAGAGTGAGGCAGAGAAGGTTGTCATGGCCATTTTCGCGGGAGTAAGCCAAGACGACGCGAAGCGTTTGCATCGGACCCTCAATAATATCAAAAGTAATCTTTCAGTGATGCTTGAACAAACACGTTCGGTGGAGGAATAAATATGTGGTTTACAAGCCGACGTGGGCTTGCTCGTTTTACGCTGCTATTCGTTGTGCCCGCAGTAGCAGTCGTTTCCGGTGGTCATTACTGGGTTAAGAATACCCGCTACATATCCACCGAAAATGCATATATCAAATCGCATCACCTCGCGATTAGCTCTGATATCAACGGTCGCGCCGTGAGAGTTCTTGTCCGAGAAAATGACGTTGTCGAGAAAGATGACTTGTTATTCGAACTCGATGCCGAGGAACATCGGATAGAAATTGCCAAGGCAGAGGCGGAGCTTGCCATGATCCGCAACAATTTGAATGCGTTGCGCGCCGAATATCGCACCGCGGAAGCCGAATTGAAGGATGCCCAACAGGAAGCGGGATATTATAGGCGAGTGTTCCAGCGGCAGAAAAAACTCATCGAACGAGGCGTTGCATCACGCGCTAATTATGATGCTGCTGAACGCAAGCTTGCACAGGCGCAGCAGTCAACCCGCACTATTGGTCAGAAAATCCAGCAGGTCCGAGCTAAGCTTGGCGGCCAATTAGATATGCCTGCTGAAAAACATCCGATGTTTTTGGAGGTGTTGGCGCGACGTAAGCAGGCGGAGCTGAATTTACGTCGAACGCGAATATCAGCACCTGCAGGCGGCATCGTGGGAAAGGTTTCTTTGCAGGTGGGCGAATATGTTAAGAAAGGAAACGCTGTCATACCTATCGTCCAAGCTGGAGAAACATGGATTGAGGCCAACCTTAAAGAGACGCAGCTCACCTATTTGCGCACAGGACAGACTGCGCAGGTGATAATCGATGCTTATCCAAATCATGAATGGAAAGCCCAAGTATCGTCAATCAGCCCATCTACAGGCGCAGAACTGTCTGTCCTGCCCCCCCAGAATGCAAGTGGAAACTGGGTAAAAGTCGTCCAAAGGGTGCCAGTCCGTCTTGAAATCGAAGACAACCAAAGTGATTTACCCCTGCGTGCCGGTATGACCGTATCCGTTTCCATCGATACCGAGCGTGATCGGTCGCTTTTTCAAGCCATTGGTGCCGCAGTTGCTGAAATGGCGGATAACTAGTCTTCGTGGCCGCTTTCATCTCGGGTTCAGTTGGCTACAGCCGACCGTTTATGTTCATGGCCTCAATAGGAAACAGCCTGTGAACGTCGGTGTGTCCGAGAATTAGTGTCGTGTTGAGATGATTGCCGACCTCCCACCTGACGAACGTTCCAAGGCGTTCAAGCGAAATATGGTCACGGCTTCGGTAATGATGGCGACCACTGTCGTGATCATCGATATGACTATTGCGACTATTGCATTACCGCACATGCAAGGAGGACTGAGTGCTAGCCAGGACCAGGTTTCCTGGGTAATGACCACCTATTTTATGATGCAAGCAATCACCATGTCGGCTACTGGCTGGTTAGCTGGGCGGTTTGGTCGAAAGAAGCTCTATATCTTCTCTCTGATTGGTTTTGCTATATGCTCTGTGCTCTCAGGGAATGCCACCTCCATTGAAGAGATAATGATCTACCGTGGCTTGCAGGGTATGTTTTCTGCACCTGTGGTGCCAATAAGCCAAGCCCTTATGCTGGATTCCTATCCCAGAGAGCGCCACGCACAGGCGATGTCTATTTGGGGTATGGGGGTGATGTTTGCGCCGGTGATGGGTCCTGTTATTGGAGGCTGGCTAACCGACGAATACAGTTGGCGCTGGGTGTTTTATGTTTCGATGCCATTTTCTTTGCTTGGTATTTTGGGAGCGATTTTTTTTATCAGAGAGACGCCAAAAAATCTCGAACGACGCTTCGATATTTTTGGATTTATCGCGCTTGCGATCGCATTAGCGGCAACGCAGTTCATGTTGGATCGGGGCGAAGGCGAGGGTTGGTTTGGCTCTGATTTGATTGTCGCTACGGCAGTTATAATTGGGCTTGCCCTTTACCTTTTCGTTGCTCATAGCACAACGACAAAAAACCCATTCATTACCCCTGCGATTCTGACCGATCGCAATTACATGTTGGGCTTATTTTTCATGTTTTTGTTAGGTATTTTGGTGCTTTCCATGAATGTGATTATGCCTTTGTTTCTGCAGAACGCGCGGGGTTATCCAATCTTGACTGCGGCGTTGGTTATGATGCCGCGTGGACTAGGCTCACTATTTGGGCTCATTCTGGCCGGTAAACTTAGCGGTAGGATGGACCCGCGCCTACAGATTGCTATCGGCTTTGCATCCACTGCTTATTCGGCATGGCTATTCTCAACTTTCACTACTGATGTCGGTATATGGATGTTTGTTTTTGCGGCATTTTTCAACGGTATCGGGATTGGGCTTATTTTTGTGCCGCTTACCGCAGTTTCGTTTTGGACACTAGCGGAGCATCTCCGGACGGAGGCATCCACCTTTACCAGTCTATTCCGCAACTATGGAAGCGGCATTGGTGTCTCAATTGTCATTAGCGTGCTGTCACGGACCCAATCGACCAGTCACGCTTATCTGTCTGAACGCACAAACCCGTACAATGAAGTGATGCAGCCACCTTATCTGCCGTCGCAGTGGGACATTTTCACGGTCGATGGCCTGAGGTTGCTTGATGCCGAGATAGCCCGTCAGGCGATGGCAATTGGTTTCCTGAATGATTTTAAATTGATTTTTATAGGCGCAGTAATATCAGTGCCCCTTGTCGTGTTGCTGTCTCGAGGCAGGTCTAAGGAGGCAGGTTAGATCGAATTTTCACAACAGGTGTTTCAAGCCTGGTTCCCCCTAGCGGCTAATGTTTTATTCGTAACGCATTTGAAAAACTTTTGGGTCACGACGCCGTGTCGATATCCTCTGTAAATTCCTCCTTTCGCGGGAGTGATGGCATTGTTATAGCTCTGCCATGGCCCTGCAGAACAAATCCCGTCTTCGGAATACGCTTAAGAAACTCAATCGTTTAATAATTGCAGAGCAGAACTCCGAAATCAGAGCACAGGAAGCGCTGGACTTTTTGTCGATGGCGGCGGGCGAAAAGCCAGTGATGCTGCTTGGCCGCGGTTATAACGAACAGAACTGGATTAAAGGAGTGTTGCAGATCGCGTCTGATGCCAAACTGCAGATCATCGAGGGTCCTTTCTGGGATGCTAGTGCCGATGCCGGCGCCGGTGCCAAACTCCCGGATTGGTATCTCGAACATACCCGCGCCGCGTTCGCTGAGCATCGCGCGTGGTACATTTGTCGTGCCCGAGCAGTAGCGGATGAAGTGGCTGATATCTGTGAGACCGCTGTGGTCACAGTTGAGCAGGAAGCGCGGCTCTTAAATTACCCAGAATGTTGTGTCTGTGCTCATTATCATCGCGCTGCCGAATACCAGGCTATATGGCTTGATATACTTCGCCGTAAGGCCGGCGGGGATGACGCGAAGGCAGCCGAAATGCTTTTAAATAGTGCACCTCTCGAACCTGAAAATGACGAGGATCTAAAGCGCCTAGAAGCCGCGATGCAAACTGTTCCTGTGCCATTTACTAGTATCAATGCCTGTGATGCCTGCATTGATGGCGGGCCTAAGGCGCCGGCTAATATCAAATCGTTGGAGGGTCGAAAATTGGCAGGCAGAATTGATAAAGGGCTTCTGCAGGCGCTAGATTGAGAAGTATTTCTGATTGAATATCGATTTGTAGGTTGTCTCGGTATCCTCCTCGTATCTAGTTAATGTAGTTGTCGATACCAAAGAGAGACTTCCTCCAGCGTATTAAATCGACGTGTTGCGTCAAATCTTGCTCTACTGCTAATTGCGAAGGTGGTTTTCTTGGTTTGGGGGATGTGGCATCAGTTTGGGTCGCGGTATTATGCCGTCGTTGATGAGATATAGTTTCGGATCTTTAATGATAGGGTTTGGTATCTCAAGTAACGCGCAATCAAATGACGTTGTACAATAAGCCAATGATACGGATTAATGACAAACTATCGATACGAGAGGACGAAATCCAAGAGAGGTTTATACGTGCTGGCGGCCCGGGTGGTCAGAACGTTAATAAGGTCGCGACAGCGGTGCAACTGCACTTTGATGTTTGCAAGTCAACCTCGCTTTCTGAATGTGTCCGGCAAAGGCTGCTCCGTAATGCAGGAAGTAGGCGGACCAAGGATGGTAAAATAGTAATTACGGCTGACCGCTATCGTACTCAGTATGCTAATCGTCGCGACGCGTTGGAAAGGCTCCTTAATATGATTGAAGAGGCGTCTATGCGACCCAAGCATCGTGTTCCAACAAAACCTGGCAAGGCGGCGAGGAAACGGCGCGCTGATGAGAAACTTCGGCGAGGCAGGATTAAGAGGTTGCGAGGCCGCCCTATTGGAAACGATGAATGAACAATCGGGATAAAGACTTTGAAGGCTTACTTGTTGCTTCGGGTGTGCCAGTTTCCGATGCCGAGCGTTCTGAATTGCGTAGAGCGTATGAAACCCTTTGCAATTTAGCTGATCGAGTTCGCAATCCCGAACGGGACTGGACGGCTAAGCCAATGCCTTCATTTGCCCCGACCCCACATCAACGAAAGCCAAAGAAATAGTGTCGTCTTTCCCACCAACAATTGCGGATGCTTCCCGTCTTTTGGCTGCAGGTGATCTAACGGCCGTTGATCTGACCCAACAATGCCTTAGTCGGATTGACGCGTTTGATGGTGAGATACATGCTTTTCATAAGGTCCTGCGTGACGAGTCATTGTCATCGGCGGCCGCCTCCGATGTGCGCCGAGCGGCGGGAAATACACGTGGTGTTCTAGACGGTATTCCCCTTGCCGTGAAGGATGTTGTGCAGGTAAGCGGTCAAGCTTGCACTGCTAATTCTCGGGTGTTGGAGGGAAATATCGCAGCTGAAGACGCGACGGTCATTGCGCGATTGCGGGGCGCAGGTGCGATAATTCTTGGTATTGTCGATACTTACGAATTCGCGTTTGGCGGGCGGCCCACCTACGATGCTCTTTTTCCACCAGCATGCAACCCGTGGGACCCGAGTAAATCAACTGGTGGCTCTTCGTCCGGTTGTGGAGCGTCGGTCGCGGCGGGGTTCTGCCTTGGCGCTGTTGGATCCGATGCGGGTGGGTCTATCCGAACACCCGCGGCGCTCTGCGGCACTGCGGGTATCAAGCCTACCATCGGGCGTGTGCCAACGTCAGGGGTAGTGCCTTTAACCTTTTCGCTTGATACCGTCGGCCCGTTGGCGCGAACCGCAGAGGATTGCGCTCTGATGCTGCAGACCATGGCGGGATACGAGCCGTGTGATCAGCTTTCTGCTGATGAGTTGGTCCCAGACTATGTTGGAGGTTTGACTGGCCGGCTGGAAGGGCTGACTGTCGGCATCGCGAAACGTTTCTATTACGACGACTATGATACGCCTGATGACATCCGGGCTGCTTTCGACGCAATCGTGGTGGTTTTGGAGGATTTAGGCGCACAGGTGGTTACTGCTGATCTTCCGGAGTTGATGGATTTCCATGCAGTTGGACGCCTAATGTTGCCGGCAGAGGCTTATGCTATTCACGAGGAAAAACTCAAGACCCGATGGAGTGAGTTCGGGCCACTTTCACGTAATCGGATGATGTTGGGTGCCTTCGTCCGATCGTCGGATTATCTGCAGGCGCAGCGCCGTCGCAATGAATTGGCGGTTATAGTAGATAATGTTTTTCAGAAATGTGATGTGTTAGTCGCGCCTGCTATGTTGGTGCCCGCCGCTCCAATGGACTCAGATGAAACATTTCCATTTTTGGCGGCACCAATGATTAATGTACCCTTTAACCTCACAGATCATCCAGCCGTGTCTGTGCGTTGTGGCTTTCAAGAGAGCGGTATGCCCATCGGCGCCCAATTCGTCGCCCGCCGCTGGGATGAAGCCCGAGCGTTGCAGGTGGCGCATGCATATGAACGGGCCGCTGGTTGGCACGAACTGCAACCAGAGATTGCCTAAATTCTCGCAGTTGAATTTTAGGGAAAAACGGAAACCCTAAAAAATCTCAACTTGGTCGTTTTGCCGAGATAATCGGCCTGGCGGTTTATTCGGCTGCCAAGGTCTCCATATCGACGCCGAGATGTCTGACCTTGGGTATTACCTCTTCAGCAAATAGGCGCAGGTTTTTCTCTGTCAGCTCTTTTGGAAGCGTGCCAAATTGCAGCATGGGTGCGATGTTTCCGAAGCCCATTTCCTTCTGGTATTCCTCAAGCTTGGCGGCTACGGTTTCGGCGCTGCCACACAAGAACATACCGTTCTCGATAAGACTGTCGCAATCTAGATAGTTTTCACGGACCTTGTATTTCCCCTCCATGACCGCCTTATAACTGGCCAACGACGAATAACCTGGCGGTAGTTTGTACTGAGACGGCGAGGATATGAACTTGTTGAAAAGGCTCTCTATATGCGGAGCCGCCTCTTTGCGCGCAATTGCATCAGTCTCGGCAATGTAGGCGGGCATTGCCCAACCCATTTGTTCTGCTGGGCATTCGTAACCATACACTTGGCATTGGTCGCGGTAGGCTTTCATGTTCTTGCGCACTGATGCTACCGGGCTAAAAGTGATGATATAGGTGTATCGCCGATCCGGGTGCGCCGCAAATTCAACAGTTTCCGTTGATCCTTGCGATGGGATCCAAATTGGTGGGCGCGGGCTCTGATAAGGACGAGGCCACGGGTTCACATATTGGTAATGATAGTGCTTGCCGTAAAATTCGAATGGTCCGGGGTCGGTCCACGCACGGACGATTAAGTCGTGTGCTTCACGAAACCGCTCAAGACTGAAGCCTGGGTTTGTCATTGATGCATGGTATTCGCATCCGATACCGCGAACAAAGCCAGCGATAAATCGGCCTTCCATTAAGTTATCAATCATCGCGAATTCTTCTGCGATGGTAAGTGGGTTATCGACGATGGGAAGAGCCCGGCCGATCACACCCACCGTTGCCTTCTTCAGTCGTCGTGAGAGCGCACCAGCCAACACATTAGGTGAGGGCATCATACCATAGGCGGTCTGATGATGTTCGTTTACGCAAACGCCATCGAAACCGAGCGTGTCTGCTAGTTCCAATTCGTCCAAATACCGGTGATATAGTTTCGCTCCCTTTTTCGGGTCGTAATAGGAATTTGGCAAATTAATCCATGAAGATTTATTGGTTTTTAAATAGTCCGGATCAATGTCTTGGTACGGCATGAGGTGAAAGAAATAGAACTTCATGATGCGGCTCCGTTCGTGTGGGCGGTAACGCCCGAGATAAAGTCTTCTAGTTTTTCTTGCTGCGGCAAGTGCCCGCATTCGGGTAATATTGTTAATTTTGAACCAGGGATAAGTTTTTGCATAGCCCTTCCATAGGCTGGGGGGAATATTTTGTCTGAATCCCCCCATAGGATTAAGGTTGGTATATCGATCCGATGCAGCCATTTTTGCAGTTCTGGATTATAAAACCGGGGGTGCCATGCCATTTTTGCTGTTGAGAAATGGTTTTTTAACGAGATATTGGCATCCTCTTCTGATGGCTGCTTAGCGAGACGAGCCTCGGCGAACTTGGGATCGTAAAACGTATTGTAAACCCGTTCATTATCGTCCCATAGGAAGATGTCGCCTTTTGGAACTCCGTCAACGTGTATTCCAGCCGCGGAAACGAGCGTCAGTGTTTCAATCTGCGCGGTCGAGCGAACAGCAATTTCCAGTGCGAGCCAGCCTCCCAACGAGTTTCCTACCAGGTGGGTCTTTCCCAAATCCATTTCTTTTAGAAACTCGAGATAGAAGTAGGCCAGGTCACCCATACCGTCCAGCCAATCCGGTGTATCGGAGCGACCCCATCCGGGGTGGCTGGGAACCGTTAGGGCAAAATGTTCGGAGAGCCGCTCCATATATGGCATCCAATTATGTGCGCCGCCGGCACCATGTAAGAAGACTAATGGCGGCCCGTTGCCGCCCTTAAGCAACTCTATTTCGCACCCAGCGATAGTTTTCTTCTCAGAGGTATGCGTCGCCATAGCTCATCATGCCAGTTTCTAAAAAATTTAAATAAAACACTTTGTTATTTTTATATAATACTCTTCGATGACGTCCAAAGGAAACCTATGCGTGCGCGTAAATAAAAAGCAAACCGAGGTTTTATAAAATTTAGAAGCCTTGCAAATCCGACAGCGCGCTATGCGCCATCAGCGCCGTAGTATAACATCGACACATGCTTTGCTTCGGCAAAAAAAAGCCAGCGCTCAATTACCACTCCCACAGATACCGAGATCGCAGCTATTAGAGTGCCGGGAATAGCAAGCCACGGATCCGCGCTACTAGTGAGCCCGGTCAGGACTATTGGAATAAGAAAATAACTTATAAAACAGAGGCGGCGCAGCTTTTGCCCGTGCTTGCGGGCAATTGTATATCCCATTTCGCGCTGGACAAAATTTTCAGTCATGGTCGGCGGATCAAGCAGTCGCACCTTGCCGAGATCGTGCAATCCAGTTGCGCTTTCAGGAGTTGAAGGACCTGGATACATGTCGATGCTGCGCCAATATTTTCGCTTTATATAAAAACAAAGAAACAGCGCTACAATAACAACCAGCGCAATCTCTGGCGTCTGGTATCCGAATATTTGGGCTAGTGCGTGAAACCAGGCTGACCCCGAGAGTAGAGCAAAGGCAAGATATCCAGGCACGGTCAAACGATTATGCCATGCGCTGATCGTTCTTAATGTTGCGTAGATCATACCGGTGGAATGAACAGTCAACACACACATCAACGCGAGCAAGGCTGCGATGAACGCGAAGTTACCATCTATCGCGCCCATTATTACCCAGCCCCAGGCAGTCAGGATAAGCGGCACATAGGTGGTAGTCGCCAAAACACCTTCGCGTGAGAGCCACGAAGACTTCCACTGACTGTAGGCACGCCATGCCCTTTCAGGATGGCCAAGATGCATGGTTGACGAGAGCAACCCCCCAGTCACCAATGCCGTACCAAGACCTAACCCGATAGCGCCAAACCATGGATCAATGGGCACGCCATTTAGCGCGCCAAAAAGGGCTAGCAGAAAAATCAATCCGTAGCCTGCTCCGGACGCGGTGGTGAAAAATATTACAGAGTAGGCGGGATTCATTTTAACGAAGTTCGTTTTTTGAAGGGCATAAATACGTTTCTATGCATTTTACTACAAAACAAGGGTTCATCGAGACAGCACCCGGTCAACCCAGCGGAGAAACTTGTTGTCTCGGTTTGGAGCCAGATCGACTAGCGGCTCTAGCTTTGCTCCAACCCCGGATGGGCTTTGCTCTCTCTTTCTCGCCCGTGGAGGTAGGTAGCGGTTTACGGGTTTGTAGCCCAACTCTGGCATTAATTCTTGTCCACCACGTTCCTTGACCAGTTGAGACACGTCGGACTCCGGATCATTCAGATCGCCGAAATGACGCGCGCTCGCCGGGCAGGTGGACACACATGCAGGGACGCGGTCTTCCTCCTCAAGGTTTTCGTTATATATCCGGTCAATGCAAAGTGTGCATTTTTTCATGACACCTGAATCTGAATCATATTCGCGTGCGCCGTAGGGGCAGGCCCACGAGCAGAGTTTGCAGCCTATGCAGGCGTCTTCGTTTACTAAAACAATCCCGTCTTCATCCCGCTTATAGGAAGCACCGGTGGGGCACACGGAAACGCAGGCTGCATCTTCGCAATGTAGACACGATCGAGGAAAATGTACTGTTCGGCTATCGGTTCCCTTGCCCGCCTCGAACGTGTGAACACGGTTGAACCAGACACCATTTGGGTCAGTACCGTAAGGATCATGATCCGGTAGTGGCGCGGAATGCCCTCCGGTATTCCATTCCTTGCAATTTACCGCACAGGCATGACATCCGACACAGGTATCGAGATCGATAACTAGTCCAAGCTTTCTATCGCCTGGTTTGGCTCGCGGGGGTAAGAGGGTCATGCGCCGGTTCCATTGTCCTGGTTGTCGGCTTTGGAACTCACGGGCTTAAAAAGTCCGCCATAACGAAGGATATTGTCGCGTAAACTGTGCCCCCCTCTTGTTGGTTGAGCCTTAAACTGAGGGTATGTGGTAGCATCAGCTGCTTCCTCAGGATCGGCTTTTTCGATGCGGACACGCAAATCATACCAAGCGGCTTGTCCCGTTACTGGGTCGGAGTTGGAATACCTGTATCCATTCTCCTTTGGAGGAAGTAATTCGGATATCACGTGGTTTAGCAGAAACCCTTTCTTGGCTTCAGGCGCATCTGTATCTAGGTTCCAGGCACCTGAGCGCTTGCCAATCGCATTCCATGTCCAGACAGTATCCTGTTGTGTGCCCTCCATAAGCCGAATTTGCACTTTGATCCGACTATGATGGCTAATCACCCAAACCCAGTCGTCGTCTTTGAGGCCCTCCAATTCAGCTTTGGTTCGGTTCATATACAGTCGATTGCTCGTATGAATTTGACGCAGCCAAGCATTTTGCGAACCCCAAGAGTGGTACATCGCCATCGGCCGTTGGGTAAGTGCATAGAAGGGGTATTCGTCTTCAATCCCATCGTGTGACTCTAATGGACGGTACCAGGTTGGCAGCGGATCGAAATATCCATTTACCCGCATCCGGTGCTGTTCTGGCGGATTGATATCGCCATGGCCTTGCGCTGCGAGACGGAATTTTTGCATCGGCTCCGAATAAAGCTGCATCACTATCTGATCCGACGATCCGATCCAACCCGATTCAGCTGCATACTCAAGATAATCCCGGTTTGCGTGTTTATAATACCGTTGGTTTTCCGGAAAATCATGGCTCCAAAAACAGCCATTTTCAATATAGCGATCTAGTTGCTTGGGGTTAATCGCGCCAGTCCCTTCGCTGCCGCCATCCTCGCCACGCCAACCCGCCAATGGCCCTATACCCGGCGCGCGTTCGTGATTGACGAGGTAGTCAGGATAACCGCCTGGATACTTCGGTGACCCGTCTTCATTCGTCATTCCAGGAAGGCCCAGCCGTGCCCCCAGATCCAACAGCACTGATTGGAAAGGTCGAACGTCGCGATCAGGCTCAACTACCGGCTGTCGAATTGCGTCGGCGGGCCCATCGGCAGAACAGATCGGGCGGTCAAGTAGCGATATGCAGTCCCACCGTTCTAGATAAGTTGTGTCAGGGAGAACTATGTCAGCATATGGCACAGTCTCAGACCAAAAGGCGTCGGAGTATACAATAAAGGGAATTTTGTATTCGCCGGTTTCCCCATCGCGGTCTGTAAGCATTTCCATGACCCCAGACGTATTCATAGATGAGTTCCAGGACATATTCGCCATAAACATAAACAGAGTATCAATAGGGTATGGATCGCCTTTCCAAGCGTTTGTTATAACCATATGCATCAGCCCGTGGGCTGACACCGGCGCCTCCCAGGAATAGGCTTTGTCGATACGTTGCGCTGCACCTTTCTCATCAATTAGGAGATCCGCGGGGCTTGTTGGAAACCCTAATGGCGGACCGGGCAAAATTGTGTCCGGTTTTACCTCATCAGGTTTTCCAGCGGGCTTCTGTGGTGGTGGGCAGGGCCGTGGAAATGGTGGTTTGTATCGGAAACCGCCGGGGACGTCGATCGTGCCTAACAGCATTTGCAGCACGTGGATTGCACGGCAAGTATGAAAGCCGTTTGAGTGAGCCGAGATGCCGCGCATTGCATGCATGGAGACGGGGCGACCGATCATCTTATCATGTTTGCGACCGGCCCAATCGGTCCACTCGACGTCTAATATAATCTCTTTGTCAAAGGCAGCCTCCGCTAGTTCCGCCGCGATGCGTCGAATATGGTGAGCTGGCACGCCCGACCGCAGTGCGGCGGCCTCTGGACTGTAGGTGTCATCCATGTAGCGTTCTGCCATTATCTGGAACGCAGGCACCGCCGTCCGCCCGTCATCCAGTCTCACTTCGCCTACAATTTTCGGTGCTACGCCCGCGAGTCGTGCATCAGCGATCTGATCGGTATTGGCATCCCAACATAATTCTTCGCCGTCAGGGCCGCGGGCAAACAGCCCGTCATCAGCTGCGCCCGGATCTTTGATAACTAACCAAGGAGCGTTGGTATATCGAACTAAGTAGTCGAGGTCGATTTTATCGGCGCGCAATAATTCGTGAATAAGCGCCAAAACGAATGCACCATCACCTCCAGGCTTAATCCCAATCCACTCGTCAGCTATGGCCGAGTATCCGGTTTTAACCGGGTTAACAGATACGAATTTAGCGCCACGTTTTTTAAGTGTCGAAAGGCCCATCTTGATAGGATTGGAATCATGGTCCTCCGCGACACCAAACATCATAAAATATTCGGTCGACTCCCAGTCAGGCTCTCCAAATTCCCAAAAAGACCCGCCGATAGTGTACAAGCCGGCGGCCGCCATATTTACGGAGCAGAACCCTCCGTGGGCAGCGTGGTTCGGTGTACCGAATTGGCTCGCCCACCAGCCGGTCAAAGCCTGGCTTTGGTCGCGGCCAGTGAAGAAAGCAAGTTTCTTTGGGTCTCGCGCTCGGATCTTAGCAAGCCTCGCACTCACTATTTGAAGCGCATCATCCCATTCTATTTCTTCAAAGTGACCCGCACCGCGCTCACCCACGCGGCGAAGCGGTTTGGTAAGCCGAGCTGGCGAGTAGTGCTGCATAATCCCGGCTGAACCCTTGCCACATAATACGCCTTTGTTGACTGGGTGGTCTTTATTACCTTCGATGTAGCGAATTTGGCCATCGCGAAGATGCACTTTGATGCCACAGCGACAGGCACACATATAGCACGTCGAAGTTTTCGTTTCGTCGCCGATTTGGGGTGAAAGGTTGATTTGTTCTTCAGGGTTGAGAAAGTCGCCGGGCATGGCGTTTGCATTTCCATCGATTGTAACGGGAATGACCCGCGGGGAAATTTAGGATTACGGCAGAACCTTCATTCGGTCAAACCTCGCCATGCGGAAAACACCTAGGTGTGACTATCTTTCACATGTAGTCTAACTCTTGGGCTGCGTTAATAGTTGAAGACATGCGAAATATCACTCTTTTGCAGTCCATCATCTGAAAAGGCTGTCTTACAAATGCGCCAAAAACATCTCGATTTGTATTCGATTCTTGATAATTTTGTCCCAGCAATCCGTTTTTGATCAGTACAGGCAGAACAACATGAACGCTGACATAGTGTGTTTTTTTGATGAAAAAACCAACAGCGCTTCCTATGTCGCTGCGGATCCTGAAACTAGGCGAGCGGCTATTATCGATCCTGTGCTGGATTTCGACCCAATTTCAGCATGCACGTCGAGCGAGAGCGCTGAGAGAATACTTGACCATGTCGCGGCAAAAAATCTTAGTGTCGATTGGATTCTCGAAACGCATGTCCACGCTGATCATTTGACAGCATCAAATTGGCTTAAGATGCGACTGGGAAGCAAGACGGGTGTCGGAAGCGGTATTCGGGAAGTCCGGGCAACATTTGGAGAAGTCTTTAATGCTTTAGACATAATTGATACAGAGGCGTCTCCATACGATAAGTTGTTTGATGACGGAGAAAAGTTCAAAGTCGGAGATATCGACGCGCGCGTAATCGCAACCCCTGGGCATACTCCTTCCTGTGTTACGTACATAATTGGCAACGCCTGCTTCATTGGAGACACCATGTTCATGCCGGACTCCGGCACGGCCCGTTGCGATTTCCCGGGTGGCGATGCCAAACAACTTTTTGGTTCTCTCCAAAAGATATTTTCTCTACCCGACGAGATGCGTCTCTTCGTCTGCCATGACTACGGCGCCGGTGGCGTTCGTGATTTTGCATGGGAAACGACTGTGGGTGAGCAGCGTCGATCGAATATCCATATCAGCGGCGGTGTGAAAGAGGACGATTACGTTCAGATGCGCAGCGATCGTGACGCAACTCTTTCCCTGCCACGCCTAATTATCCCCGCTGTTCAAGTTAACATGCGTGCAGGCCATTTTCCTCCGGTGGAAGAAAATGGGACTTCGTATATAAAGGTTCCGCTGAACGTTTTCCAAACGCGGGACTAGTTTCGTTTTATGAAATTTGCATCTCGGCAAGTCACCAATGGGTAGTTAACTATCGATGTCAAAAATACCGGGATTAAGGCGCGTTTTGCTCGGTTTATACGCTTACTTCCAGCGATCCTTTCCTAGGTTGGTCATTTAGTAAAATATTGTAATGGGTTCGTGGTGGCCGGAAATTGGGCTATTACAAAATTTGATAGAATTTGGGATCACCCGTTGCGCTTCGCCGCAATATGCTTACCATAATAAGGTATACCTTCCTTAAAATGGGGAGATTAGAACAAGAACCGTAATTTTCAATGCGGCGTTAGGGGCAAAACATTCGAAAGGACTAGAAATGAAATTGCGATCGGTACTTACCTCTGCACTTGCGGCTGGGGTCATGATGACAGCTACGTCAGTTTCTGCTGCAAATTTGAAGGTACTTGCGAGTTGGAACAAAAACATCTGGCCCACATATGTGGTGCTAGACACATTCGTCAAAAATGTCGCTAAGGTGGGCGGCGACAAGGTAAATCTAAGAATCAGCGGCCCGGAGGTTGTTCCTCCTTTTGAGCAGCTTCAGCCTGTAAAATCTGGTGTGTTCGATATTTTGTTCACCCATGGCGTTTATCATGTCGGTTCGAAAGGCCTTGCTGCCATTGCCGACGCTATGACCGCGGACCCAGTCGGGAAACGGTCTTCTGGCGTTTGGGACTCATTGGACAAATTTTATCAGAAAACACATTCACTTAAGCTTCTTGCGATCTCTCCCAGCAGCACAGCTGGTTATCACATCTTCCTGAAAGACCCGATTAAGGGGGGATCTTGGGACGGTCGAAAGATTCGTGGCACTCAGACTTACCACGGCGTCATCAAGCTTTTCGGTGGTGAGCCAGTCGTTATGCCGGGTTCACAGGTTTATTCCGCCCTTGAAAAAGGGGTCGTCGATGGCGCTGCATGGCCTGCAGCTGGTATGCTCAGTATGAAGCATTTCGAAGTTGCAAAGTACAAGGTGCGTCCGACGTTCGGAACCTCGACGTTACCCATCCTCATGAACATGAATAGCTGGAAAAAGCTGAATGCAGAGGAAAAAGGTATTCTGTTACAAGCTGGCGAGATGACAGAGCTGCAAATGCCCTGGATTGGGGATGAATTGCAGGCTCAGGAGGATGCTAAGCTTGCGAAGCTCGGGGTAAAAATCACTCAGATCCCGGCGGATAAGGTCGCTGCAATGAAAAAAGCTTTTTCTGACAGCTTGTGGGCTCTCGGCGAAAAGTGTTGCGGCGATGACGCAAAAAAGATGCGGGACTTGGCAAAAAAAGCAGGGATCTCCCCCTGATTTCTGCTGATGTTCGGTTAGTCACCTCGGCGGCTTCACCCGCCGAGGTGCTCTTTTTGCCACTTAATGGTAAGAGATTTTTCGCTACGTTATGAACCCACTCTCAATAGTCACCCGGTGGCATGACCACCTCACCACGGCCGGTTATTACCTTGGGTGTTTGGCTTTAGCCGTTATTTTTGGCGCCTACATTATAGAGGTTTTCGCGCGTTATTTCTTCAATGCGCCTCAATGGTGGGCCAGTGAGGCTGTTTCTTATTCCCTCTGTGCGGGCACCTTTATGATGATGCCCTATGTCACTTGGAAAAAAGGACACGTCGCAGTTGCACTGATCTTCGATATACTTCCCAAACCGGCTGTTCGCCCCGCCGTATGGTTCACATATCTTCTTGGCGCTTTGGCTTGTGGTTTGGCAACCTGGATTACGGGCGGGGAAACACTGCGCCAGTGGGTAAATGACGTGCACATAATGGCAGTTGAACCCGTGCCAAAATATCTAATATCTTGGGTTATCCCATTTGGTTTTGCGAGCTCCACACTTCATTTCATGCGGATGCTCGACTGGCGTAAGATTGATCCCGCAGCGGCGGGTGCACTTGGCGGATTTGGAGAAGGCTGACAATGGGTTGGGAAGCAACGCTCATTACGACGCTTTTATTGCTCATGGCCGCCTTTTTGACCGGGGCACCGTTATTCGTTGCATTTCTTGTAATCAATCTTGCCGGTGTTGCAATTTTCCTCGGCCCTGCCGCTTTTGGCATGGTCGCAAATTCTATCTTTGATACTGCGAATTACGCTGACCTAGCGACAATCCCGCTTTTCGTGCTGATGGCCGAAATATTATTTAGGTCTGGTTCAGTCGATATTCTGTTTGACGCAGTCGACAAGTTGGTGGGGCGTATGAAAGGTCGGCAGTATGTGCTGACTATCTCACTCTCCACCGTATTTGGTGCATTGTCGGGTTCCGGGATGGCTGTAGCGGCTATGTTAGCCCGCACGCTTTTTCCTACGATGCGCAATCGCGGCTATGACACAAAGCTCTCCATTGGAACAATGCTGGCTGGCGCAAGCTTAGCGCCGATCATCCCTCCCAGTGTTCTTGCCATTGTTATCGGAACGTTATCAAACACCTCAATTGCAGGTTTGTTGATTGGTGGCATAATCCCAGGCTTGCTTTTAGCGGGTTTGTTTCTTCTTTACACGATGGTGAGGGTCAAACTAAACCCTGAACTTGCGCCCGACGATGCTGACGACGTTATAGAGAGGGTGCCCACCGCCGAAAAACTGCGTGCGGTAGCAAGTTGCTTGCCGTTTGGTCTTATCATTTTTTCGGTGATGGGTTTCATAATGTTCGGTATAGCCACGCCCTCTGAAGCTGCAGCGACCGGGGTCCTCGCTTCGTTGATAACGGCAGCCTACTATCGGCGGCTGAATTTTTCCATGATCGTGGAGTCGCTCGGGACGTCGGCATTCATAACCAGTATGATCCTTCTGATTATGGCATCTTCGAGAATGTTCAGTCAGCTTTTGGCATTTTCCGGTGCCACCACAGAGCTAACTAATCTCATTGTCTCGCTCGATTGGTCACCGATGCTCATGCTGTTTATCATGATGTTGATCCCCTTCATCCTTTGCATGTTCATCGACCAAATCGCATTAATGTTAGTGGTAATACCCATTTACCAACCGTTGTTGTCGACGTTGGGATTTGATCCGGTTTGGTTCTGGCTGATTATGCTGCTGAATGTGACGGTTGGTGGGATATCTCCGCCCTTCGGCTACGTAATATTTGCGTTTCAAGGTGCCGCAGATAAAGTGACAATTTCTGAAGCGTTCAATGCAGCTTGGCCATTCGTTGCACTGTTCTTGCTGGGTATGGTGGCACTTGCGGTATTTCCGCCGTTGGTAACCTTCTTGCCCTCACTACTGTAGGACCGGGCAATAAGTAATTCGAAATACGTTAGAGTTGATTAAACCGATACAACGCCCGCAGTTTACTCGAGTTTATTTTCGGCGCTTTGATTTTTTTAGGCACCTAATTCCTGTTTTCTGGATAAAAGGTCGAATACATAGCACTGTATATTTTTGAACTTGAGGCAATTGGCATGCAATTTGTCGCGTGGCGGACAATCTACTTTTGAGTTAGGTTATATTTATGGTTAATTTATCAGTACTCGACCTCGCTAATATTGGAGAGGGTTTTACCCAGGCCGACGCACTCGCTAACGCACTTGATCTCGCACGGCACGCGGAGGCCGCTGGCTATACCCGCTATTGGCTTGCTGAGCATCATAATCTTTCTGGCATTGCGAGTGCCGCAACGGCTGTTTGCATTTGCCATGTCGCTGGCGGAACTAACACGATACGCGTTGGGTCGGGTGGAATTATGTTGCCCAATCATTCGCCAATGGTAATTGCCGAACAGTTTGGTACACTCGCTACGCTGTTCCCTGGACGCATTGATCTTGGACTGGGGCGTGCACCCGGCACTGACCAGCGTACATGGCAGGCGCTTCGGCGCGGACCAGAATCGTCAGAGCGATTTCCGCAAGATGTTGTTGAATTACGGGCTTTGCTTGGTCCGCCGCAAGAAAATCAGTGGTTGCACGCAATACCTGGAGAAGACACCAACATACCGCTCTATATACTGGGTTCAAGCCTATTTGGCGCGCAGTTGGCGGCGATGCTTGGCCTGCCTTATGCTTTCGCTTCCCACTTCGCGCCACAGGCGTTGCTGCAAGCGATAGAAATTTACCGTGAGCGGTTCGAACCGTCAGATCAGCTGGCGGAACCCTATGTAATGGTTGGGTGTAATGCGATTGTTGCCGAGACGGAAGCAGAGGCCAAACGTCTGTTCACTTCGCCACAACAGAACTCTACTCGAATGTTGCGTGGCACACGCGGAAAGTTGCCTAAGCCAATCGACGATATTGAGGATTTCTGGTCGCCGCAGGAGAAAGTGCAGGCCTCTTCAATGCTGGCATGCTCATTTTACGGCACGCCTGAGAGTATTCCCGAAAAGCTCGCTCCATTGATCGATGCCACTGGTGCCGATGAATTGGTGGTTGCCGCCGCCATATGGGATCATGAAGCGCGGGTGCGGTCATTTGAATTGCTGGCAGATGCGATGGGGCAACCAACGCCTATGCGACGGGTGGGCTGAGCTTTTTAAATTTGAAGCAGGCCCTATATACCGGGTTCCGTTAGTTGGTGCTTATCCGGTTTTTGCCGGTTCTAAATTACAAAATCTGGTTGAAGCCACTTAATTGCTTTGGCGACATACCGAAATTAAAGGGCTAAGTCATCGTTTTTGAACTAAAATTGTTATTTTATTGGATGTAAGGGATGGGAGAGTTTGCAGTCGGTCAATCCGTGCCGCGAGAAGAAGATCCAAGACTTTTGACTGGCCGGGGCGAGTTTTTGGACGACGTTAATCTAAGAGGTCAAGCGTGGGGCTTTGTGCTCCGCTCACCGCATGCAAAAGCAAATATTTTAACGATCGATACTACCGCAGCCGAGGCCGCGCCGGGCGTATTAAAGGTTTTAACTGGTATCGACTGGGAGGCAGAAAACTATGGTAGCCTCCCTTGTGAGGACGCGACAAAGAAACGACCTGACGGTTCCCCTATTTATCATCCCTATCACCCCGCGCTGGTTGCAAATCAGGTGAAGATGGTTGGTGATCCTGTTGCCTTCGTCGTCGCTGAGACGGCAACGCAAGCCCAGGACGCGGCGGATCTCATCTTGATTGAGTACGAACCACTGACAGCGGTTGCTCACCTCGAAGAGGCTGTGTTGCCGGACGCACCGCTCGTTTGGTCTGATTGTCCGGGCAATATATCTTTTGTAGAGCAGAAAGGGGACGCAGATGCTGTGGCGTCTGCGTTTGCGCAGGCTACCCACGTGGTTCGTAAAAAACTCGTGAACAACCGCGTTACGGCGGTTGCAATGGAGCCGCGGGGCTGCATTGGAGATTACGACCCACGCCACGAACGCTACACGATATACACCGGCCTACAGAACCCACACCCGCTGCGCTATCAGATTGCGCGGCAGGTTTTCGGAATTTCCGAAACTTCAGTCCGAGTGATTTCCGGTGATGTCGGCGGAAGCTTTGGGATGCGCGGGGGAACCTATAATGAATTGCTACTTGTGTTGTGGGCATCGCGGTTAATTCAGCGCCCTGTAAAGTGGAGAGCAAATCGGTCTGAAGGCTTTATGTCTGATACTCATGGGCGTGATAATGTAAGCGAGGTCGAGCTGGCGCTGGACAAAGACGGTTATTTCCTTGGTCTCCGCGTTAAGACCTTGGCAGCAATGGGCGCATATCTTGCAATACGCGGCCCGCGTCCGCCCACAAATAATCTGGGCACCCTGGCTGGCACCTACCGCACGCCAGCTGTTCACGTCTCTATTACTGGAGTTTTTACGAACACGGTACCGACTAACCCTTATCGCGGTGCCGGTGCGCCGGAGGCCGCCTACCTAGGCGAACGCATTATCGATATGGCTGCACGTGAACTGGACATGGATCCCGCGGAAATACGTCAAAAAAATAGCGTCACGTCTGAGCAAATGCCATGGACTAACGCGCTCGGCTTTACCTATGACTGTGGAGACTTCACCGGAAACATGGATAAGGCATTAAATGCTGCTGATTATGACCGCTTTGAGGCTCGGCGCTCCGAGGCGATTGCGCGTGGCAGACTGCGTGGACTGGGTATTTCCAATACTGTGAAGAAAACCTCCTCTCCATTTCCGGAGTCCGGAAGTGTGCGATTTGATCCGTCTGGCACGGTCACGCTGATCATGGGAACAATCAGTCATGGCCAAGGGCATGAGACTGTCTTTAAACAAATTGTCTGTGATCGGCTTGGTCTTGATCCTTCGATAATCCGTTATGTGCAGGGCGACACCGATATTGTTACTTATGGACGCGGCACGTTTAATTCGCGGTCTATGTCTATAGGTGGCTCGGCTGTCTCTCTGGCTTGTGACAAGACTATAGAGAAAGCGACGCGGATCGCGGCACACTTATTCGAGGCTCCCGAGGATGATATCGACTTCGAAGCCGGTGTTTTCACGGTGAGCGGCACTGATCGCACCTTAAACATATTAGAGGTGGCGGCTTCCGCGTATCAACCTGCAAAGCTTCCGCCTGACATTGAGCCGGGTCTGAATGAAATCGGAACTTTTGTTCCGCAATATTGGAATTGGCCAACCGGTGTGCAGGTTTGTGAGTTGGAAATCGATCCCGAGACTGGTGAGACGAATATCGTCAACTTCGTTTGCGTTGACGACGTTGGTACTGTAATCAACCCGTTATTGCTTAAGGCCCAGATGCACGGCGGCATTGTGCAGGGTATCGGACAAGCGCTGATGGAGGATATCGCTTACGATGCCGATGCGCAGTTAATATCTGGATCCCTGCTGGACTACGCACTACCTCGCGCCGATGATACTTGCCTGATGGAGATCGTTAGCGCGCCGACGATCACAAACTCAAATTTGATTGGCGCGAAGGGTGGCGGAGAATCAGGGCCCACCGGCGCCCTTCCCGCAACAATCAACGCTATAGTCGACGCGCTCAAACCGCTCGGGATTACTCACATCGACATGCCGGCAACACCTCAGCGTATCTGGAAGACGATAAAAGAGGCCGCGTAATCAACAGGCAGCTTGCCTCGTCTTGCTATCGGAGGCGGGATGCATGTATCAGATAATTTCAATCTCTTAGAAAACTTGACCAAACGTAAATAAAAATTCGGGATCCAGCACTGGAAAGTCTGAGGTCATTCTCGTAAATGCGCCCATCGGTCCCAAGCCTCTCGGCGCGCCTCTGGTGAAGGGGCATTGACCTTCTGGAAATCGTCTTTCCAATGAAACGGGCGGCAAGCATCAATGATTGCGCGACTATTGTACAGCTTTCCGTCCTTTCGGTCCTGTGGGGAGAGGATAGGATCTAATGCTGATGACCAAGCGTTCTCGATAAAATTGATATTGGAAACTGGATCGCATCGCGTGCAGGCGGCCCAAATGACTTCTTCCAGATCGGTAACGTTGACGTCCTCATCGACAACTATAACGAACCGGCCGAGATACGCACCCGCGTGACACATAGCGGCGATGTGGCCAGCCTGAACGGCATGGCCGGGGTAACGTTGTTTAATTGCAACTGCAAGAAACAAGCGCGAGCCGCCAACTTCATGTGCCCATACCTCCGTTACGTCAGGAACGCCTGCCTTGGCCATGCTTTCTTTTAGAACGGCAGACCGGCTAATTGCGCGGTAGCGCGCATATTCATAAGGCAGCCTGATATGCGCTGCGCCGAGCAAGATGGGATCGTTTCGATGGTAAATTGCTGAGATATCGACCCAAGGCTCTGCCTCCATTGCACTTCCTTGATATCCCAACCATTCACCAAAGGGACCTTCTCTTTCGGTGTTACCTGGATGGATAAAACCCTCAATCACGACTTCGGAATTAGCGGGGAAGGGCAACCCAGTATGTTTGCCTGTGACGCATTGGATTGGCTTCCCCCGATATGCACCCATCATGTCAAGTTCGCACATTCCTTCCGGTACCTCGGTTGAGGAGGTTAGGAAGGACAGTGGATCCGTCCCGACAACGATGCAAACTGGCATGGGTTCTCCCTTAGCCATGTATTTTTCGCGGTGAATTCGTCCATGTTTTCCGGGCGAAATATAAAGCCCAACGCGTTTTTCATCGTGGATCATAACGCGATAGGTACCGCAATTGATCCAGTTAGTTTCGGGGTCGCGGGTGATATTGAAACAGCCAGTACCTATGTAACGGCCCCCATCTTCCGGGTTCCAAAGCGGCGCCGGAAACTTGGTGACGTCAATATTGTCACCCTCAAGGACATTCTCCAGCACAGGCCCGGTGTCAACAATTTCGTGTCGCACAGGTTTCATATTTGTAGTGTGTGCGTGGTAACCACGCGAGAGTTCTAATTTGTCAAAGCTTTCCGGGAAACCCAACGTCAGGTTCTTGCGCGAGCCGGTGAACCAGTTGATTAGTATGCGAAACCCAGACGGGCACCCCTCGACCTGATCGAACAGCACGGACGGCGTGCCCTCGTCGTGACACATCACTTCGACTACCTGCCCAATATCGGTGTGCCAGTTGGCCCCAGTTACAACCTTCAAATCCCCCTTCGCTTCGACGGCTGATAGCCAGTCTCGAAGGTCATCGTATTCCAGAACACAACCTGCGTTCGACCCAGCTGCTTCTATGTCTACTTGGCTACTCATGTTATGTTCCTACCACAGTGGAGATTATCTGTCAGGAACCTGGTAAATGCGATTACTAAACAAAGCCAGCAAAAACAGCGGCAGTTTATTTTGAAACGTTACGTCGCAGAATACCTACGTTATCGGCCGCTCCTTGAGACAGCCCCTATTCGCGAAGCCATTGAAAAGATGCGCTTACCTGGATACCCGTATTGCCATCCGGAAGAAGGGGATTTGTTATATCTTCTTTTACAGGAAATCGAGGGGGAAGCTTGCCTTGAGATGGGATTTCACACCGGTAGCACGGCACTTTATATGTCCAATGCTGTGGCGGCCCGTGATGGTCGTGTCACCTCGGTATGCCTAGATGTGGGAAAAGACGCGACGAGGGGGAAAAAATTATTATCCGACAACGGTTTCTCGGCGCGGCACCGCCTTATACAAATCAACAGTAATCGCGCGGTACCAGAGCTTTTCCTCGCAAATGAGAAGTTTGATTTTATTTTTATGGATGGCTGGAAGACCTTAGACCACTTAATGATGGAGTTGTATTACATTAATCAGATGCTTCGCACTGGTGGGGCAATTGTTTTTGACGATAGCTTCATGCCTTCTGTCCGCGCGGCTATCCGACTTTTGAAAAGGTATTACGGGTACACGGAGGTTGATTACAAAATGTATCGACAAACCAAAAAATTGCGGCTTTTTCAGATCCTGACTTCTCGCACGCTGTATCGGCCATATCGTGCTTTGATCAAATCGGTGGACACAGAAGCTCAAATACCAATAAGAGACTGGCACTTTTATCGGCCTGTATGAGTAATCCGTATCGGAGAATTCCCTTATGAACACTGCCCTTTACACGCATCCCAGCTCCCTAAAGCACGATACGAGCGCCGGCCATCCGGAACGGATTGCTCGCATTGAGGCGGTAAATGAGGCGCTTGCAGGAGACTCTTGGTCAGCGCTAATCCGGCATGAAGCGCCCCGCGCCACGAAAGATCAGCTAGTACGTGTCCACGATAGTCGTTATGTCGACTTAGTGCTTAATAATATACCAGAGGACGGATTTGCTCGGCTTGATGCCGATACAGTAATGTCCCCTTGTACGGGAGATGCCGCATTGCACGCAGCAGGTGCAATAATTGCGGCCGTTGATACGGTGGCCTCTGGAGACGCCGATAATGCGTTTTGTGCCATTCGCCCGCCTGGTCATCATGCAGAACCGGGCAATGGTATGGGGTTCTGTTTCTTTAATAACGTTGCTATCGGCGCCCTTCATGCTCGTATTGTTCATGGATTAGAGCGGGTCGCGATCGTCGATTTTGACGTTCATCATGGTAATGGTACACAGGCAGCATTCAAGTCTGATCCCAACACTTTGTTCGCCTCCTCGCATCAATATCCATATTATCCTGGAACTGGTGCAGCCGAAGAGACGGGCGTGGGAAATATATTCAACGCTCCGCTTGACGCTGGTGATGGTGGTCCAAAATTTCGCCAGGCTCTTGAGGATTACATCCTGCCAGCGGTCCGATCGTTTCAGCCTAATATTGTTTTTATTTCTGCCGGTTTTGACGCCCATGTCCTCGATCCACTGGCGTCGCTGCGGTTTGAGGAAGAGGATTTTGAGTGGGCAACCGCAGAATTGAAAAAAGTTGCTCAAGAATTCGCTTGTGGTCGGTTAGTTTCAACCCTCGAGGGTGGCTATGACTTGGAAGCATTGGGAAACAGTGTGCAGGCGCATGTTTCGGCCTTAATGACCTGAACCGAATTCCCATTTACCGACTTTTCAGGACTTTGATTCGCGAGTGATTTGCGGGTCGGTTTGCCATAACCCTTCCGCGCTATTAATCTTTTATTTGTATACAAGGGTAAAAATGATGGTTGGTGAACTGCGGGAAATTTCAGAGATGTCGTTTGAGGAAGCACTCGAAGAGCTCGAGGCCATTGTTCGGGCTCTTGAGGGCGGTAAAGGCAAACTGGAAGAAGCAATAAGCGCTTATGAGCGCGGCGCGCAACTTAAAGTCCACTGTGAAAAAAAACTTAAAGAAGCGCAGTCTAAGGTGGAGAAAATTTCGCTAGACGGAGATGGCGAGGCGGCAGTGAGGTCTGCAGACCTTGAGTGACGTGCTAACAATAAAGCCTGTGGAAGTGGCGCTGGCGGATTTCGGTCCTACGATGATCGTAACCCTGGATAATCTTTTGCCGCAGCCTAAAGGCCGGGAAAGCAAACTTTTTAGAGCTATGCGTTATTCGGCATTGGCTAACAGTAAGTTTCTACGCCCATATTTGCTGCGAACTTCGGCGCTGATGTTTGGTGTTCCGGAGGCAGCCTACTTACGAGCAGGCGCAGCTGTAGAAATGGTCCACACTTACTCGCTTATTCACGATGATCTGCCTGCGATGGATGACGATGGGATCCGGCGCGGGCGGCCATCGTGCCATATCGCGTTTGATGAAGCGACGGCGATTCTGGCGGGCGACGCGCTTTTGACGTTGTCGTTTGAGATTTTGGCCGGCGGAGATACACATAAAGACCCACAGGTTCGGAATGATTTGGTCCTTGCGTTGGCAACCCGAGCAGGTGGCGCGGGAATGGTTGGAGGGCAGTTAATTGATCTAACGAGCGAAAACGCTAGCGTCGATGTCGAGTTGATTGCGCGGCTAGCGACGATGAAGACCGGTGCGCTCATGGCATTCTCGACGGCTGCGGGAGCGATACTTGGTGAGGCGTCTCCAAGTTTAGTGAATAAACTAGAAACTTTCGGTTTCGACCTCGGCCTTGCGTTTCAGATCACCGATGATTTACTTGACGTCGAGGGTGATGAATACGATCTTGGGAAAAAGGTAGGCAAGGACGCAGATGCGGGAAAGGCGACATTCATCTCCGCGTTAGGTGCGGACGGTGCTAGGCGAGAGGCTCGCAGGGTAGTTGATCGCGCTATATCGCACCTAGAGACCTTCGGCGCATTAGCAGATGAACTCCGCGTCGCGGCAGAATTCGTATTGTCCCGGAAAAGTTAACCTGGTAACCCGGCGCGGTGACTAAACAAACGTAGGTGATGATAATGGCGCTTCAGACGCCGCTTCTCGATCAGATTAATTCACCCAAGGATTTGAAGAAATTCGATCTTACAGAGTTGCAGAAGATTGCTGATGAATTACGCGCGGAGACCATCGATGCTGTTTCAGTGACCGGTGGTCATCTTGGTGCAGGACTTGGCGTTGTCGAATTAACAGTTGCATTGCATTATCTGTTCGATACACCGGATGACAAAATCATCTGGGATGTAGGCCACCAGGTCTATCCGCATAAGATCCTAACGGGCCGTCGTGATCGCATTCGTTCATTGCGTCAGGGCGGCGGGCTATCCGGTTTTACCAAACGGTCAGAAAGTGATTTCGATCCGTTTGGCGCAGCGCATGCCTCCACCTCAATTTCCGCAGCACTTGGTTTTGCGGTGGGGAGTGATCTTCAGAACACAAATAATCGTGCGATTGCTGTGATCGGCGATGGCGCAATGACTGGTGGGATGGCATATGAGGCGCTGAACAATGCTGGTGCCATGCACAATAAACTTATCGTAATTCTCAATGATAACGACATGTCCATTGCTCCGCCTGTCGGTGCTCTATCAGCCTATCTGTCACGGCTGATCTCATCAAAATCTTATAGATCTCTGCGCGACATAGGGCTGCACCTATCGGAGAAATTTCCACGGCCGATGAAAAAGGCCGCTAAGCGTGCTGAGGAATACGCGCGCGGTATGCTAACGGGCGGCACGCTCTTTGAGGAGCTTGGCTTTTATTACGTTGGTCCAATAGATGGCCACAACATGGAACACCTTGTCCCTGTTCTCAAGAACGTACGCGATGATCAGGCAGAGGGTCCTGTTTTGGTCCATGTTGTGACGCAAAAAGGTAAAGGTTATGAGCCTGCAGAACAGTCAGCCGACAAGTATCACGGCGTGGGTAAGTTCAATGTCGTAACCGGCGCGCTGGATAAAGGTAAGGCAAATGCGCCAAGCTACACTAAAGTGTATGCTAAGAGCTTGATTACTGAAGCCCATCATGATGATAGGATTGTTGCTATTACAGCAGCGATGCCTTCTGGCACTGGGATCGACCTCTTTGAAAAAGAATTTCCTGATCGCACATTCGATGTTGGGCTTGCAGAGCAGCACGCGGTCACCTTTGCGGCGGGTTTAGCCGCTGACGGAATGAAACCATTTGCAACCATCTATTCGACATTTCTGCAACGTGCGTTCGACCAGATCGTTCATGATGTTGCTCTACAGAATTTGCCTGTCAGGTTTGCGATGGATCGCGCTGGATACGTCGGTGCGGATGGACAGACTCACTGTGGTGCGTTCGATATTGCATATTTGACCTGCCTTCCGAATATGATCGTTATGGCGCCATCAGATGAAGCTGAGTTGATGCATATGGTAACAACCGCTGCAGCCATTGATCATTCGCCTTCTGCGTTTCGTTATCCGCGCGGTGAAGGTGTTGGCGTAGACTTGCCGGAACGTGGCGAAATCCTTGCAATCGGCAAGGGACGGGTCCTACGAGAGGGCACCAACATCGCGCTTTTGTCTTATGGCACTAGATTGCAGGATTGTCTCGAAGCGTCAGAAGAATTGACGACACATGGCCTCTCGACGACTGTAGTCGACGCGCGCTTTGCAAAACCGTTGGACGAGGCACTTATTACTCGTTTGGCGGCAGAACACGAAGTTCTAGTCACGATTGAGGAGGGGTCCGTGGGAGGCTTTGGCTCGCAAGTAGCTCAGCTTCTTGCAAACAAAGGAATATTTGACGGAGGGCTCAAATTCCGATCCATGGTAATGCCAGATTTATTTGTCGACCAAGATATGCCGCGACGCCAACTGGAGATCGGTGGTCTCGTAAGTACTGATATCGTGGCCAATGCGGTGGCAGCGCTGGGGATCGCAGTCTCACCGTCTGCCAACAAAAGGGCCTGAACCACGGCCCGTCGCGCGCGCCTTGACGCTCTCCTTGTGGCCCGCGGATTGGCTGATGACACTAAACACGCCCAGGCGCTCATTTTATCGGGACGGGTATTCTCTAATGAACGTCGCATCGACAAGCCCGGCACGATTATACCAAATGATATGCCGATTGAGGTGCGTGGCGCTGACCATCCCTGGGTATCACGCGGAGGCCTAAAGCTAGATTACGCTCTCGATAGCTTTTGTATAAGTGTTGACGGGGCCACAGTTATTGACGTGGGTTCGTCCACAGGCGGGTTTACGGATGTACTACTGTCTCGCGGTGCGTCGCATGTCTATGCGGTTGATGTGGGGTACGGTCAATTGCACTGGAGATTAAGACAGGACCCAAGAGTGACGGTACTTGAACGCCAGAATGCTCGCCATTTAACTGCCCGTCATATTACCGAACCAGTTGGCGTGGTGGTGTGTGACGCAAGCTTTACGCGGCTCCAAACCGTTTTGCCTAGGCCTTTGGGCTTCGTGACCTGTGGCGCGTATCTTGTAGCATTGATTAAACCGCAGTTCGAGGTCCATAAATCGGTCCTTGAAAAAGGCGGGATCGTTCGCGACCCGGCGCAGCACCAAGATGTCTGCACTCGCACTTTCAACTGGTTGTCAAGCTTACCTGGATGGACCCCTCTCGGGATTGAGGAGAGTCCAATTAAGGGAACGAGGGGTAATATTGAATTTCTGATTGCCGCTAGGTTCGACGGTTTATGAAAGTTTTTGTGGATCGAATAGGTGCTCGAGGCGACGGAATCGCGGTGACGGAGGGTGGCTCTATTTATATCCCGGACGCACTGCCAGGAGAGTGGGTTCGGATCGGCAAAATAAAACATCGTCGAGGCGTTGCTCGTGCTGAGGTGCGGGAACTCCTTGAAGCCTCGCCGGCGCGAGTGACACCGGGCTGCTTTCATTACAATAAATGTGGTGGCTGCGTAGGCCAGCATTTAGGAAAAGAACTCTATGCGGCATGGAAACAAGAGCATGTTGAGCGAGTGTTACTGCGCGCCGGTTTAAAAGCACAGGTTTTGCCAGTGCTTTTCGTGCCAATAGGGAGCCGCCGTCGTGTGCGAATGGAATTTCGTGTGGTCGGCGACGAGACCCTCCTTGGTTTCCGCGAAGCTGGATCGGCATGGATAGTTGACGTTAACGACTGCATAGTCGCAACAGCGGGGATTGTCGGAGTATTGCCCATATTAAGACAGTTCTTACCCCGCTTCGGGGGTGAGGGCTGGGTCTCTGTCACAGAACTCAGCAATGGTTTGGACGTCGTGGTCTCTTCTCAGGATCAACCCGACATGAATCTTCGAATGGATGCGGCTGCGTTCTGCGCGGAAGCGGGGGTAAGTCGCTTGAGTTGGGCGAACCGTAAGGGTCAAACCGAACCAATTTTGATTATCGACCAGCCAATCGTTTGGTTTGCTGATGCGTCGGTTGCACCGCCACCTCTTTGTTTTTTGCAGCCGACTGCACAAGGTGAGACCGAGCTGCGCAATTTCGTTCTAGAGGCTATGGGTGGAAGTGAAAAGGTGGTTGATCTGTATGCTGGGTGTGGCGCTTTTGCATTACCGTTAGCAGCAGAGGGTAAGTCTATTCACGCGGTGGAAGCAGTTGTGGCGCAGGCAGAGGCGATTAACTCGTCGGCTAGTAAAAGATCAACGACAATTGAAGTCCGAGATTTATGGCGCCAACCATTGCAGGCGGTGGAACTCGATCGGTTCGACGCTGTGATTATCGATCCTCCCCGTGCCGGCGCGGCGCCTCAGATTAACCAATTAGCGATATCTTCTGTGCCATCAATAGTCTACGTGTCTTGTAATCCAGTTACCTTCGCTCGTGACGCACTCTTGCTTTTGAATGGTGGATACAAAATCGGGCCGGTACAACCTGTAGACCAATTTGTTTGGTCTCATCACATAGAGCTTATGGCGCAATTCACGCGGATAGCGGGTAAATGAGGCTGGAAGGGTCTTGTCAGCTAGAATTCTTACCGACCTGTCCGCGATGTCGCAGAAGATGATCAGCTAATACGCAGGCCATCATGGCTTCTCCTACCGGGACCCCACGAATGCCGACGCACGGATCATGGCGGCCTTTAGTAACTATCTTGGTGTTTTTGGCAAGGCGAGTTATTGTTTTTCTTGGGGTTAGGATTGAACTCGTGGGTTTGACGGCGAAACGGACTATTACGTCCTGGCCAGTTGAAATGCCGCCTAACACGCCACCAGAAGCATTGGAGAGGAATTCCACACTATTGCCTTGCATACGCATTTCGTCCGCGTTTTCCTCTCCCGAACGTGAAGCGGCTTCGAAGCCAGCGCCGATTTCTACGCCCTTTACAGCGTTGATGCTCATCATTGCAGAGGCGAGATCAGCATCTAATTTTCCATAAACCGGTGCGCC
>CAJWSW010000006.1 GCA_913046035.1 uncultured Alphaproteobacteria bacterium | reverse complement strand
CGGATGATATCGAGGATTTCCACTGGATGGATCATCCCGACTGGCGCGCAAAGGGGGAATTGCTTTACTTAAAAGGTGATTACAAATTGTTGGTCGAAAACCTGCTCGATTTATCTCATCTGTCCTACATCCACGCTACCACGCTCGGTACTGATGCAGTGGCCGAGACGCCAATGAAGTTTGAACGGGGGGATCGCCACGTAACCGTAACTCGTTGGGTAATGGATTCGGTGCCGCCGCCGTTTTTCACGAAGGCCGGTGGATTTGATGAAGAGGAACATGTTGATCGCTGGCAGCATATTACCTGGACGCCTCCCGCCTTTGTGCGTCTCGACGTGGGCGCGGCAAAGGCCGGCAGCGGTGCAGAGAAGGGTGACCGTAGCCAGGGCTTCACAATGCGTAACCTGAACGCCATCACGCCGGAAACGGAAAAGACTACGCATTATTTTTGGGCTCAGGCACATGATTTCCGCACTGATGAGCCTTGGATTACTGATCTGCTGGTAGAAAATGTTCATGAGGCGTTTCTTGAGGATCTTGAGATAATCGCTTTGCAGCAAGAAAACATTGATAGCGGTTCAACGTTGGATCGCATTGACATCAACCACGATGGTGGCGGCCTTCAGGCTATCCGCACCTTAAATTCGATGATTGAGGAAGAGAACAACCCTCCGGCATCCGCGCAGGCGGCAGAGTAACACAATAAAAAAAGCCGGGCCCCGTTAGGGACCCGGCATACCGAATTGCGTGGCCGCTCAGATTACTCGCGGTTACCGAATAAATGTAGCAACATGATGAATAGGTTTATAAAGTCGAGGTAGAGCCGAAGCGCGCCAGAGATAGC
The DNA here is from genome assembly GCA_913046035.1 of uncultured Alphaproteobacteria bacterium. Taxonomy (GTDB): domain Bacteria; phylum Pseudomonadota; class Alphaproteobacteria; order MPNO01; family UBA830; genus UBA830. Next base: position 70,951 of record CAJWSW010000006.1, on the reverse strand, counting down.
GAGCTTACCCTGGGTTTCTTCATCAAAGTGGTCTGCATATTCGTTTTTGATGGCCTGAGTGTCGTAAGCAGTAAGACCAATAAATACCAGAACACCAATCACCGAAATTGCGAATTGCAGAGCGGAAGACTCTAGGAAAATGTTGACCACCATCGCTATTATTATGCCTATCAAGCCCATGAAAAGGAATGAGCCCCAGCCTGACAGATCTTTTTTGGTCGTGTATGCCCACAGGCTCATTCCAGCAAAGGTTCCGGCAGTGATGAAGAAAACACGTGCGACGCTTGCTCCGGTAAATGTCATGAAAATGGTCGCCATTGAGATGCCCATTAAGCCAGCGTAAATCCAGAATGTCGTCTGCGCTGTCCCAAAACTCATCTTGTGCAGTCTGGCACTGAGGAAGAAAACTAGACCAAGCGGTGCCAGCATAACCACCCATTTAAGCGGTGATCCAAAGAGTGTTTGGCCGAGTCCCGTTAGCCCAACGATTTGGCCAGCGTCATTCGTTATGACTGAAGCCTGTGCGACAAGGACAGCTAGAATGCCAGTCAATAGCAACCCACAGACCATGTAATTGTAGACACGCAGCATGTGCGCCCGAAGACCGGCATCAAACTCTGCCTGATCAATGGCGCGTGTGCCCGTATACAATGTTTTTTCAGAACCGAAAGCCATCTTTGCTCTCCTTAAAACTATGCGTTGATCATAAGTTTATTATGGGTATGTCTCGATGCAAAATCAACGGTGCGCCACCAGGATAATTTAATCACGCGCGTTGTTGCCGATTTGTGAAGAAGCGCTTTCCAGACACCAAGACTTTTCTATTTATTGGCGTCCTGGCAAAAAACTACACCACAAAATTTTGGACCTATAAATTATAGGTTCATTATTCATTGCGCAGTAGTGGCGCAGACTTTTGACCTAGCGCGCGCCAAATACCGTAAAAGCCAAGCGCGGTAGTCGATGCTACAGCCGCGGCAACTGAGATTACCACTGCGATAGTGTCGAATACGAATTCCAAGCTCATCACTTCAGTGATTACGCCCCAAGCGGCGAGGGACCCAATAAATGATGCAATAATGGCGGTCACAAAACCCAGTAGACTAAATTCGAGCAGTAAAACACCTATTACTCTCCGCCGTGTCGCCCCTAGCACTTTAAGAACTATCGAATCATACACTCGGCGTCGGTGTCCTGCGGCAATGGCGCCGGCGAGCACCAGTATGCCGGCTACTATAGCAACGCCGGCAGTCATCCTTGTGGCGAGGCCGAGCCGGTTGAGGAACTCACTGACGGTTTCGAGCGTATCGCGCACCCGGATAATGGTAACATTGGGAAAGTTGTCGGCGATGGTACGTTCGATGTCTTGTTCTAGTGCTGGATCTGCATGAACAGTTGCTAAATGCGTCTGTGGTGCGGCATTTAATGGGCCAGGCGAAAAGATGAAGAGGAAGTTCATTCTTAGCGAGCCCCACTGCACGTCACGCAAGCTTGCGATCTCAGCTGTGACATTTTGCCCAAGTATGTTGATGGTAATCGTATCGCCAATTTTGAGCCCAAGTGCTGCAGCGTTTCTTTTAGCCATTGAAACTAGAGGTTTACCGGAATAGTCGGTTGGCCACCATTTACCCGCGACTAGAAACTCGCCTTCAGGTAACTCGCGCGACCATGTGACGCCTCTGTCGCCGCGAAGGATCCATCGCCCGTTCTCCGAGACAGTTTCCGGTCTGGCTGTTTGACCGTTCAGCCGAGTAACTCGACCGCGGAGCATGGGAGTGCGGCGCATTTCACGGAAGCCGGGTACGCTCGCAACCGCGTTTTCGAAATCGTCTACCTGATTATTTTGGATATCAATGAAAAAATAGCTTGGAGCGCGATTAGGCAAAGACCTGGTAATCTGACTTTCCAGATTGGCTTCGATAAGCGTCACTGTCACTAAAACCGTAAGCCCCAGCCCTAGAGACATTATCACCGTTCCTGTGGGTGCGCCTGGACGATGCAGGTTTGCTAGGGCGAGGCGCAAACCAGTACCGCTGCTGCTGCCGACTGCCTTTGCTGTACGGGCGACTATAACCGCCGCAATACCGAGTATGATCATTGTGCTTGTCGCTCCGGCCAAAAACCACACGGCGATTAGAGTGCTCTGGGCGGTGCCTATGGCTAGCGCTGCTAGCGCTATCAATAGGGCTAGCGTTGCGAGTAAAAATGGCCAGCGAGGCATGCCGCTAACACCGGTAAGAGATTGGCGAAACAGCCTTGTCGCGGGTAAGTCACAGGCTTGGGCGATAGGCCAAATAGAAAATGCTAGCGCGGTTAACAAACCGAACGAGGTCGCGAGTATCAGCGGCTCCCAATATAGTTCAATACGCACCGCGAACGGGAACACGTCGCTTATTATTTCGCTTAAAATAGCCGGTGCAATACCGCCGACTAACAGACCTAAAAAGATGCCTGCCATCGCCATAACCATCACCTGGAAAAGATAGGCGCCGAAAATCAATTTCGAAGATGCGCCGACACATTTAAGGGTGGCGATAGTTTCAATTTTGGCAGACAGGAAGTTGCGCACTGCGTTACCGACACCGACCCCGCCAACGAGCAACGCTGTCAGTCCAACCAATGTCATGAAGAGCGTCGTTCGGTCGATAAATTGTTTGATCGTGGGTGATGCATTGGTGCGATCGCGCACAATCCAGGGGGCATCCGGAAAAGCCTTCTGGAGGCGGTCTTTCCAACTTTTCAGCGTATCATTGCCCAATAAACGCACCCGGTAAAAATACCAAACTTGACTACCGGGAAGGATTAGGCCGCTCTCTGGCAACGATTTGCTTAAGGCCATTAAACGCGGACCAATCTGAAGGGCGCGTGCCCCAGAGATACGATCAGGTTCTTCATCGATAATTCCCCGAACCTGGTAGGTAGCATTGCCGAGTTTAATTGTTTCGCCGAGCTTGATGCCTAAACGCTCCAAGAGCGCAGGATCCGCCACCGCACCCCATATACCGTTGCGCTTGGAAAGCAAATTAGCACGGTTTTTTTGAGGTGAGAGTTTTAGGCGACCATAAAGCGGATAGAGGTCGTCGAGCATTTTTATCTCGACTAGTGTCTGTTTGGTGTTTCCGGGTACGCGTGCCATCGATCGAAGATAAACAAGGCGCGATATGTCAGCACTTTGCTCAAGCCAAGCGCGTTCTACCGGGGAAATATCCTTATATGTCATCCGCAGTGCGGCGTCGCCGCCCAAGAGCACAGCGCCATCCCTCTCCAGCCCGCCGATGACTGACGATGCGATTGCACCCACTGCCGCGATTGCTCCAACACCTAAAGCCAAGCAAGCGAGGAACACGCGAAAACCCCGCAGTCCACCGCGTAATTCGCGGCGCGCTATTCGCCAGGCGTTTGTCATACGACTGTGTCTGTCACGTAATAACTTCGTCGCTACTGATCAGGCCATCATTTAAGCTGATTATCCGGCCGCATCGTTCGGCAAGAGCTGGGTTGTGCGTAATCAGCAGTAGGGTCGCGTTATGATCGGTGCGCAGTTGAAAGAGCAGGTTCATAACTGTTTCACCAGTTGCGCCATCTAAATTCCCCGTGGGTTCATCCGCGAGAAGTAGTCGCGGCCCGGCAACGATTGCTCGTGCTAGCGCTACACGCTGTTGTTCACCGCCAGACAGTTGACTGGGGTAGTGTGCTGCCCGGTGGTCAAGGTCGACGGATGAAAGTGCGGAGGCTGCCCGATCAAAAGGGTTATCCAAGCCTGCCAACTCAACCGGGATTGCGACGTTTTCCAGAGCGCTCATTGTTGGCACTAAGTGGAAGTTCTGAAAAACAATGCCAACATTGTCACGTCGGAACCGGGCAAGACCGTCTTCGTCGAGTTTCTCCAGGTCATTACCGGCGACATTTATACTTCCTCCAGTCTGTCGCTCGAGACCACCAATCAGCATCATCATCGAGGTTTTGCCAGACCCAGAAGGACCGACCACGCTGACGGTTTCGCCATCTGTGATTTCTAAATTAATACCTTTGAGGATGTTGACGAACCCGGCTTCACTCTCCAGCTTAAGTTCAACATCTTCGAGTAGAATCATGGGTGCCCGAGTGTCGCTTTTGTTTTCCATACATTTTACCCGATTTTTGAACGGGAAGATAAGCAACACCCGATATAGCTCAATTAAGCGCATTCTCAAGCGCTTGTTTGTAATAGTTTTTGCTCTGATAACTTTCGGAACACCAGCACATGCAAATACACCGCTACGGCTCCTGGTGCTCGGTGACAGCTTGGCGGCGGGATATGGATTGCCGCAGGAAGCGACATTTCCCTCCCAGCTTGAAGCGGCCCTTCGTGCAAAAGGAAGAGATGTAACCGTGATCAACGCGGGCGTGTCGGGCGACACTACCTCAGGTGGTTTGGCGCGACTTGAATGGGTGTTGGCATCAACCCCGACCCACGTGCTTGTCGAACTTGGCGCGAATGATATGCTGCGCGCGGTCTCACCTAGCCTGACCCGTCAGAATCTTGACAAAATAGTTAAAGATCTCAAGGCGAAAAATATAAGGGTTATGCTAGCCGGAATGTATGCGTCGCCAAATCTTGGCCAAGTTTATACCGATGCCTTCCGGTCTGTGTACACAGATCTTTCGAAGAAACATGGGATCATGCTCTACCCATTTTTCTTAGAAGGAGTTGCTGCCAAGAGAGACCTAAACCAGGATGACGGTATCCACCCCAACGAAAGGGGTGTAACGGTCATTGTCGGACGGATCTTGCCATCAATTGAGAAATTTCTGGATGAGAAGGAATAAATAATGAATAACGTCACGCAGAATTTCTATGTTGGCCACGCATCCGATGCAGATTGGCAAACTCTGACGGCCTCTTGTTTGGCGCAGATTGGAAGGCTTCCGGACGGAGCCAATCTAGGCTTCCTGTACGTTACGGACACACTTGATGCAGACTTCCCGTTAATTGCCGCCCGTCTGCGTGAAAAGACTGGTGTCGCCCATTGGGTCGGTACAGTTGGCTTCGGCGTTATGGTGGGCGGAAAGGAATATTTCGACACCCCAGCGGTTGTAGTTATGATCGGCGCCTTAGATGACGATGCCTTCAAGGTGATGTCGACCATCGCCACGCCAGGTGAACCCTTAACAGACGATGCTATGGAATGGGTGTCTCGAAAAAACCCCATGCTGGGTGTTGTGCACGCCGATCCACGTAATGCCTACGTCGGCGATATTCTCAATTCAATCACGGATGATACAGATGCGTTTCTAGTGGGTGGACTAACAGCGTCGCGAGGGAAGCAGCCACAGATCGCTAATGAACTCACGGAAGGGGGAGTTTCGGGGGTGTTTTTCTCCGGAGATGTAAGTGTCACCTCAGGTCTCAGTCAGGGTTGTTCACCTGTCGGTAGTATCCACGAAGTGACGAAGGCAAAAGACAACATTATTTTTGAATTAGATAAGCTCCCTGCACTCGATGTTTTCAAAGAAGATATCGGTGAGGTGTTGGCGCAAAATCTGGAGCGCGTGGGTGGCTATATTCATGCTGCACTCCCGGTTTCTGGTGACGATCGGGGTGACTATTTGGTTCGGAATGTGGTCGGTGTTGACCCCGATAACAAGCTGGTTGCGATCGGAGAGCGGGTATCTGCTGGCGACCGGTTAATGTTCGTTCGCCGCGACGCGCCGTCGGCGATGAAAGACCTCCAACGGATGCTAGCGGATATTACCATGCGCGCTGCTGGCAAACCAAAGGCGGCGCTATATTATTCTTGCGTTGCGCGTGGCCCTAATCTTTTCGGCCGGAACTCAGAAGAATTAATGGCGGTGCAGAATGTCCTTGGAGACGATGTGCCGGTTGTTGGTTTTTTCGCCAACGGTGAGATTTCTAATAATCGGTTATATGGCTACACTGGTGTCCTAACTTTAATTGGATAAACATTGAAGTTTGCATTCAACCAATCCCACCGATAGTTGCTTAATAGGGTTTTTTTTATTCTATTCTCCGTGCTGCGGTGAAGAGCCGTAGGATTGAAGTGCTGTAAAATGATCCGCTTGTTTGTCGCACTCGCTCTCCCTGATCAATGTCGAAAGAGGCTGGTTGCATTGGGCGGTGGAATAGATGGAGCGCGCTGGGTGGACGTCCGAGATCTTCACATTACTTTGCGTTTTGTCGGAGAAGTGTCCGAGCTAGTGATTGATGACATTGTGCAGGCCCTCGGCGGAATTCGCGCGGCGCCGGTTGAGATCGCGCTAAACGGCGCTGGGCAGTTTGCTAGTAAGTCGCGCGTGCGCGCGGTGTGGGTCGGTGTTGAAAAGAACCAAGGACTTATGGCGCTTCACGAAAAGGTAGATCGGGCTTTGATCCGAGTTGGATTGTCGCCAGAGCGACGAAAATACACGCCCCACGTTACGATTGGTCGTATGAACGGTGCACGTCCTAACCATGTGCAAAGGTGGCTGGAGGTCAATGGCGCGTTTTTTGCTCTACCATTTAAGGCGCATTCATTTGTGCTTTATGAGAGCCGTTTGGGGAGGCATGGAGCTGACTATACGCCAGTGGCGGAATTCCCTTTTCTTGAAGATTGTTCCCGCTTTTAAAATTTTACTCTTACCTTATCAAAGGTAGGTATAGGGTGCTTTGTCTGTTGCGGAGACGGTGGAATAAGCTTCACAGGTTTTTAAATGTTCTGCGACTTTTTCTATAAGGGAATTGAGCTTGGTTGAGCCATTTCAATCCGACGGACGGCTTGCGGAGAAGGTGCTGTAAGCGGCGTTGAATTCATTAAGCCATGCTACCAGAGCTGGGAATTCCGGCCGCCAGGCGTACTGTTTGCGGAAATCCATATATTCCAATGCGCAGCCAAGACCTATGCTGCTTACAGTAAGGGGGGCTATCGCCGGGGGCGCCTTGGACATTGTTTCTAACGCGCGCTGAATTTTACCTTGTTGGAATTTAAGCCAAGGTTTGTAGGGTTCTTGGTCTGGCCGGTAGCGGCCCTCATAAGTAATTAGGAGGGCCGCCTCTAGTATACCGTCTGCCATTGCCGCGGAGCACAGAGCATCAAAACGTGCCGCTGTATCGGATGGAATGATCTTTCCGCCGCCTGCTAAGCAGTCCAAAAACTCCAAGATGACCCGGCTATCGAAAATTGTAACTCCGTCATCGCACACTAAAACGGGCACCTTAGCAAGCGGGTTTAAGCTCCGGATTTGATCTTCACTTTCGGGCTCGCTAATTTCGATTTTGTCGGAAAGGTCCAAATACTGTGCGGCGAATGTGCATTTGCGCCCGAATGGTGACGGCCCACGCATTAGTAATTTCATGTTCATAATGCAGTCTCCCGGCAGCAAACTGATACCAGTTGTTTTCCGCTGCCTCCAGTAAATGGTCAAGCATATCATGATTCGGCTAAACTTAAGATGTGCGTTTAAAGCGAGAGCGCGGTGCGGTCTGGAGATAGCATGCCGATATTTCTGAATGAAGATGATGCCCTTGCGTTATGGTGCAACGCACTCTCGGCAAGTGTCCGTAGCGACGATCCAGATTTGTCTGCTCGGCAGATGTCGATTTTGCTTACGGTTTATACTGAGCCAAAGCCGCATACGGTCCGCTCGCTCTCGAAGGGCCTGAATATCTCGAAACCCGCCATTTCGCGCGCAATCTATCGGCTTAGCCAATTAGGTTATATCAGCCGTCGGCGAGATGACTACGACCGTCGGAGCGTTCAGCTTGAGCTTACCGTAAAAGGCGCTCTATTTTTGGCTAAATTTGCTGGTCAGGTGTCTGCAGCTGGACGCGAACTTACCAGCCCGACACCATTTGAAGGAGGTGTGCCATATACGGAGGATGGCAGGTATTAGGTTCAAAGCCTGCCAAAATAAACCAAGAATTGTGTGACCCGGGACTAGTTATGCGCCGGTTAAGAGCCAAATTTCGAACAAGCGCGACTGGAGGCATGGGTCGATAATGATAAATATTTTTCACGTGCGAAAGTTCTTTAAATGAGCGTGATCTGTTTCAAAAAACTCACGTGTGAACCGTATGTGTGCTTACTACCTCAATGTCAAAGGCTGCAGCAAGTAAGGCCTTTGTGTATTCTTCAGTCGGGCTTTTAAAAATCTCTTCGGCCGAACCTCTCTCGACAACTCTGCCGTCTTTCATAACAAGTAGTTCATCAGCGAGCGTCCGCACTACCTTTAGGTCGTGGCTAATGAACAGATATGCAAGGCCGTGGCGCTCTTGCAGATCGCGCAAAAGATCTACTATTTGAGCTTGGACTGACATGTCGAGTGCAGATGTTGGTTCGTCAAGAACGATAAATTTTGGCTTCAGGACAATGGCCCTCGCAATCGCGATACGCTGCCGTTGACCACCCGAAAATTCGTGCGGATACCGGTCTTGAACGTCTGGCGAGAGGCCAACCTCCGCCAGCGCTGCCGATATCACTTCGCGCCGTTCTTCGAGGGTGTCGCCTGCCAGATTGTGCACCCGAAGACCTTCTTCAACAATTTGGCCAACTGACAATCGTGGCGACAGAGATGAAAATGGGTCTTGGAAAACTATTTGCATTTTTTCCCTGAGAGGACGCATCTTTCGAAAGTCATAGCCGTCAATACGTTCATCTTTCAAAGTAATTGCGCCGTTGCTGCTTTCTAATCTTAGCAATCCCATTGCCAACGTTGTCTTGCCGGAACCAGATTCACCCACTACGCCGACGGTTTGGCCCTCACGGATAGTGATATCGATGCCGTCAACAGCCTTTATGTGTCCTACCGTGCGCCGGAGCAGACCCTTTTTTATTGGAAACCAGACGCGCAGGTTTTCGGCTTTGATCACCGGGCGTTCTGTAGTCCGCGCCGATAACGGGTTACCCGAAGGTTCAGCCTTGAGCAGGTGTTGGGTGTAAGGATGTTGTGGAGCCTGAAAGAGATGGGCGGTCTCGCTAGTCTCGACAATTTTGCCATCTTTCATGACGCATACGCGATTTGCAACTTTGCGCACAACGCCAAGATCGTGAGTTATGAGCAGGATTGACATGCCCCGGTTCTTTTGAATTTCCCGAAGCAGACCCAATATCTGCGCTTGGATTGTCACGTCGAGCGCTGTGGTTGGTTCGTCCGCAATTAATAGGTCTGGATCGTTTGCCAGCGCCATTGCAATCATTACACGTTGGCGTTGACCGCCGGAAAGCTGGTGAGGGTACGCGACCAGCCGTTCCCTTGCGTTAGGTAGGCCAACTTCGCATAGCAGTTCGATAATCCTGGATCGGGTAGCGCTCCTGTCCAGTTTTTTGTGGAGTAGTAGGGTTTCTCCGATTTGCTTCTCGATAGTGTGTAGCGGGTTTAGAGATGTAAGTGGTTCTTGGAAGATAATGGCGATCCGATTTCCACGTATCTCTTGCATGCGAGATGAAGATGCACCGATAATTTCTTCGTCTAAGAAACGAATCGAGCCTGATGGATGGAAAGCCGCAGGATAGGGTAACAGCTGCATAATCGACAGTGCGGTTACCGACTTTCCGGAACCAGACTCTCCGACCAAGGCCAGAGTTTCGCCGTGCTCAATTCGAAAAGACACGTTACTTACGGCCTGTATTGCGGAAAGTTTGTCGCCAAAAGAAACCGAGAGATCGTTGATATTAATTAGTGGATCAGTCACTGAAGGTCTTCTTTGGGTCGAATGCATCGCGCACTGCTTCGCCTACAAAAATTAGTAGGACAAGGGTTAATGAGATCGCGATTGTTGATGTGAGTCCAAGCCATGGCGCCTGTAAGTTGGTTTTACCTTGTTGAAGGAGTTCACCAAGTGACGGTGATCCCGGAGGTAAGCCAAGACCAAGGAAATCGAGGGCGGTTAAGCTAGTGATTGATCCGGTAAGGATAAGTGGCAAGAAGGTTAGGGTTGCGACCATTGCGTTGGGCAATACGTGGCGAAACATAATAGTCATATCACCTACCCCTAGCGCTCGTGCTGCTCGTACAAATTCGAAATTGCGAGCGCGCAAAAACTCTGCGCGGACGACGCCAACTAGTGATGTCCAGCCGAATAGTAAAAGGATCAGTAATAGTGTCCAGAAACCGGGGATGATTACGCTCGATAAGATAATGAGGATGTAGAGTTGAGGTAACCCGCCCCAGATTTCGATAAACCGCTGGAAAAAAAGATCTAAAACGCCGCCAAAAAATCCTTGAAACGCACCAGCTACTATTCCGATTATTGACCCAAGTGCAGTCAGGATTAAACCGAATAGCACGGATATTCGAAATCCATAAATAACCCGTGCTAAGACATCGCGACCCTGGTCGTCGGTACCTAGGGCATTCTCAGTGGACGGAGGCGCAGGCGCTGGGACTTGCAGGTTTAGGTTAACGGTGTTGTAGCTAAATTTAATTGGAGGCCAGATCATCCAGCCGCCTTTGCTGGTAATTAGATCTTTCACTTCTGGTTCTCGGTACTCTGCTTCGGTCTCAAAATCGCCACCAAACACGGTTTCTGCATATGTGTTTAGGACGGGCGTGTAGACAGATCCTTGATACCAGATTACCAGCGGTCGATCGTTAGCAATAAATTCTGCCGGCAACGTGCCGAGGAACAATGCTAGAAAAACCCAAAGAGACCAGCGCCCGCGCCGGTTGCGTTTGAAATTTGAGATCCGCCGTGCATTCATAGGTGAAATAGGAATGCCTAAAAGGCGTGCGTGTTTGACTGAAGTTGGGATTTGGTCTGCTGTTGACGACCTCAATGTATCAGACATTGCGGCCTTCAAAATCAATGCGCGGATCGATAATAGTGTACATCAGATCGCCAATTAGGTTCATGACCAACCCTAGAAGGGTAAAGAAATAAACAGTTGCAAACATTATAGGATAGTCGCGTTTGATCGCGGCTTCGAAACCAAGCAGGCCAAGCCCATCAAGGGAAAAGATGATCTCGATGAGCATTGCCCCAGTAAAGAGTATGCCGACGAACGCTCCGGGGAACCCGGCGATCACGATCAACATCGCATTACGGAAAACATGGCCGTACATAACGCGAGTTTCGCTCAGACCTTTTGCGCGTGCTGTCTGAACGTAAAGCATATTGATCTGGTCGAGATAAGAATTCTTGGTCAGCATTGTGAGTGAAAGGAAACCTCCCAGCACCAATGCCGTGATAGGCAGAACAAGATGCCAAAGATAGTCGAAAACTTGGTCGACGGCAGACATTTGATCAAAATCTTCCGAAACCAGTCCTCTAAGCGGGAAGATATCGAGGAAACTGCCGCCGGCGAAGAGCACAATTAGCAAAATTGCCAATACAAAAGACGGGATTGCGAAACCAATAGTCAATGCTGTGGTGGTCCAAACGTCGAAACGACTTCCGTCTCTAACTGCTTTGCGAATACCTAGCGGGATACACACCAGATAGACGATCAGGGTAGTCCAAAGGCCAAGTGAAATTGACACCGGCATTTTTTGTAAAACCAGATCGATCACCGTTTCATCGCGAAAGAAGCTTGTGCCAAAATCGAACGTAATGAAGTTGCCCATCATGTCGATAAAACGTTCGTGCAGCGGTTTATCGAAACCAAATTGGCGTTCCAACTCTTTAATAAATTCGGGGTCTAGGCCCTGCGCTCCGCGATATCTATTATCGGTGGCAGTGCTTCCAGCTGAATTCTGAGATGACCCGCCCGATACTTCGGAGCCACCGCCGCTAATGCGTCCTGTGGTTCCAGCATCGGTTCCGCTTACTTCTGCAATGATCTGTTCGATGGGACCACCGGGTGCCAGCTGCACTATAGCAAAGTTTATGATCATGATGCCGAGCAGGGTCGGGATAATCAGTAGTAGCCGTCGGAGGATGTAAGAGGTCATGGCGAACTCGAATATCCCTTAATTGCCATTGGGAGGGGGTAGCGCTCCCTCAGGGATTGGTGGAGCGACGCCTTTTTTAATCATCGACGCCTTGTCCGAGTTGTACCACCATGTGTCGATCACGCCAGTGTCAAACTTTGGCGGGAATGCTGGACGGTCAAACTTATTCCAGTAAGCTATATTATGTACGCCCTTATACCACTGGGTCACGACATAACGGTTCCACATTAGAACACGGTCTAGCGCGCGCGTCGCAACAATAAGTTTGTTGCGGTTTCGAGCGGTGATTACTTCTTCTATCAATGCATCTACGGCAGGGTTTTTTACACCTCCAACGTTGAAGGACCCTTCAACGTCGACAAACTCAGATCCAAAATAATTGCGTTGTTCTATTCCAGGTGTAAGCGGCTGAGCAATGCGTCGAACGACCACGTCAAAATCAAACTTGTCTTGGCGGCGTTTAAAATTGGCGACATCCACAATGCGGAGATAAGCCTGGATACCTAGGCGTTTCAAGTTGCGGATATAGGGATTGATAATGCGTTTGAAACTAGCCTCGAAAAGCAAAAATTCGATCGTAAGCGGCTGACCTGACCGATCCTGCAAAACTCCGTTTTTAACGGAATATCCGGCTTGTTTCAGCAGGCTACTGGCTTTGCGCAGATTGCTGCGGATCCTGCCGGAGCCGTCGTTTACAGGCGAGCTAAACGGTCGTTCGAAAACTTCTTTCGGAATTTCTCCGCGGAGTGGCTTAAGTATTGCTAACTCTGCTTTGGAAGGCAGCCCCTTGGCAGCTAAGTTTGAATTTTCGAACATTGAATTAGTGCGTTCATATAGGCCATAAAATAGGGTTTTGTTGGTCCATTCAAAATCGAAGGCCAAATCCATCGCTATTCGTAAACGGATATCTTGGAATTTTGCGCGCCTCAGATTCAGGATGAATGCCTGCACCCCCGATGGGGTTTCGTCCGGTAGAGTTTCGCGGACCACGAGCCCTTTGTTAACGGGGGGTTTGTTGTACTGTGTGGCCCACTGACGGGACGTGAATTCTTCACGATAATCATATTGGTTGGAGAAGAACGCCTGAAAGGCAACTTCGCGGTCACGATAGTACTCAACTTTTACGCGGTCGAAATTGTAACGCCCTCTGTTAACAGGCAGGTCCTTCGCCCAGTAATCCTTTACCCGTTTATAGGTAATTGAGCGCCCGGCTTCCACTTTGCTTACTTGATAAGGTCCACTAGTAAGTGCTGGCTGAAATGTTGTTTTGTTGAAGTCGACTCCTTCGTAATAGTCTTTGGACAGGACCGGCAGTGTAGCGAGCCGGGTCGGCAAATCTCGGTGAGTACCTGGCTTGAAAGTAAACATAACGCGGGATGACGAAGTCGCTTTTGCTTCAGCAACATCACGGAAATTGATCCGGAAGCGTGGGTGACCCTCCTTAACTAATGCTTTGAAAGTAAAAACGATGTCGCTGGCAGTGACTTGTGTGCCATCATGAAACTTTGCTCGCGGGTCGATATTAAAAGCGATCCATCGCTTATCTTTGGGTATTTCGACTGTCTTTGCGACGAGACTATAATATGAATCCGGCTCGTCAAATGACCGCGCCATAAGTGTGTCGTAAAGCAAGGGCTCCGCTAGCAGTTCTTTCCGACCTTTAAGAATGAAAGGATGGATGGTCTCAAACGTGTCTAAGCCTGAGATCATGATCGCGCCGCCTTTGGGCGCGAGCGGGTTGACGTAGTCAAAGTGTTCGAAGCTCGGGCCATATTTCAGATCTCCGAAAACACTGAGGCCGTGACGTGGCTCAACGTTAGCCGCTACGGCCTGCGTTGCAATTGTCAGGGCTACGATAAGCCAAAGAATGAGCCGTTTCATAATTAAAACATACTAAGCTGCTCGGACGCGCGGGTGTTAACGCTTTTTCCCTCTGTTTTTTAGTGCTGCGTCCATTGCAGGATCTATCCACCAACTCATCGTGTCCGGACCGTATTTGGGGTGTTTGGGGATGCCGAAGCGATTCCAATAGGCTATGCGATCTTTCCGTACATGCCATTGGGGGACAACGAAATGACTCCATAGCAAAACCCGGTCAAGTGCTCGTGTCGCGTGTATTAACGACTTTCTGTTTTTAGCGTTCACAACATTTTCTATTAAAGAGTCGATCGCTGGGTCCTTGATTCCTATCACATTGCGACCACCCGCCCTTTCGGCGGCAGCCGAGCTCCAGTAATCTCGTTGTTCATTGCCAGGGGACTCTGATTGTCCGAAGGTGGACACGATCATGTCAAAGTCGAACGACCGAACTCTATTTATGTATTGTGACTGATCAACAGTTCGAATGTTCGCCTCGATACCAAGACGAGAGAGGTTCTTCACGAACGGAGTAGCGATGCGCTCAAAGGCAGGACTAACGAGCAGTATCTCGAATTTGACCGCAGCTCCCGTTCGCGGGGATATCGCTTTATTCTCTTTAATTTTATAGCCAGCGCCCTTTAAAATTCTCAACGCCATGCGCAAGTTGCGACGTATATTTCCAGAACCATCAGAGGCAGGTGGATCATAGATTTGCGTGAAAACTTGAGCGGGAATTTTGTCGCGCCAGGGTTTCAAAAAAACAAGCTCCTCCTTCGATGGAAGATTTGTCGCTGCAAGCTCTGAATTTGAAAAGAAGCTTTTAGTGCGAGCATACTGGCCAAAGAATAGGTTTTTATTAGACCACTCAAAATCGAATGCATAAGCAATGGCACGCCGTAATTCGAGGTCTTTGAAGATTGGCTTTCGGGTATTGAAAACGAATGCCTGCATGCCCGTTGGTCGGGCATGCTGCACTTCATCTAATTTGACGTACCCGTCTCGACGAGCGGGAAAATCGTAGCCAGTTGCCCAAGTTAGCGATGTATTTTCGCTTCGGAGGTCGTAACGTCCCGACTTGAAAGCTTCAAGTGCCACTGTCTGATCGCGGTAATAATCGATGCGGATGTGGTCAAAATTGTTGCGGCCGAGGTTTACTGGTAAATTTTCGCCCCACCAATCTTTGAGCCGCTCCAGTTTAACGTACCGCCCCGCCTCGAATTTGACGATGCGATAGGGACCGCTCCCCATCGGAGGTTCGAGTAAAGTTTTTGAGAAGTCTCTCTCTGACCACCACTTTTTGGATAACACCGGTAACTGACCAGTAATGTGTGGCAGCTCGCGATTAGGAGGGCCAGTAAACTCAAACTTAACTTTATGTTCACCAAGTTTCACCGCCCTGGCAATATTCTTGTAATAAAAACGGTAAAATGGGCGACCATCTTTTTTCAATGCTCTAAATGTCCAGATTACATCGTCAGCAGTAATCGCCGTGCCGTCATGGAATCGCGCGCTCTTGCGCAGATTAAAGGTGGTGTAAGACAGATCATTAGCCACCTCAACGCTTTCAGCTATTTGACCGTACCCGGCTGAAACCTCGTCCATCGGGGTGTCCATCAAGGTTTGAAAAACCATGCCGACCGCGCCTGTCGGATTACCCTTGATTATGTATGGGTTAAAGCTGTCAAAGGTTCCGATGCTATATCGTCTCAATACACCGCCCTTCGGTGCGTTGGGGTTTACATAGTCAAAGTGCCTGAAATCTGGCGGATATTTGAGATTTTCGAGTAGTGTTAGGCCATGGCTAATATTTACGTTTGGCGTCTTATCTCCAGCGAGGGCCGGAACTGCAATAAGGATGGAGGCGATTGTGGTCGCTATAAGTTTCATGACGGTCGTTTCTCAATAATCTATTAAGACACCTAAAACTGGGTAATTTGCGCGATGGGGCAAGTGTTTTAATAAAAAGTATATACGCCGAAGGAACCAGTAGTATTAACCGGAAATCAATTCGAGCAGTTCTGCGTGCACTCGGCGATCGCCGCAGGCGATGACATGCCCATCTGAAGAGAGCGTCAACGGGTTTCCTTCCCAGTCAGAAGCGATTCCGCCGGCTTCCTCTATTATGGGAGAGAGTGCTGCAAAGTCGTATGCCTGGAGGCCCGATTCAATAACTGCGTCGACTAGTCCACTCGCGACTAGAGCATAAGTATAGCAATCACCTCCATAAACCACGTGTCTCGCCGCCTTAGCTGCGCGTTGCCAGCTCTGCCGGCCATCGGCATCAAAAAGGTCTGGTGCTGTTGTGCCGATAGTGGCGTCAGCCAGAGAGGAGCACTCGCGTGTTTGTATTGGCGTGCCGCTGAGCGATGCCCCATGGTTTCGTAACCCGATCCAGCGTTCGCCGCTTATTGGCTGGTCAATGACGCCTAACACCGGCATTCCATTCCACGTTAGAGCAATTAGTGTACCGAATATCGGTCGCCCTGAAATAAAAGATTTCGTTCCGTCAATCGGATCGATCACCCAAACATGCTCGGCGTCAGTGTTTTCGTTCTGGAATTCTTCTCCAATAATCCCGTCCTGTGGTCGAGCCTCCATTAATATTGTTCTGATTGCCTTTTCCGCCTCGCGGTCGGCGACTGTCACCGGTGAGGCATCTATCTTAACATCGACGGGGATTTGTTCGCGAAAATAGGGCCGGATAATTGCACCGCTGGAGTCTGCAAGTCGGTTAGCAAGCGTAATAAGGCTGGATGCGGACGATGGAAGCATCGTAGAAGTTTCTCGCGAATCAAGGCTCTTTTAAAGGTTTTTAGCTTAAACCGGAGCTCCGCATTGGAATAGGTGGGGAGTGCTTTTTTAGTACACACAATTCAGCGAACGCCATAAACCGATTGGGCATGCCATCAAATTATGTTTACGGAAGCGGAACTGGGTTCTCACTAAGACTACGTAGATAGGCGATCACATTTACCCGGTCGCTCTCTTTTTTGAGGCCGGCAAAGGTCATTTTTGTGCCCTTAGAAAAGTCCCGCGGTTTCAAAAGAAACGCGTTTAAATTTTCATAACTCCAGCTTTTGTCGGATAGGGATTTAAGAGCCGAAGAATAGGAGAAGCCATCTGTTGAAGCTATGGGTTTATTGACAATTCCCCACATGTTGGGGCCAATTTTTTTCTTTCCGCCTTTTTCGGCCGTGTGGCAGGACTTGCATTTGTTGAAAACGCGCTTCCCTTTATCAACATCTGCGGCCGCTAGCATTTTAGCTAGATCCATTTCTGCTTTCATCGGCGACGCTACGGGCTTTTGAGTGATTTGTATTTGGAGTTTTGCTTCTGTAGCGTTCTGTGTAACGGATAAATCCTCAGCAGCCCTTGCTTCGTTTAAAGACTTCATGACTGCATCAATCTCAGACTTTGACGGTAACGGTGCTGGGCTGTCCGATGCGCTACGTAGATAGGCAACCAAGTTGGCTCGATCTGAAACTTTTTTCACACCGCCAAACTGCATCCGGGTTCCAGGGATGTATCGCTTCGGTTTGGCAAGGAAAGCATTCAAGCTTTCGTATGTCCAGTTACCTTTTTTGGACTTCATCGCATCTGAATACCCAAAACCAGGGACGGTGCCACGATTAGATCCTACCAAGTTCCATATTCGGGGACCGACACCATTTTTTGCGTCTTTTCCAATTTTGTGACATGACGCGCATTTCTTAAAAACTTTTTTCCCTGCAGCAGCGTCCGCAGACGCAAGTAACCCTAATATTGGCACGAGTGGTTCGGGTTTTTTCGGTACTGCAGGCACAGCCGCTGCCGTGACGACTTTCTTATCAGCGTGCTTGGTGTCGTGGCTGTCATCACTCGCGACTAGATTGTCGCCCAGCTTGCCGATCACTACCACAGTCAAAACGGCAAGCAGCAGTGCACCAATAACCTTGTTAAGTTCGAAAGACGACATTTGGGGCTTCCGCTCGGATTAGAATATTGTAACCCAACAGGTAAACTGTGCGGACCGACACATTTCACAATGAACCGTTTGATTACCACGTTAAAAGACCGCCATTTCCACCGAGCTTCAAGGGGTATAATGTCGCACTTATTTATTTGGTTTCGTTCTATCGACCTGCAATCATGAAAACATCCCTAAACCCAATTGTTGTCATTCCTGCGCGGCTTGCTGCGACACGCTTTCCGAATAAGCCGTTAGCAGATATTCACGGTAAGCCTATGATCGTCCACGTTTGGCGACGTGCAGTTGAGGCTAACATAGGCCCTGTCTTAGTTGCAGCTGGAGATCAGGCGATAGCGGATGCTGTCGCTGCGGCAGGAGGTAAAGTGGTCATGACAAATCCTAACCTGCCTAGCGGGTCGGATAGAGTGCATCAGGCGCTCGAAAGCTATGACCCCGAGAAGATTTATAATGTGATCATTAACGTTCAAGGTGATTTGCCAACAATAGAACCCCGTTTGATTGCTACGATACTAGATCCATTCGACACCCCAGAGGTTGATATCACGACCTTGGCCGTGCAAATAACCCAAGACCGAGAACGCACCGACCCTAATGTTGTGAAGGCGGTAATTGCTCTGAAAAAGGACTCAGCGCGGATTGGTCGGGCACTTTATTTCAGCCGTGCACCGGTGCCGTCTTCACCGGATGGCCCGCAATATCATCACCTCGGTTTGTACGCATTTCGGCGCGCAGCACTTGACCGATTTGTCTCATTGCCGCCAGGTCGATTAGAGACGTTAGAACAGTTAGAGCAGCTGCGGGCGCTGGAGGATGGCATGCGCATCGATGTAGCGGTCGTTGACACCGTTCCACTCGGTGTCGATACTCTCGAGGACCTTGATCGGGCAAAATCTATACTTGCTACCGATCCACGCTGAAACTTATTGAGTCGCAGTTGACTTGTACGGAACGAGGCCATGGCCGCTCGAAAAAAATCACAATCCGCCTCACCGTCTCGCACGATCGTTTTTCAGGGCCAGCTTGGAGCTTATTCGCACCTTGCTTGTCGCAAATATTTTCCAAAGATGACGCCGCTTCCTACGCCTAGCTTCGAAGACACCTTAGAGGCAGTGCGAGAAGGCCATGCGAAGCTTGCGATGATCCCGATAGAAAACTCGGTAGCCGGACGGGTTCCAGATATCCATCAAATCATGCCTGACTCAGGTCTTTATATCATTGGCGAGCGATTCCTCCGAGTAAATCACCACCTTCTTGCACCAAAAGGTGCGACCCTAAGAACTATTCGGCGGGTGCACAGTCACGTGATGGCGCTAGGTCAGTGCGGGAAATTTCTTCGGAAACACAAATTGGAGCCAGTGGTGCATGCTGATACCGCCGGTGCGGCCGCTGACATAGCAACAGTAGGCGACATTACTGATGCCGCGATCGCGTCAGAACTAGCGGGGGAGGTGAACGGTTTGGTGTCTATACGCGCCAGCGTCGAAGACGCACAGCATAACACCACACGCTTTGTGGTGATGTCGCGCAAACCTGTCCGTCCAAAACGTAACGGTGATCCTGTTGTCACAAGCTTTGTCTTCCAGGTGCGTAACGTGCCAGCCGCGCTGTTTAAGGCGATGGGCGGTTTTGCGACTAATGGAATCAATATGACAAAACTTGAAAGCTACATGGTTGATGGAGACTTCGTAGCAACACAGTTCTACGCCGATGTTGAGGGTGATCCTCGGGATGCGTCACTTCGTCGTGCCCTGGAAGAGTTAAAATTTTTCACCCATGAAATAAGGGTTTTGGGTACCTATCCTGCTGATCCTTTTCGGTTTCGTAAAAAATAAGCTGGGGAGGATGGCGGAAAGGAGCAATTAGTCTCCCATTCGGATCCATTCGTCTATTAACTGACGCGCAATAGAATCCGAGCGAGGGCGCATAGCGATTCCTGCACCGCCGTTGGCGAGTTCTTGCCTCGTAAACCATCGCAAATCCTCCAACTCCTCCTCGCTCCGCACTAGATCTTCGGTTACCGCGTCGGCGAAGAAACCGAGCATAAGCGATGCTGGGAACGGCCATGGTTGGGATGAGTGGTAACGAATGTTTGAGATCTTAACCCCTGATTCTTCCAAAACCTCTCGAGCCACTGCCTGCTCCAAGCTTTCCCCCGGCTCAACAAAGCCGGCTAGCGTCGAGTACATTCCCTCTACCCATTCCGCTTTACGGCCCAGTAATGCTCGATCGCCCTTTGAAACTAGCATGATCACCGCTGGATCGGTGCGAGGAAAATGGGATGCGCCGCAGTCGCGGTTCAGACATTTACGCAGATGTCCGGCATCGCGGCTTTCCGTCGGACTCCCGCAGACGCCGCAATGAATATGGCGAGTGTGCCAGTAGACTATTCCTTTGGCGTAGGCCAATATCGACGCCTCTGACCGCTCCATGACGGCTCCGACCGATCGTAAATCCACGAGCTCGCTGTTTTCGTGAAGATCCTCCACTTCTTGTTTTTCGACTTCGGATATATCGATAGCGAAATACGCGATCTTGTTGCGGAGGCCGAGCAGAACTTTGGTGCTTGAAATGTCAAGCAAGTGCCGGGCCCTTGCTCTCGTGAGCATAACGCCGCGGGGCTCGCTCCGATTGGCGACGAGATTGCGAGTTCTCCAAATAGGTATAAAGCAGGTTCGGTCTGCGCAGAGTTGTGAGGCCACCCATGTTTCATCGGTCCGGAGGTGTGATGCTCGGTCCAAGCCTCCGTCTACATAATAATTGGCACCTTTCATAACGATAGTACTCGCACACCGCTGCAGGCGGTGCAATCTATGCTCGGAGTTCGCCAATGCATCGCGAATTCTCATCCCCTTGTTTCAGGGAAGAATGCTGCGACAGGCCATGCGAGATCGGTCATGTAAATATTAGCAACTGGCGTACAGCTCCTCTCAATTTGCGAATAGATAAGTTGGGTTTGGTCCAAGCGTCGGAACTGATATACTGCAAATGGGAGTCTGGTGGCGGACGGATTGCTCGCCAACCCGGTCAGGTCCGGAAGGAAGCAGCCGTAACGAGATTTTTCCGGGTCGCCTCACCAGGCTCCCACCCTTAATTGTCTTTTCCACAGAAAAAGGCATGGCGCGCTGCGCATCGTGTCACTACGGAGAACCGAAAAACTCGAAATGGCAGATAACCCCAGCACCCAACCTTATCGAGTCTTGGCGCGCAAATACCGGCCGAGCGATTTTGATTCGCTGATTGGCCAGGAGGCGATGGTTCAAACCCTGTCAAACGCAATCGCATTGGGGCGTTTGGCGCATGCTTTCATCCTGACCGGAGTGCGAGGGGTTGGGAAAACGACCACTGCACGAATTATCGCCAAAGCTTTGAACTGCATCGGACCCGATGGAAACGGCGGGGCGACTTCCGCTCCATGTGGTGTTTGCGAAAACTGCCTATCCATCACTGAGGACCGTCATGTCGATGTAATGGAGATGGACGCCGCCAGTCGCACCGGTGTTGATGACATCCGCGAACTTATCGATGGGGTGCTCTATCGGCCAGTATCAGCGCGTTACAAAGTATACATTATTGACGAAGTGCACATGCTCTCTCGAAATGCTTTCAATGCTCTCCTGAAAACACTTGAAGAACCTCCAGAGCACGTGAAATTTATCTTTGCAACCACGGAAATTCGACGCGTGCCGGTTACGGTACTGTCACGATGCCAGAGGTTTGATTTACGCCGGGTAAAATTTCAGGTTTTAGTGGATCACTTTACTGAATTGTCCAGTAAGGAGAACGCCAATATTGCGCCGGGTGCTATTGGCCTCATTGCGCGTGCTGCTGACGGCTCCGTACGTGATGGTTTGTCGCTGCTGGACCAAGCAATTGCGCACAGTGGCCCGGAAACAGAGATCAGTGAAGATACCGTCCGGGAAATGTTGGGGGTCGTAGAACGTGTGCAGGTTTTTGATCTGTTCGAATACCTAATGGCCGGTGATATAGCCGATGCATTGGTGCTATTTGGCTCGATGTTTGAAGCTGGTGCTGATTCGGAGGCGATTTTGCAAGATCTTGCAGAGTTAACTCATTGGTTAACCCGTCTTAAAGCTGCTCCGGACGCGGCTAAAGCGACGCCGGCGTCGGATTTGGATTTTAAACGCGGACTCGATTTATCAGCCCGTTTGCCGATGTCGGCGCTGACGCGCGTATGGCAAATCCTTCTTAAGGGCATAAGCGAGTTGCGGATTGCTCCATCTGCTTGTCAGGCGGCAGAGATGGTGCTGGTCCGTATCGCTTACGCCGCGGATCTGCCAACGCCTGCCGAGGTGATTGCATCGCTCGGAAAAGATATGGCGGCATCTACTGATCATAAAATGGATGCTCCTTCGGAGGCAAAAGGTAGCGGCAAGCTTGCAGAGGCAATAGGCACACCCGCGCCAACATCCGAAACCGCCCCCACGAAGCAAATGTTGACGACTGACGGCTCAACTGCGCTTTCTTTTGAAACCGAAGTAGAGCCCGATGATATTGGAAAAGATGACAAGCTGAATCTCCCCGCGTCGTTTGAGGACATGGTTGGTTTGTTCTCGGCTAATAGCGAGCCACTATTGCATGCCTACCTTGTAAACAATGTGCACATGGTTAAGTACGAAATCGGAAAGATATCAATTCGAGTTTCCGACGGCCCTCCAAGGGATTTCCTGCAAAATCTAAGTCGTCGTCTGAATGAGTGGACCGGGCGCGCGTGGTTTGTCGAAGCTAGCCAAGAGGAGGGTGAGTTAACTCTTCAACAAAAGCGTGAAGATGCTGCCGCAGAGCAACGAGCGGCAGCGATTGCTCATCCGCTAGTGCAGAAGACGCTGGATGCTTTTCCAGGCGCCGAAGTGACCGATGTTCGTAACGTCCTCGAACGCGATGCAGGTTTAAAAAGTGAAGACCGCACGCCCACAACGCCTCATGATTGCCTCGCTGGCAAATACAAAGACGACGAGACTGAACTTATTAGCTTTGACCCCGACGATAGTGACGAGGATTACATATGAAGAATCTCGGCAACCTTATGAAACAAGCACAGGAAATGCAGACGAAAATGCAGGAAATGCAGGATAAACTGGCCGAAGTGGAAATTTCTGGCAGAGCCGGTGGCGGCATGGTGACAGTCACCATGAATGGCAAATCCGAGGTGCGCAATGTAAAGATCGATCCATCGCTCTACAACAGTGAAGATGCTGAAGTCGTTGAAGATCTGATAGTAGCTGCTTTTAATGATGCCAGAGCCAAGGCTGAAACCCATATGCAGGAAAAGATGGCGGGAGTAACTGGCGGTCTCAATCTGCCGCCTGGCATGAAACTACCGTTTTGATAAAAGATCACAATATCAGATCGTTTCATGACGTTCGCGGAAGAAACGACTTTAATTTTCGGCGCGCTGGGTATTAGTTGAGATGTCCTCGGTTGAGATCGAACGACTGATACAATTGTTAGCTAAATTGCCTGGTCTCGGACCCCGTTCAGCGCGGCGTGCGGCATTGCATCTCATAAAGCGTCGCGATTCGCTACTTGATCCGTTAGCTGCAGCGATGGAAGGTGCGGCACGATCGGTAACCACCTGTAGTGTGTGTGGCAATTTAGACGCGACAGACCCGTGCGGCATATGCACCGATACACGCCGAGACCGTGGACAGGTTTGCATTGTTGAGGACGTCGCAGATCTCTGGGCATTGGAACGATCAGCATCATTCCGAGGCACTTATCACGTTATAGGCGGAACGCTCTCGGCGCTTGACGGCCGAGGGCCAGAAGATCTTAACATCTCATCGCTGATATCTCGCGTTGCTGATGAAAAAATTTCCGAGGCCATTCTCGCAACTTCGGCTACCGTCGATGGGCAGACGACTGCGCATTACATTACCGACCGCCTGGAAGATCTCAGCGACGAAAAGGGTCTTACTTTGAGGATAACGAGGCTCGCACACGGCGTGCCAGTGGGAGGCGAGCTGGATTACTTGGACGATGGAACACTGTTGGCGGCGTTGAAGGCACGGCAACCGGTTTAAGTCAAATTTTTAAATAATGCCAACGGATTGTCGCGGGTCTCAAATTGAACCAGGCAATGGTATTGCTTAAGAACCGGTCGATCAGCTTTGGAGTACAGACAACGTGATGCCAATCAGTTGTTGCTTCAACGAACTTGGCTCGGCATTAGCAGATCATCCCCCTTAAGTTGGTAGGTGGTACAGCACGGTTGTGGTAAAACCAACTTCTTATTGATCCGCCCCACCTTTCCACTTTCCAGATTTTCGGAGTGCTTCGGCGACTTCTGGCGGCATATAATTTTCATCATGTTTAGCTAATACTTCGTCTGCGCGAAAACTACCATTGGACTGCAGGCGCCCCTCAACAACGACGCCCTGCCCTTCGCGGAATAGGTCGGGTATAATACCTTTGTAGACAACAGGGACTTCATGGCTGAGGTCCGTGATAGCAAAGTTATGGGTGAGTCCGTCCTGGGCCTTTTTCCAACTTTCTGGTTTTACCAGCCCGCCCAAACGAAGCCTGCGGTCGATACCAAGCTCTTTCTTTGTGGCGATGTCGCTAGGGCTATGGAAGAAAACGATATTGTCTTCGAATGCGGCCAGCACCAGTGCAGCTGCGGTTGCAAGCGCGAGCCCGCCGAGTAGGACAACTGTTAGGCGGCGGCGTTTTCGGGTCACGCGGATTTCCCTTCTGGATTCTTTTGGCGCCGCCGACGTGGTTTTGCCGCTTCAAGTTCTGCAAGTTCACGCTCACGCGCCTGCATAACTCGGACGCTCGCAATAACTAAACCCCCCAACACAAGCACCGCGAAGCCCCAGGCCGGCCAGATATACATACTATACTCGCCCATATTGAACACTTCAGTCATTGCGTTGGCTGCACTTCTTTTTAAGTATTTTAATTTGCATCAGGACGTTGATTTTCTATTTCTGTTAAAATTGACCTGTTTCATTCCACTCCGCACTAAGGCAGTGTCTGCTGTCTTTTCGGGTCCAGAACTTAAGATTGCTGGACCGCCCTTTAATAGAGACCTTTATCTAACCGCCGGCAACCTCAGCGTGAATTTTGGCGGCGCGTAGAGCATTGATGCGCCGTGATGCAAGCTCGGCGCGCACACGGATAATCACGAGTGTCACGAAAAGAGCCGTGAAGCCAATTCCCATTAAGAGTAGGGGCGTCAGCATTGACGAATGGATTGATGGCATGTCTATTTTAGAGACACTGGCGGGTTGATGTAATGTATTCCACCAGTCTACCGAAAATTTGATGATTGGTAGATTGATGCCGCCGATCAATGCCAGAATGGCCGATGCTTTCTCACCGCGACTGGAGTCGTCAAATGCGTTTGCCAGTGCGATGAAACCCAAATAAAGAAAAAACAAAATAAGGACTGAGGTTAGGCGTGCATCCCACACCCACCAAGTACCCCACATCGGTTTACCCCAAAGCGAGCCCGTTGCGAGGCATATCAGCGTAAAACAAGCGCCAATCGGTGCAGCAGCAAGTGCCCCCACATGCGCTACAGGGTGTTTCCAGATCAGCCCAACGGCGCTGGCCACCACAATAAAAGCGTAGGCAAACATAGCCATCCAGGCCGATGGCACGTGCACATACATTATTCGGACAGTTTGCCCCTGCTGATAATCCGGGGGGGAGGCGGCAAAGGCGAAATAGAGCCCTGCAACAATTAGAATTACAGTGGCGCAAGTAGTCCATGGAAGGACTGAATTGGCAAGTGTTAAAAAGCGTTTGGGGTTAGCGTATTTCTGGAGCATTCCGAACTGTTGCCTATCTGTTTCAGGCGGTACTGCGAGTTTGCTATAAATTAACCTTAAATCTACAAGGTTTATCCGCTAAATGGCAGAGATTGAAGAAATTTCAAGGCAGTGCCATGGATATTGGCAAATTTTTGTATTGCGACCGCGCATTAAGCCCGAGAAATTTGGCGCTTTGCGCCCATTAACCTCGTCCAAACTATTTTATTCATTAGCTATCCTGAGCGCTGCAGCACATCCCCATGGGCACAGAACGAGACAGGCTAATAGTAATCCGCTCAGCATCAAAAGCTGCTGAGAAACAGGATATCCCCCGATCGATGCTTCGACCGCGCCGGACCCAAAAATCAAAACCGGTACAGCAAGGGGCAAAATAAGCAAAGACAACAAGACGCCGCTTCTACGGGAACCCAGTGTTAGAGCTGCGCCTAGCGCCCCTATGAGGCTAATAATAGAGGTTCCCAGAGCCATCGCTGCTAGGAGAACTGCAAGTCCTTCAGGTTTGAGATTGAGCATTATACCAATCAGTGGAGCTACTAATAACACCGGGAAGCCAGTCGTAATCCAATGCGCGGCGATCTTAGCAAGCGCACTTAGCCAAAGTGGTTGCGGTGCAATTACTAATAACTCCAGGGTTCCGTCTTCGAAGTCGTTTTGGAAAAGGCGGTCGAAAGAGAGCATAGCGGACAAAAGAGCTGTTACCCATAGAACTCCTGGAGCCATCCGAGCTAACAGGTTTGGCTCAGCGCCGACTCCGAAGGGAAATAGCGACGCTGAGATAACGAAGAAAACTATAACAATCAGGGTATCGCTCAATTGTCGCAGTGCTATGCGAATGTCGCGTTTGATAAGAGCGAAAAATGCCGTCATATCCGTTTTTCTGTTCCGAGTTCGTCCGCGATGCCATTGCTCCAGAGGGTAGCGTTCTCGCGCGCAAAAGTGGAAATATCTACTGATACTCCATCCTCGATGTTTAGTGGCACGTTGGTGGATGCAATCACAATGCCACCGCCTTTTCGATGAGATGCGATGGCAGCGCGAAGTCTTTCAACCGATACCGTATCTAATGCCACGGTTGGCTCGTCTAACAGCCAAAGTGGTGCGGGTGACGAAAGCATCCGAGCAAGCGCAAGTCTTCGGGTCTGACCGGCCGATAACATCCGTGCCGGAACGTCGGCGAGTGCGGCTAGACCGGTTAGATCAAGAGCATTATCAATGTTTGACGTTACGGACCGTAGGGCAGAATGAAAAATAAGATTTTCGCGAACTGACAAGGCCTGCTTAACAGCGTCGCGATGGCCAACATAATGCATATCTGAGAAAAAGCGTTCTGGATCCTCCGTGATGGACTTGCCGCGCCAGGTAATTTGGCCTGCAGCTGGACGGGAAATACCAGCCATTAGGCGTAGCAGACTTGATTTACCGGAGCCATTTGGCCCAGACAGCACCAGTGCGTCACCCGCTTTTACAGAAAAATTAAAGCCGGCAAATACGATCCGATCGCTTCTAATGCAGGTAAGTTCCTCACCCGAAAAAACGTCCATACTGCGTGCAATACCCTAAAAAGATCGTTTCGTCATCCGGAGCATTTCCAGAGCATGTATGGATATTTGTATCAGTCAATGCGATCGTGAGCTACCAAGGTAGGATCTAGGTCTGTGACGGGTCTTGGTCTGAGCGAGGTATTTAGTGTTGTTAGCGGGCGATAGAAGGCCTAGGTCTAGTCGCTATTGGATTTAGCAACTTTTGCGGCTAATTTCTCGCCCGATCATTTGATGAGGAGAGTAAACGTGAGCGCAATCGGACAGGATACGCTGAAAGCCCGCCGTACGCTGGAAGTCGGCGGAAAACATTACGACTACTTCAGCTTAGATGCGATATCTGACGCCGGGTACGGAGATATTTCTCGACTACCGTTTTCGCTAAAGGTTCTTCTCGAAAACTTGCTGCGTTACGAAGACGGTCGTTCGGTATCAGTCAGCGATATTGAACAAGCGGCAAAATGGGTGGAAACGCAAAAGTCTGACCTTGAAATTGCCTACCGGCCGGCGCGTATTCTGCTGCAAGATTTTACCGGTGTGCCTGCTGTGGTCGACCTAGCCGCGATGCGTGACGCAATGCTTACGTTAGGTGGCGACCCGCAAAAGATTAACCCGCTTAATTCGGTTGATTTGGTAATTGACCATTCAGTTATGATAGATGAATTCGGTTCTAGCAGCGCATTCGAGAAAAATGTTGAAGTAGAGTTTGATCGCAATAAAGAACGATACGAATTCCTTAGTTGGGGTTCAAAAGCATTTAATAATTTCCGCGTTGTTCCGCCAGGCACTGGGATCTGTCATCAGGTCAACCTAGAGTACCTGTCGCAGACTGTTTGGGTTACAGAAGACGATAGCGGCAAACAGATCGCGTATCCAGATACCGTGGTTGGTACCGATAGTCACACGACAATGGTCAACGGCCTCGCAGTTCTGTCCTGGGGCGTCGGCGGGATTGAGGCCGAAGCCGCAATGCTAGGTCAGCCAATCTCAATGCTGCTTCCTGAGGTCGTCGGTTTCAAACTGACCGGTGAAATGAAAGAAGGAACAACAGCAACTGATTTGGTTCTGACCGTTACGCAAATGCTTCGCGCTGAAGGTGTGGTCGGTAAGTTTGTCGAATTCTATGGCCCGGGACTAAATGGGCTTTCGCTGCCCGACCGCGCCACCATTGGTAACATGGCGCCCGAATATGGCGCGACATGTGGTTTCTTTCCTATAGACCGCGAAACTTGCGATTACCTCAAATTTACTGGTCGGGACGACGATTGTGTGGAACTCGTCGAGGTTTATGCCAGGGCGCAGGGAATGTGGCGAGAAGAGGATACCCCCGACCCTGTTTTCACTGCGACGCTAGAGCTGGATTTGGGCAAGGTCGAGCCGTCGCTCGCTGGGCCCAAACGCCCTCAAGATCGGGTTGTACTGTCTGGTGTGCAGAAGACCGCGATCGATGTTATTTCTGATCACCGTGGTGCGACGCCCGCGGAGACTGACCAGTTAGCCCGCAACGTCGACGATGATTTCGAAATCGAGGATGGCGACGTGGTCATCGCAGCCATTACAAGCTGCACCAACACGTCAAATCCGTCTGTGTTGGTGGCTGCCGGGCTTTTGGCTCGCAATGCAGTCGCGAGGGGTCTGAAGGCTAAACCATGGGTAAAAACATCTCTTGCGCCCGGTAGTCAGGTAGTGAAGGACTATCTCGAGAAGGCCGAACTGCAGGCTTACCTCGATGCGCTCGGTTTTAATATTGTTGGTTTCGGGTGCACTACATGCATCGGGAACTCTGGCCCGCTACCTGATCGAGTTGCCGCCCAAATTGATGAAAGAGACCTAGTTGCGGGAGCGGTGCTTTCGGGAAACCGTAACTTCGAAGGCCGAGTTCATCAGCAGGTACGCGCGAACTTCCTTGCATCCCCTCCATTAGTGGTTGCCTATGCACTGGCGGGGTCGCTCAAAACCAACCTTTCGGTTGACCCACTGGGCAAAGACGCTGACGGGCAACCAGTCTACCTAAGGGACATCTGGCCTACGAACCACGAAGTTCAAAACACCATTCGTGAGTGTTTGACGGCTGAGATGTATCGTGCTCGCTATGACAATGTGTTCGAAGGGCCGAAGGAATGGCAGTCAATCGACAGCGTTAAATCCGAAACTTACAGCTGGCAGGAGAATAGCACCTACGTGAAGTATCCAACTTTTTTCGAGGGCATGGAACGGGAGCCCGATGCGGTTGAAGACATAGTCGGTGCCAGGCCGCTTCTTATCCTATCGGATTCGGTAACCACCGATCACATCTCGCCAGCTGGTTCGATCCAGCGTGAAAGCCCAGCCGGTGAATACCTGCTTGAACGTCAAATCCGGCCAGCACAGTTCAATTCCTATGGTTCGCGGCGCGGCAACCATGAGGTGATGATGCGAGGTACCTTCGCTAATATCCGAATACGAAATGAAATGGTGCCAGGAGTTGAAGGCGGCTTTACAAAGCATCAGCCTTCCGGCGAGGAAATGCCGGTCTATGACGCGGCAATGAAATATGCGGCAGAGGGTGTTCCTTTGGTTATTGTCGGGGGTAAGGAATATGGAACAGGATCTTCACGCGATTGGGCTGCCAAAGGCACTACATTGCTGGGGGCAAGGGCTGTGATTGTTGAGAGCTTTGAGCGTATTCATCGGTCTAATTTGATCGGTATGGGAGTGTTACCACTTCAGTTCACTGGCAGTGACACGCGTGAGACGCTGGGTTTGGATGGCACAGAGATGTTCGATATCAAAGGTGTGACTGATGGTCTTGCACCGCGATCGGATTTAATCTGCACAATCCGTCGCGCAGACGGCACAAGTATCGATATTAATCTGCGTTGTCGTATCGACACTTTAGACGAGCTCGATTACTACAAGAATGGCGGCATACTTCAGTATGTGATCCGAAATATGTTAGACGCGGCATAAGCAACCAAACAACGTGGTCTGTCACCCGTTTTAAGGGCGACAGACCTATGAGTTCACATCATTAATCTGTTTGTGCAACTTAGTTGCCAGACCTTAATATCGACGCGATAACGGTCTGGCTTGGCTCTTACTAGCGTATCAATGTAGTGCCGTCTAAACACCTTTATTATTGCCCCAAATAAAAATGTTATGATGCGCTATCGCGGGCATCTGCAAGGTTAAACACTTAAACTTAAATTCTTATGCAACGTTGAGTTCAACTCATGCTGTGAAAATCCCGGCTGCATTACAATGGCATAACATAGATCAGCAAACAAAATCACTGGTGCGGTACAGGGCTTTCGATACTCAACAAATGCTTGGCGTCTGTGACATTTCGTTTGCTGCTTAATGGTCACCTGTTATCCTAGTTTTATAGGAAGCAAAGGGATATTTACCCCGCCGTGCGCAATTCAACTGGCACTGATCCATCTCTCATGGCTCGCGAAGGCGTTCCTCACGCGATGATGCTAGTCGCCGTACTTATTTTCGGGCTGAACTACGTAGTCGGCCGCTGGGTTGCTGGCGATGTGCAGCCCTATGTTCTTGGCTTTGTTCGATGGACCGCCGGAACCCTTATCCTGCTCCCGTTCGCGCTGCGGCCAATAAGGGCTGACGCAGAGCGCATAAGAGGAAGCTGGAAGCTGTTATGCCTTGCTGGCTTTTTGATGCCTTTCATGGGAGCTGGCGTCACATATGTGGCGTTGACCTACACCGAGGCAATAAACGGTGGTGTTATCCAAACCTCCATGCCGGTAATGATTGTTTTGCTTTCGTGGGTGTTTTTGAACGAAAAGACAAACGGGATCCAATGGGTAGGCATTGTCGTTGCAATAGCAGGCGTACTCTATATTGTCGCGCGCGGTAATCCTGTGACGCTAGTAGATCTCTCCTTTAACGTTGGGGATGCTATCTTGATTGCCTGTAATCTTGGCCTTGCCGGGTATGGGGTCGTGGTCAAGCGACTTCCGGGGGGATTTCATCCGCTTTCGCTCATCACCATTATCTGTGGGGTAGGCGCTCTTTGTCATGTTCCATTTTTCTTTTATGAACTAGTGTCGGGCGTAGCAGTTATCTGGACGGTAAAGGCGCTAGTTTCGCTTGTTTTTGTAGCTATCTTTCCATCGGTCTGCGCAATACTTTTATGGAATAGCGCCATCGCCCGGCTAGGGCCTAGCCGTGCCGGCTTCTATATGTATCTGGTTCCAGTATATGCCGCGATTTTTGCCATCCCGCTATTAGGTGAAAGCATAGGAGTTTTTCACATTGTTGGCGCAATTCTTATTATCATTGGGGTAACGATCTCGAGCCGGAAGGCATGATAGTGCTCATGCAGAGAAGGTCTCAATGAAAGCGATCCAATTTTGTAAAACCGGTGGCCCTGAGGTTCTCCGTTTAGTCGACCTACCCAATCCCGAACCAGGGCCGGGCGAAGTACTAGTGCAGGCTGCAGCGCTCGGTGTTGGAAAGCCTGACGTCTTGCTAAGAACTGGTGTCTATAAGTGGATGCCTGCTCTGCCTGCAGTGATAGGTAATGAGGTGACTGGCTATGTGGCCGCTATCGGACCTGGCGTATCCGATTTTAATGTTGGTCAACCTGTACTGGTATTTGGAACTGGCGGTGGGCGGCATGCGGAATTTACCGTAGCGTCCACTGATATCATTACCGCGCTCCCTACGAATGTTGATTTGGACGACGCGGTATGCATTCCGAACTATGCGATCGCGTGGTGCCTTCTAAAAGAAGTCGCCCCTGGAGGTGGAGATCGCATAGTATATATAAACGGTGCTGCGGGTGGGGTCGGGTCGGCGGTTGTTGATCTTGCTCGTGATCTTGGAATGACCACAATAGCTGGCGCAAGTTCCCGTGAAAAATGCGCCTTTACGGCCGAACGAGGTGCAGACTATACGATTGACTACTCAAGGGAAAACGTGCCTCAACGCATTCTTGAAATTACCAACGGCCGCGGTGTTGACTTAGCACTTGACCAGTTAATAGGGCCGAGATTTACAGATACAATCCCAATGCTGGCGCCTCTTGGCACAATTGTCTCGTTCAATGCGCTTGCGGGCCTTCCTAAAGATGAGACATTTTCAGCGATGCGCGCAAATCTCGGCAAAAGTCCAGGTATCCGGTGTTTTTCATGGCATTCGTTCGATAAAGCACCAGAGGAGCGCGCGCGAATTCTTCGTACAGTTCTCGACCGGTTTGCATCCGGTAATTTGAAGCCAGCGATACATGCGCGGATGCCAATTTTTGAGGCGCGCAAAGCACATGAGGCGCTTGACGCCCGAAGTTTGCAAGGAAAGATAGTACTTAAACCTTGAGGCCGCTTAGAAAACAGAAATTTTGTCGGCGGATTCTCGACTCTATTAAAACAAATCTGCATGCTTCTCACTGATGCAGGTCGATGGGATACTTAATTGATGGTCAAGGAACAGGAAGCCGATGCGGGGTGCAATCACGTCTATTTAGTAGACGGGTCTGCGTATATCTTCAGGGCGTTTCACGCTCTGCCGCCGATGACACGACCAGACGGTACGCCGGTCAATGCGGTTTTCGGCTTTACCAATATGCTCACCAAGCTGGTAGAAGATTCCGGTGCGAGCTTTCTTGCGGTAATCTTTGATACTGCGCGCAAGACGTTCCGGACTGAGATCTATCCCGACTACAAAGCTAACCGACCGCCACCGCCGGATGAGTTAGTGCCACAGTTCGAACTTATACGCGAGGCCACCCGGGCATATTCGCTGCCCTGCTTAGAAATGGAGGGTTTTGAAGCGGATGACCTTATCGCTACCTATGCAAAACTCGCTGTTGAGCAGGGATATGAGGTTACCATCGTGTCATCAGATAAGGACTTGATGCAGCTTGTGGGGCCGCGCGTTCGTATGATGGATCCGATGAAGAACCGGTTTATCGGCCCCGAAGAAGTGGTGGAAAAATTTGGTGTTGGCCCTGAAAATGTAGTCGATGTTCAGGCTTTGCTTGGTGATTCGACTGATAACGTACCTGGCATAAAAGGTATTGGCGAGGCACCAGCTGCCGCACTGGTGCGCGAATACGGTGATCTTGAAAAGATTCTAGAGGCCGTTCAGAACACCGACGCCGTTAAAGCGGACGCTGTCCTAAAGGCAGAGACATGCCAAAAACGTATCTACGAAATCGCGGGCCGAGAGTTCGGAATTGGTTCGCCAAAGCAGTTAAAAGAGGTTTTGATAGACGAACTTAACCTCCCAGTACCAAAGGATAAGAAATCGGGAAAACCTACAACCAACGCCGCCGCGCTGAATGAGCTGGCCGCAAGCGGATACGAGATAGCGCAACAGATTATCGATTACAGGTTTTATTCGAAGGTTAACACGAGTTATGCTGAGCTGCTTTACGAGGAGCAGGGTATCGCCCGTGTCTCTCGCGAATTAGTGACTTTAAGAGCTGATGTTCCCGTCAAAGGGGACATCGCTCAGTTTCAGAAAAAACGCCCCGATCCCGAGGTTCTGATACCATGGCTTGAAAAACAGGGGTTTAAGTCCGCCTTATCGAGAGCACTGTCCGAATTCGGCGTTGAAGCGGAAAACTCTAACCCAGACGCAGTAACCGCGCCTGGCGAAGGAGCATACGAGCTTGTGCAAGAGGAGGACGCTCTGCAAGGTTGGATCGACGAAATTCAATTAGCAGGTGTGTTCGCATTCGATACAGAGACGAATTCGCTTGATGCCATGCAAGCAGACCTAGTGGGTTTGTCACTCTCGGTTCAGGGTGGCCGTGCCTGCTATGTGCCTGTCGCACATATCTCTGCGGGTAATCAAGGAAATGATGAGCTCGATCTGGGAGCGATAAGAAGTAATGTTTCGCCGGAGCTTCCGAAGCAGCTCGCGCGTACCCGTGTGATCGAAATGTTGAAACCCCTATTAGAAGACCCTGGCATTTTGAAGGTTGGCCACAACATTAAATATGATATGCAGGTTATGGCGCGCTATGGCGTAGAGGTTGGGCCTATAGACGATACTATGTTGCTTTCTTACGTGCTTGAAGGCGGACTGCATGGCCATGGATTGGATGAACTAGCGGCACTGCACCTGGGTCATACCAATATTAAATTTTCTGAGGTGGCCGGCACTGGCAAGAACCAAGTAAGTTTCGATCATGTGCCGCTTGATAAAGCGTTAGATTACGCAGCTGAGGACGCGGAGGTCACTGGCCGCCTCTACCGTCAGCTGAAACCGCGGATTTCTGAAGAACGCATGACTTCTGTGTATGAGACGATGGAGCGCCGTTTAGTGCCCGTCCTATCAGATATGGAGCGGGCGGGCATAATTGTGGATGCAACCTTCCTAAAAGAATTGTCTGGTGATTTTGAAAAACGCACCGCCGATATAGCCGAGGACATATACAAACTAGCGGGTCACGAATTCAATATTGGTTCACCCAAGCAGCTAGGCGAAGTGTTATTCGATGAAATGGGAATACAAGGCGGTAAGAAGACAAAAACCGGTGCCTACGGTACTGGCGCTGATGTTCTTGAGGGGCTGGCCGCGGAGGGTTTGGATCTTCCACGCCGCGTTCTTGATTGGCGTCAGCTTTCCAAATTACGGAGCACTTACACCGATGCGCTCATTAAGCAGATCAATCCTGCGACAAAACGCATTCATACTTCATATGCGCAGGCCATAGCATCGACGGGACGGCTTTCATCGACAGATCCTAATCTTCAGAATATCCCAATCCGAACAGAGGAAGGTAGAAAGATACGGCAAGCATTCGTGCCAGAAAAAGGTCATGTGTTGCTCTCAGCTGACTATTCGCAAATCGAATTGCGCTTGCTGGCCCATGTTGCGGGTATTGAGGCTCTGCGAGAAGCGTTTCGGGACGGAAAAGATATACACGCAATGACTGCAAGTGAGGTATTTGGAATTCCCATAGAAAATATGGAGCCCTCGGTAAGAAGTCGTGCCAAAGCGATCAATTTTGGCATCATATATGGGATAAGTCCTTTCGGCTTAGCCCGTCAGTTATCTATTCCCCAGGGAGAGGCAAAACAGTATATCGACAATTACTTTAAGAAATTTCCGGGTATTAGAGACTACATGGAAACGACGAAAACCTTCGCGCGAGAACACGGTTTCGTCCAGACAATCTTCGGCCGGAAGTGTCATACTCCCGGAATCAATGACAAAAACCCTGCGCGACGAAATTTTTCGGAGCGCGCCGCCATAAATGCTCCCCTGCAAGGCGCGGCGGCAGATATCATCAAGCGCGCGATGATTGGGATACCGGAAACCTTGAAAGAACTGGGCCTTGGCGCTCGAATGCTGCTCCAAGTTCATGACGAGTTAATTTTCGAGGTGCCAGAGGGAGAAGTCGACGAGACCACTGCGATCGTAACAAAAAAAATGGAGGGTGCTGCCGATCTGGAATTACCATTGGTGGTGGACACCGGTACTGGTCTCAACTGGGACGAGGCGCACTAAGAATAGTGCCGCTGGGTCCAGCTTTTGGCTTTACAAGTAAAGGCTCGACAAGTTTGGCGCTGATATATTGGAGGGGCATATAACACAGTTTGATTTTCAAGTTTTATTCAAACGATTTTGAGCGACTACGTTTTTTTTGAGATGCGTTCATTAAGATGACCGGTCCTAATCCGGCTGCAACTATCGCTAGAGCTGCTAAAGCGGCCTCTTCTAATAATTCATCCTTTGCGAACTGGTAGACATATGTCGAGAGTGTATCAAAATTAAAAGGTCGGAGGAGAAGTGTCATCGGTAGCTCTTTCATAACATCTACAAAAACAAGAAGCCCTGCGGCCATCATTGAACTACGAAGGAGACGCGGCGCGAGAGAGCCCATGGTTCTGGAGAACCCTCGGCCAAGGACGAAGCTGGCATTCATCACATTTGGAGAGAGCCGTTCGACGCCGGCTGACATCGCGCCATATCCAATTGCCTGAAAGCGGGTTACGTACGCGAGGACAAGCAGAGCGACGCTTCCTATTAGGACGCCGTCTGAGGGTACACCTAAAACCTCAGTTGCAAGATTAGCAATCAATCCGTCAAGCGCGCCGGAGAATGAAACCACGCCGATGGCCAATACTACGCCCGGAAATGCATATCCGGTAGCGGACACTGCGGTAAGCAGGTTCAGAAAAGGATGTTTCTTGTATGACACCGTTAGAACCATCGCTGCCGCTAGCGTCACCACGCAAACTGCTGCCGCTAGGGATACTAATACCGAATTGATCGCGCTGCTTGTCAGAGCGCCTGGGTCAGATATTGCAAGTCCCTGCAAAATGAAATTAAGTAGCACTCCGACCGGAACTCCAAATCCAAGAAGAATCGGCGTCAGACATATAAGAATACAAACTGCGCCCCATCCACGGGACACTCTTTTGGGTACGATTTCTTTGTTGCGCTGGGTGGTGTCCGTGAAGCGTTGCCGAGATCGAGCTGTTCTCTCTATATAGAGAAGCCCAATGATGAAAATGAACGCGATGCCCGCAATTTGCGCAGCGGCGATCAGGTTGTTCATCCCGAGCCAGACGTTAAAAATTCCCAGAGTGAGTGTCTCTACCGCAAAATAGTCGACCGTGCCAAAATCTGAAATGACTTCCATAAGAACAAGGGCAAGGCCAGCGACTATTGCTGGCCGGGCGAGTGCGATGTCGGCAGTTAATGTAAAATTCCGGTTGTGAAGTTGTGCGACCTCAAAATATGACGCCGGCGTTAGGCGAAATGCCGTTCGCGCAAGAAGGTATATATAAGGATAAAGCACCGAAGCCATTACGAGCATCGCGCCACCTAGTGAACGAATTTCCGGGAACCAATAATCTCTGGCTGATTGCCAACCAAAAATTTCGCGCAACAGGCCTTGAACCGGTCCTGCGTATTCTAAGAGATCAGTGTAGGTGTATGCGATGATATATGCAGGAACCGTTGCCGGTAGCAACAGCATCCACTCGAGTGCCCAGTCTCCGGGAAAACGAAAACGCGCAACGACCCAGGCTGTTGTGATGCCAAAGAACAGACTGATGGCGCCTACACCGACCATGAGGGCGAGCGTGTTTCCTACATAACGAGGAAATACGGTTTGCATCAAGTGCGACCACAAACCCCCGCTTTCGCCCGCCGCAGTAACGAAAAGCGCGAAAAACGGACCAATAAGAATTAGGCCCGCCGTTAGCGTGGCTATCGACCAGACGCTCGGCGGATCTCCGTTCTTGCTTTTAAATAGAAAAGAAAATGTTTTTACCATCCAACACGATCGATAACCCGCTGTGCTACGGGAATCAATGTGGCAATACGACTTATAGGTTGCTGGTCTTCTTTAAAAGTACCCCAAGATTTCACTTCTGGGCCCGCCTCCACCATAGGATTTACCGGGAATTCGTAATTGATCCGTCCGTACAGATCCTGCGCTGTTTTCTCGGTCAAAAACTCCAATAACTTCACCGCTCTTGCTTTATTCTTAGAGTGGACAGCAACGCCGCCGCCCGAAATATTAACGTGATTGCCCCTGTCATTCTGATTTGTGAAGACAATCTGTATGGCCTCTGCCCATTTGCGCTGGGCCGGCACCTTAGAGGTCTTAAGTTTCCCGTAATAGTAACTGTTAATTATAGCGACATCGCATACGCCTTCGAATATTGCTTTGACCTGTGCGCGATCGTTTCCTTGAGGACGTCGTGCCATGTTTGCTACCAATCCTCGTGCCCATTCTTCCGCGGTCTCTTTGCCATGGGCCGCGATTATTGATGCGAGCAGTGCGCGGTTATAGACATGGCTGCCCGGGCGACTGCAAACCCGGCCTTTCCATTTCGGGTCAGCGAGATCTTCGATTTTTTGGACCTCTGATGGTTTGACTCGGTCTCTGGATATCGCGACGACCCGGGCACGCTTTGACAGGCCGAACCAGCGGTTATCCACATCGCGTAAATGAGCGGGGATGTTTTGGGAGAGCTTTGGTGATGTAACCTTTGCAAAAAGGTTCTTATCTGCATACGCGTACAGCCTGCCGATATCGACTGTAAGGACTACATCTGCAGGGCTTCTCTGTCCCTCTGCCAGTAGCCGCTGAACAAGCCCCTTAGACGCAAAGACGACATTGACCTTAGTGCCGGTCTTCTCTTCGAACGCCTTTAGAAAAGGGTTGATCAGAAACGGTTGTCGGTGGGAATAGACGTTCAGCTCTGCGGCACGTGCAGAGGTAATTGAAGCTACGCCAGTTTGCAGGACCATTATCAGCGCGAGCGCTGCAAAAATCATTCTAGACCGCATTTTTTGTCAAATTCCTATGGTTTCGATTGCGATAAAACGGGTCGTTCCGACCCCTATCAAATAATTCCCGGAACGGAGAAAAGTAGAAGTGCAGAAGTTTTTGGCTTTGCAAGTTTTCTCTATCGGTGAGCCCGAATTTTAGCACCATATCTGTCCGAGATTTGCACAAACTACCGGCTATCCAATCCCAGATGGCAAGTGCAGCGCCAAAGTTTCGGTCATAATGGTTTGGATCAAGAGAATGATGGATCTGGTGTTGTGCCGGAGAGATCAAAAAATGCTCAGCTAGCCGTCCATATCCTATTGGGATGTGGGAGTGACGAAGGTTAGACCCAGTGACGTTGAATAGAAATAAGATCGCATTAACCCCGTAGATCGAAACCAGATCAACAGAAGAACCAAAAAGAAAAACAAATATTGAAATCGCTGAAGACTGCACAACTATGGCGCGGAATGAGAATATGACCGCCTCCAGCGGATGGGTTCGATAAACCGTAAGCGGGCTCAGTGTCTCTGCGCTATGGTGAATTTTGTGAAACGCCCAGAGTGCGGGGACGCGATGGAGTGCAAAGTGCGTTGCAAAGCGTGAAAAGTCATCCAATAGAAAAAGAAAGATTGTGTAGGTTATTGCAACTAAAAGTGGAGACGTGGATGAGAGAACAGCTGCCCCTGACGGGAAAATGTCTATGAAAAAGAAAAAAAGGGCTGTTGTTGCCGTTAGTTTCGATAGCAGCAGGGGTGCAATCAATAAAAGTAGCGCGTGGTTTGCAAGCAGTAACTTGTAGTCACCTCGCGCCGAATGTGAGAACCAGACACGTTGGCTAAAAAGCTTGTCTCGGGCAATTAAAAAACCCTTCCGAACGCTCCCACGCGAGACGTAAACGCTCCATATAATCGCTAACGCTGCTGCAATAGACAGATAGAGAAGGGAAACCCTTTTCTGTGGGTTCAGAAAGCCATCTAAAAGATGGGGAATGTATTCTCCATTTATCCAGTCAAGGATCGGCAATAGTAAATTCCCTAAAAATGGGACGGCGGCCGCCCGTTTAGCTAGGCGACCGCCGCATTCTAATGGCTTTAGTCGTTTTCAGCTGCAGATCCGCTACCGAGTTTTTTTAGCATATCTGACATACCAGCAAGCTGATCATTTTTGCGGGCCTTTATGCCGTATTTGTCGACAATAAGCTTTTGCACTTTGAGCATGTGACCCATGTATTCATTAATACCCGACGCCTGGTCTTTCACATAGTTCCCACCAGAATCAATATCTATTACCTGGCTAGAATTAGGCATCACGGGGCCGAAGCCGATAAGTCGATTAAGCCGCGTTGCGGTATCTCCTAGGTTCTTTCGGCCCGTTTGCATGGCAAGCGAAAAGCCCTTTAGCTCTCCCCAATGTTTAACGTATTTGGCAAGGACTTTGGCATCAGAGGGATTCGCCTTGATAGCTTGCAAATCCTTGAAACAGGAGCCAGCATATTTAAATGTGGCTTCCGCTAGTGTTTTTTCCCAGTTTTCTTCGATCACCCTGGCATATTGGGCGATCTGGCCAAGCTGAGAGCTGTTTAACGCGTTGCCATCCGCTGATGCGATCAATTTTCGCCCATCAAGGAACGCTTTGCCGATCGTCTTTGCATATGCTGTCTTTTTCGATTTATCTGAGCCAGCAGCATAGTATGCTGGTCCAAAAACCATCTCATTGTACAGATCAATCTTCCCATCGCTATTTGCATCCGCAATACTGACCGCGGTCGGCTTGCGCTTGGCAATGTCATAAAGTTGTGACGGCGAGAGCATTAAACCATGAGCAGGGAAGCCAAAATATCCAAAGGCTTCGTCCCAACTGTGTTCTTTTCCGGTATAATGCTTACCCTTTTTGTAGGGCTTGTTGTTAGGTTTGTTGCCAGCTGTCATCTTTTCATCGAGATAATTGTCGACGGCCTGATGATAAAATACTGCGCCTAATATGAATTTTGATATGAGCTGCGGATAATTGTATCCGTTAGCCATGTCTACCCCTTTATTAGCGCTAGCTGCTTTCCCGATCCAAAATTTAATCAATTCCGGCCCAGTCATATTGTTTGGCATTCCGGATACGGTGCCCTTGTAGGTTTTTCCCGCGAGATTTGGATTGCTTATTTCTCCGACTGTTTTTTGTTTTATAACAAATGGACCCTTGGACGTCGGGGCTAGGATTTTGCGATTTTTTCCTTTGCCCTCGAAGTAGAGCATCATCTCGGCTTGCAGCGCTGCGTTAGGCTTTCCATTGCCTTTCCCGGCAAGTTTTTTTAGTGAGTCATGTAAAACTTGTCGCGCTATTTGTCCTGTGTATGCAACGCTATTCGTTTCGTTGCCCATCCAACTTTTAAGAGTAACCGGGAACTTTCCATAGACCGCATCGCCGGCGGAGGCCGGTGTGGCAATAGCGGGCGCCACTATTATAAAGGCGCTTGCGATTAACCGTTTATTCATGGGGTTTTCCTTTCTCGAGGTGCGAATGATTTGCAAAATCACCGAAGTTAATAATGCGAGTGACTTGCAAAGTCAAATTTCAAAGCTGGATTTAGTTGAAGTTCTGCGAGATTCTGGATGTCTTACCGGATTTCTCTTAAAGAGCCGGTTTTTTCCTTCTTAAAATCATATCAAGTTCCATCTTGCACAGATCCTTACCAGGGGTTAAATGAGAATGAGTTTTAATAAAAGGAAGCAGGCTCGGGGTGTTAAAGACAAAGACCTTGATAACACTTGCTTGTCCAAAAACATGTTGAGCTTGGAAGGGGTGTCGCTTCACCTCGGTGATAACGTTGTAGTTAATAATGTATCATTCCAGGTTCAAACAGGTGAGATGCTTTGTCTCCTCGGTCCGTCAGGCTGCGGAAAAACATCTACCTTGCGGCTTGTTGCGGGACTTGATCGTCCCAACGAAGGGATAATCACACTTGGCGGTAGAGTGGTTTCCTCACCGAATAAGCTCGTAGCTCCCCATAAGCGAGATGTCGGGTTACTTTTTCAAGATTTTGCACTATTTCCTCACCTCTCAGTTTCTGAAAACATCTCATACGGATTGGTGGCTTTCAGTCGAGAGCAAAACTTACGACGTGTAAGTGAGTTGCTGGATCGTATGCGTCTCAAAAAACATGCCGATAAATATCCCCATATGTTGTCAGGAGGAGAACAGCAACGCGTTGCCTTGGCTAGGGCACTCGCTCCTGGCCCAAAATTATTGCTGCTTGATGAGCCATTTTCTGGCCTCGACACCACTCTGCGTGAAGAGATGGCCGAAGAAACCCTCAGCATGCTAAAAGAACTCGGTGTAACCGCGGTAATGGTGACACACGATCCCGAGGAGGCCCTCACTATGGCTAGCCGGATTGTGCTGATGAATGAGGGAAAAGTTATTCAGGTAGGCACCCCTAAAGAGTTATTCCGATCGCCGTCAAACGTATTTAGCGCCAGCTTTTTCGGCCGTATAAACCAAATTGACGGCGTTGTTGAGGGGGACATCGTCAAGACTGATCTCGGCGCGTTCCGGAACCCCGATCTTCCGGAAGGTGCGGCGGCTCAGGTTCTGTTACGTCCAGAGGCATTCAAGATTGTGACCCAAAGTGGAGACGATTCATCACCAAATTCCTTGCTAGTCTGCGGCGTACAGTATGCGGGTAATTCCAGCCTTATTCGCCTCGGAATTGGCGATTGGCCGCAACCCCACACACATGTGGAAGTGAGGTATCCTCAAGCTGCAGCTTTCGACCTTGGTGACAGAATTCCAGTCGAAATCGATCAGGACCAAGCATTTGTTTTTTTGAAATAGTGTTTGGACCAACTATAGAGCTATCTCTACTCGCGATTTTGTCCAATCTTTTTCTCTTGCGGCACCTCTCCCGCAATTTCAGTAGCATCGAAACGGTACGTTTGAGGTAATGAGTAAGAACTCATTAAAGTGCTGGTAATGATTATCATTCTCATTTAGAATTATCGGGGAAATGCTCAGACTTACCTATGCCACAACCAGACAGACGTGCACTCTAACAGGAAAACAATGGCTCATTCTTCTGAACTGAACCAAACCCCGGAAATTGCGGTTTTACCGAAAAAGGAGGGCAAAACGCCTCGCCATCT
The DNA here is from genome assembly GCA_913046035.1 of uncultured Alphaproteobacteria bacterium. Classification (GTDB taxonomy): domain Bacteria; phylum Pseudomonadota; class Alphaproteobacteria; order MPNO01; family UBA830; genus UBA830. The sequence continues at coordinate 28,541 of CAJWSW010000006.1, read as the reverse complement.
TGATGCGGATGCTGCTCTTCAGCTCGCGCTTTATGGTGCAACAGCGTGCCGCATGACGTCGCTGGCCCGATTAATTGATACGGTCTGGTGCCTGACCGGTGGTGGTTGGCGTCCACCCCAGGAAGTTATTGCTGCCGGTCTTCGCAAGGCGGCCGCAAGTGGCACAATACTCGCTACTGAAAGTTGGATCCGCTCAATCCCGTTTTTTTATACTTTAACCCCAAAAGGCGCCCAAGTTTTCCGGGAATTGATATTGTTACCACTACCCGAGTGGGATGATCCAATCTCTCGCTCGTCTGCCGCAATCAAATTCGGGTTACTTGATGTGACCGAACCTAGCGATATTCCGGCTGCTATAAGTGATCTAAAAAGGTTTTACATGAATGCTCGTGAGGGTTTAATAGAGCGTCGTCAGCGCCTCCCTCTGGATCGCCCTTTTTTAAAGGCTGCGATGGAGGATAGAATTTCTTGGATTGAACAACGGCTTTGCGCTCTCGATGCATCTGCGAAACGCAAAAATTGTCGCCGGTTAGTGCACTAATCAAACGGTTTGGGATTTCTGAATAACCTGCCGATCAACCATTTTCGTCGGTGATCTGTTACAACGTTTAATCATTTGGATTTTCAGACTGGGCGGCAGATTGTTACGCAACATCTTGGATGTATATTTACCAAGAAAGTGTTACCGAACCGACATGAACAACCCAAAGGCTGCTTTTTGTATCCGATGAGTGTCCTCAGGCAGCAGCGCGAATTCCCGCCGCTTTGACATCCTCTGTGACGGCATCCTCAAACTGTTTGAAGTTGCTCTCAAATCGATGCGCGAGATCGCGGGCAGTGGCGTCATAACCGCTCTTATCATCCCAGGTTTCTTTTGGGTTCAAAACTTCCTTGGGTATGTCGGGGACATTTTCAGGGATTAGTAAACCGAAATTTGGATCAGGCGCTAACGCGACAGCTGAAAGTCTGCCCTCCACCGCGGCGCGCACCATCGTTCGGGTATGGGCAATCTTCATGCGCTCTCCGGTCCCAAAAGCGCCACCACTCCAACCTGTATTGACGAGCCAGCATTTGGCTCCGCTCTTTTCAATGCGTTCGCCGAGAAGTTTTGCGTAAACTGTCGGGTGCCGTGGAAGAAAAGGCGCGCCAAAGCAGGTGGAGAAGGTCGCCTGCGGCGTGTCGACGCCACGTTCGGTGCCTGCTAGCCGCGCTGTATAACCGGATAGGAAGTGATACATAGCCTGATCCGCTGTCAATTGGCTAATGGGTGGTAGCACACCAAACGCATCAGCCGTGAGCATAACGATATTCTCTGGCTGACCGCCCATCCCGGAGACACTAGTCCCTGGAATGTAGTTTAGCGGGTAAGACGATCGGGTATTTTCAGTAAGCGAATCGTCATCAAAGTTTGGGAATTTAGTTAATGGGTCCAGCGTTACATTTTCAAGGACCGTTCCAAAGCGCAGCGATGCGGCATAAATTTCAGGTTCCGCCTCTTGAGAGAGGTTGATGGCCTTAGCGTAGCACCCACCTTCAAAATTAAAGACTCCATTATCGGACCAACCGTGTTCATCATCGCCGATGAGCATCCTTGTTGGATCTGAAGATAGTGTTGTTTTGCCGGTGCCCGAAAGCCCAAAGAAAATAGCTGTATCCCCTTTCTCACCGATATTCGCCGAGCAGTGCATAGGGAGCACATTTTTTGCCGGTAATAAGTAATTGAGGACTGAGAAAATTGTTTTTTTGATTTCGCCAGTGTAATGCGATCCGCCTACTAGGATCAACTTTTCGGCAAAGTTTAGCATCACAAACACTTCTGACCCTGTTCCGTCAATGTTAGGCACCGACTGAAGGTTTGGCGCGTGTAGGATTGTGAAATCAGGCTCAAAATCAGCATGCTCATCTTCTGACGGGTTGATGAACATATTCTGCGCAAAAAGGCTGTGCCAAGCCTGTTCAGTGATGACGCGAACTTTAATGCGGTAATCTGGATCTGCACCGGCATAACAGTCCTGAACGAACACCTCTTTATGTTGCAGATACGCCAGCATTCGGTTGCGCATTGTATTAAAATTGTCTGAGGAAATCTTATTGTTCACTGGACCCCACCAGATGTTGCCGCTGTTCTCCGGTTCGTCGACGATATATTTATCCTTTGGAGAACGACCGGTGTATTCGCCTGTGGTCACGACAAGGCCGCCGCCTGCCGCTAGCTCGCTTTCACCGCGTCGCAGCGAATGTTCGTACAGCGCCGGGATCGACAAGTTCCAGTGCGCGCTGACCAAGTTATCCAGACCATGGTTCTCAAGGCCGAATGAGCTGGGACGTCCAGTGTGCTTCACGTTTACCTCCTGAGCATAACCGAAAAATTCTGAGGTTCTATCTTGCCCTCGAGGTAGGACGAATTTCCCCAGATATTTCTGATTTTTAGACCCCTGCAACATACCCTCGGAAAAGCGGGAGTCAAACGCCAATGAATCAGACTGGTGGAGACTTTCGGCTTTTCAACTTTTTGCCACGGCTAGCATCTACTCGTTGTTTGGTTTGCGGGCGGCTTTAACCAATTTGACAAGTTCTGATCTCGCAGTCTCTGCGTCTGTCACGGGCCTATTAAAGTCAACCCGGGCAACCTCGCCGCCAAGCCGAAGATCACACCCTTCTGGGTCAACGCCGGTCATTTTCCAGTCGCCGTCTGGCAAGTTGCATAATGAAGTTGCATAGAGGGTGATTGCGTCGGAATGGTCTTCGTTCATATGGCTGACGATATCGTTTTCGGCTTCCGCTAGTGTTTCAAATCCGGAAGTGTCGAATATAAGCTCTGCTTTTTCTACCCAATTAATCAGGCCGAAACCAGCGACGATGTGAGCGCGTTCCACTGCCATTTCGTAAAAATTGAAGTCTCCAAAGTTAGCGAAAACCTCGCTTTCTGGGTGACGGGACATGTAGCGTGCTTTCAGGAAGGGATCTTCAGTTCTTGCTATTGTTCCCAAAACCGAAACACGCGCACCGGTGAGAGGGTTGTCGAGGCCAACTGTTCCGTCGAATAAAAGAGACGCGCGATTATTAGTCGCAAGGTTTGTGGTGTGTTCTGCTAAATCCGAAATCAGCAGAATTGGTTTAGCGCCATGGTCGCATGCTGTCATTACCAGTGAGCCGTAAGGCCATTCCGTGTTTACTAACGAAGTCGATAAAACAGCCCGATCACAAGCGCGAACAAGCCGGCGCGACAGAGCCCCGGGGGCAGGCTCGTTGGTTTTGGTGTCATTTTTCATCGATTGAGATCCACTCATGTTTAACTGACTTCGCTCGGAGTTTAATGCTCATGCCCTATTTCGGCCGCAATTAAGACGTATACGTTAAAAATCAAAATGTTTGGCGGAAAGCCTCGGTATGTTTCAGACTTAACTGATCATATAAGGCATCTCTCACACCTGAGTGTCGTCAAAAGAAACGCAATGTGGCAACTTTTCTATCTAAACGCCCAACCCAGAGTATTAATGTGATAATGATGACCAACGCGCTTATCCAATCCAACGCTCAATCGAATCCTGCGTCGATCGCGTTAGTCGACGATGATCGAAACATTTTAACCTCGGTATCCATGACACTCGAAGCAGAAGGTTTTGAAGTGCGAACTTATTCTGATGGCGACTCTGCACTTCGTGGATTGTCCGCTCGACCCGTGGATCTTGCAATCTTGGATATCAAAATGCCGCGCATGGATGGGATGGAACTACTCGGCCGTCTGCGACGGCAATCTAAAATGCCCGTTATCTTTCTGACGTCTAAAGAAGATGAAGTAGATGAAATTCTAGGATTGCGAATGGGTGCGGATGATTATATCAAAAAGCCTTTTTCCCAGCGGCTTTTAATAGAACGCATCCGGACATTACTTCGTCGCCACGGCAACTATTTCAAAGAACACGAAGTGACAACTTCTGAGCCGCCCATCGTTCGTGGCGACTTACGGTTGGATCTGGACCGATTTAGCTGCACGTGGCAAAAAATAGGGGTTGATCTAACAGTAACGGAATTTCTAATCCTTAAAGTTCTTGCGCAGCATCCAGGCCACGTTAAATCGCGCGAGCAGCTTATGGATGCGGCCTATGGTGAGTCCATCTATGTTGACGATCGAACTATTGACAGCCACATCAAGCGTCTTCGCAAAAAGTTCCGAACAGCAGATCCTGACTTCGGAGCAATTGAAACTCTGTATGGAATTGGATATCGATTTCGCGAATTGTAAGGGTCGTGTAGTTCGGTGCTGCTATAATTTACCCAAATGACTTTTCGTCTTTTCTCTCCTCTTACCCGGCGTATTCTCACCGTAAACGTTTTTCCGCTCGCTATTTTGGTGATCGGAATTCTATATTTAGATGAATATCGCGACGGGTTGATTGAAGCAGACCTCGACGCTCTTGAAACCCAGGCAGAGATTTTTGCCGGCGCCTTAGGTCAGGGCGCAGTCGCGCAAAAAGAAAACGGCGCGCAGTATTTGCGGCCCGGCGCGGCGCGGCTGATGCTTCGTCGCCTGACCGCGCCAACGCGAACGCGAACAATCATTTTTGATGCGAGAGGAGCGGAAATCGCTGACAGCCAATTCTTGGCGGGTCATCGCGGCGCTGTTCAGGTTGAACCGTTGCCGACTCCGGGTGATAAAGTGTCCGGCGGGACTTTCTTTTATCGTGTGTATGATGCATTCCTGGCATTGCTTCCCCAACGCAACGAGGAGCCGGCGTTCCCAGAGTCGGCGCCGCTCGACGTTGCAAGACTGCCAGTTTTATCTGAAGCACTTACTGGAGTACCTAGTGCCGACCGTTGGTCACTATCAAGCGGTCGGATAAAACTTGGGGTCGCGGTCCCCGTTCAAAGATTTAGGCAGGTGCTCGGCGCCATATTGGTCACTGCAGACTCCGAGGAGATCGACACTAAAGTCCGTGATGTCCGCTTTGATATCCTAGGGGTATTCGGCATTGCTCTCGGCGTTACAGTGCTTCTTTCTCTGTACCTTGCAGGGGCAATCGCCCGTCCGGTGCGGCGCCTTGCATCAGCAGCCGACAGAGTGCGCTCGGGTCATGGTGAGATAAGCGCAATTCCAAACTTTTCTAGCCGGAAGGACGAAATCGGAGATCTATCAGAGGCATTACGCGACATGACTGAGTCGCTCTGGCAACGGATTGAGGCTAATGAGCGATTCGCTGCAGATGTTGCTCATGAAATCAAAAATCCCCTTACGTCGCTTCGCAGTGCGGTTGAGACAGTTTCCCGTGTTCGGGATCCGGAAAAGCAAACAGCGTTGATGGACATCATTCAGGATGACGTAAAACGTCTCGATCGTTTGATCAGTGATATCTCGGACGCTTCGCGACTCGATGCAGAGCTTGCACGTGGGGAGATGGAAATAGTCGATCTTGAAAAGTTGTTGCTCGCGCTGGTGGAGGTGCAACAGCCCGCGGAGGCTGGCCAGATAGGTGAGGTCATGGGCCTTCGTCTCGTTTTGCGCGATGATCAGACAGGTTATACCGTCCGTGGTATAGAGGGGCGACTGGTTCAAGTTTTTCAAAACTTGATCAGTAATGCTCGTTCATTCACGCCGCCGGGGGAAGAGATCTCAATAGTGATGGCGCGGAACCGCCTGGAATTAAGTATTTCTATAGAAGATCGTGGTCCAGGTATTCCTGATAAAAGTTTGGAATCAATATTTGAGAGATTTTATTCGGAGCGTCCTGAGAGTGAGAGTTTTGGACGTCATTCCGGGCTCGGCCTCAGTATTTCGCGCCAAATTATTGAAGCCCATGGTGGCACTATCCATGCTGAGAACCTGAGAGGCGTTGACGGTCAGAAGACGGGCGCGCGTTTCGTCGTTTGCCTGCCCACAACACCCTCATAATTGCCAAGACATTAATCCAAATTTTTTATTAGGTGGGTTTGTTGTTCTCCTGCACGGTCCGTTTGAGGCCGACAATTAACGTCTTGCGTTTCGTTCGATCGATGCAAGTGGTTTTCTGATTTCAGATGACCAGGTTTTAGTCAAGGAGCGTGATGGCGAGGCTATCGCATCATTAATTTTAGTTTTGACGGGTCGTATTGAGGTCCGAGGCGATGGAGTGCATTAAATTCCCTACGTTAGTGATCTGGTACTAGGCTTAATTTGTGATCTCGAAGACTGTGCTGTCATTCAACGGTTGCAAGACGCTGATCGATATGAGCATCTGGGGGTGCAAATCCGCGGGATATTAATCGACCCGTTTGAGGTGTTCAGGCCGATAAAGTTGTGTCTTTGGGCTTGGACAGCAGTTTGGGTCATTGCCGCGACCAAAACCGAGAAAAAGGATTTACTAAAACAATGAGTAAAAGGACCGGGGGCCCTGAATATGGCGCGATGCAGTCCGAAAAAACCTCGTTGATTGTCATTGTTACCGGCATGTCAGGTGCCGGCAGATCTACAGCGCTTAAGGCACTAGAGGACCTTGGTTATGAAGCAGTGGACAATCTTCCCTTGTCGTTGCTGTCCAGCCTGCCCTCGCCTGGAAATGGAAGTGACCGCCCGCTTGCGATTGGTGTTGATGCGCGCACGCGCGATTTTGGCGCTGAGCCATTCCTAGAGGAAATTGACGTATTGATCGGAAGAGAAGACCTGAAACTGCGTTTGCTATTTCTCGATTGCGATTCTGAGGTGCTGCGTCGTCGATTTTCAGAGACCCGACGTCGACACCCAGTCGCGCCCGATCGCCGTGTTATCGATGGAATACAAGGTGAACGCCGTCTGCTGGCGCCACTTCGTGACCGCGCCGACGAAGTCATTGACACCACTGATATGGCCATAAGCCACCTGCGAGGTCTTTTGGAGTCAAATTATGGATTGGATAATGCCCCTGGGCTTGCGATTTTCGTTACTTCATTTGCCTACCGCCATGGTGTTCCACGCGAAGCTGATTTGGTATTCGATGTTCGTTTTCTAAAAAACCCGCACTACGAGGAAAACCTCCGCGGACTTACCGGGAGGGACGCACTGATTGGCGAATTTATAAAGCGCGACGCTGGATTTAAATCTTTTCTAAGCAACTTGACCAATTTGCTCGAACCTTTACTACCGCGCTATGGCGCGGAAGGTAAAAGCTACCTGACTATTGCGGTTGGTTGCACCGGTGGTAAGCACCGGTCCGTTTATGTCGCCGAGCGACTGAAAGACTGGTTGATGGGAATTAATGAACGGGTAAGCATTAGCCACCGAGATTTGAATGGCGGTGAGTAAATAGGCCATCCACTAATGTCGACAAAACGGCTGACATGTCTGCAATTGGCTTGGTTATTTTATCCCTGACCGGCGCCGGCTAAACGCGGCTTCGGAGAAAGTCCCGACAAGTTTTATGGTCTAGGAAAAGCATCGCCCTGTACGATTTTTACTTTCCAACGGGGTCAGGGTCGCACAAGATCAGCGGAAAGCTCGAATTTTTGTTTAAAACTGCCCCGGACACTTGGCCGATTCCGCCCAGCCTCTATAACTTGTTTAAAGCTCACAGGTGTTGTTCTTTGCAAGTGTCTCGGCGGACTTATATTTATCAATGGCCTATCTAAGCCGAGGAATGAAAACGATTAAAGATGATTTATCTCTCATTCAGCGGCGCGCTATCCAGCTCCCCAGTTTTATTATCATTTATTGATTTTTTGACTTTATGCCTGCTATATCGACCGTAAATCCGATCCTTTGCAACGATCGTAAAGAAATTATCTTAAATGACTATCCATTCCTTCCATATACTTACCAGTCCAGGAGTTCAGACATGAACGCTAAAAACGATTTCAAAGTTGCTGATATGTCGCTGGCTGAATGGGGTCGCAAAGAGATTGCAATCGCTGAGACTGAAATGCCTGGTTTAATGGCTTTGCGAGAAGAGTACGGCGAACACCAGCCGCTCAAGGGCGCGCGTATTGTCGGCTGCCTTCACATGACGATCCAGACTGCAGTTTTGATAGAAACACTGACTGCACTGGGTGCTAGCGTGCGCTGGTCATCCTGCAACATATTTTCCACTCAAGACCAAGCCGCCGCAGCTGTCGCTGCGGCGGGAGTACCTGTGTTTGCTTGGAAGGGTGAAACTGATGAAGAATTCTGGTGGTGCATTGAACAGACAATTTCCGGCCCCGATGGTTGGACACCTAATTTAATACTTGATGACGGCGGCGACTTAACGCTGGTGATGCATCAGAAATACCCGGAAATGTTGAAAGACGTGAAAGGTCTGTCAGAAGAGACGACGACCGGCGTTCATCGCCTTTACGAAATGATGAAAAAGAATGAGTTGTTGGTCCCAGCTATCAATGTCAACGATTCAGTAACCAAGTCCAAATTTGATAATTTGTATGGTTGTCGCGAAAGTCTTGTCGACGGTATCAAACGAGCTACTGACGTCATGGTGGCCGGCAAAGTGGGAGTTGTCGCGGGCTACGGGGATGTAGGTAAGGGCTCTGCCGCTTCGCTTCGAAACCAGGGCGCTCGCGTGCTGGTGACTGAAATCGATCCAATTTGTGCGTTGCAGGCTTCAATGGAAGGCTACGAAGTCGTGACAATGGACGAGGCCGCTTCAATTGGAGACATCTTTGTTACAACTACGGGAAACATAGACGTTATCACCATTGACCACATGCGCGACATGAAAGATCGCGCAATCGTGTGTAACATTGGTCATTTCGACAGCGAGATTCAAATCGAATCCCTCCGCAATTTCAAGTGGGACAATGTCAAGCCGCAGGTTGACGAAGTAGAGTTTCCAGATGGCAAGAAACTCATTGTTCTTGCTGAAGGTCGCTTGGTGAATCTCGGTTGTGCAACCGGACATCCTAGCTTCGTTATGAGCGCATCCTTCACAAATCAGGTTATTGCCCAACTGGAGCTTTGGGAAAACAGTGCCAATTACGATAACGAAGTTTATGTCCTTCCTAAGCATCTCGACGAAAAGGTCGCAGCGCTTCACCTTGAAAAACTCGGCGTTAAGCTCACACAATTAAGCGAAAAACAAGCGGATTACCTAGGGCTTGAACAGTCGGGGCCTTTCAAACCGGAGCATTACCGTTACTAAGACCCAATGAAAAAATTTCGTCAGATCGGCATTTCTGGTAGGATACATCCATATTTTGCGTGAGTAATGGCGGTGCACAAAAGTCGGGTCAAACATATTGTGGATGCTCTTTAGAGCGAAAGCCCAACGCCACAACAAAAGTTTTTAAAAGTTAGTGCTCTTCCAGCGTCGATGACAATGAAATCATTGCACCCGCCCTATATTATCATTCTTTTCAATGCACTTCTTCTTCATTTGCGCGGAATCGGCCGTGGCGATAAACCAATGGAATGTTTCAACTTCGAAGCTTGGCAGAGGCGCGAAAAATCGAATTGCCAAACCAGCTAGCGACCGAAGCGTTAGCGGAAAACGTTGCGGCTGAGCTCCGCCGCGGGGACGTTATCGCGCTTACTGGCGATCTTGGCGCCGGAAAGTCGGTGTTTGCACGCGCGCTGATAAAAGCACGTGGCCTAGGAATGGGTGTCGAAATCGGAATGGTCCCGAGCCCTACTTTCACCATAGTACAGCAATACGAGTTCCCTGATTTTCCAGTCTATCACTTCGATTTTTACCGGATTTCTCAACCCGATGAAGCATGGGAAACTGGACTTGAGGAGGCCCTTACCGAAGGTGCGTTATTGATAGAATGGGCCGATTTAATCGAAGAACTTTTACCCTCCAGCGCGATTTGGATACATCTCGAGTTTGGTATCGATGAAGCGGCCCGCATTGCTCACATTTCGGCATTGAGATGAGCGCCGGACGCACCGAAGCGCTCGAGCGTTTTCTGGCATCCGCAGGCTGGGCGGAGGCGCAACATTGCACACTGGCGGAGGATGCATCTTTTCGTCGCTACGAACGCGTTAGCCAGGGGTCGGAACGAGCAGTATTGATGGATGCTCCACCTGACCGGGAGGATGTCCGACCGTTCCTCCTGATCGCGCGGAAACTTAAGGAATGTGGATACAGCGCACCTATTATCCTTGCTGAAGACGTGGAACGGGGGTTTCTTTTACTTGAAGATCTCGGTGACGAGACATTTTCGCGGCTGCTTGATGGCGGTACGCGGCCTGAAGAGCTATACACACTTGCTGTTGATTTATTGATTGACCTTCACCGGCGGCCTGCGCACGATGTTATCCCGAGCGGTTTGTTACCATATGACAACGCCCTTTTTGAAAAAGAAGCGGCACTCCTGACGGAGTGGTACTTACCAAGTGTTTTGCCAAAATCGTCCAATGAGAATGCGTTTGCCCTCTATCGAGAGATTTGGCGCGCTTTACTGCCAAGGGCCAGAGGTGTTCCTGAAACACTCGTCCTCCGGGATTTTCATGTCGACAACCTTATACGTGTTGGTATGCGTGACGGCATAGCGGCTTGCGGTCTACTCGATTTTCAGGATGCAGTAAAAGGCCCCGTGACCTACGATTTAATTTCACTCCTTGAGGACGCCCGTCGAGACGTTCCCGATAGCGTTACTAAGGCGATCCGCACACGTTACCTAAAAGCTTTCCCAGACCTCGATGAAACCTTGTTTGACCGCTCCTGCGCCATCCTTGGAGCGCAGCGGCACTGCAAGGTGCTTGGTATTTTCACGCGTTTGCGAGATCGTGACGGCAAGGTCTCATATTTGGAACATGTTCCGCGCGTTTGGCGTCTTCTTGAACGGGCGGTAATGCATCCGGCACTCGGGGAATTGAAAACCTGGCTAGACGAATATGTGCCTACTGACCATCGTGTTGTTCCTTCTAATCGAAGCACATTATGACCAGTGTGCGGTCATATCGGGTACCAACCCATGCGATGGTGCTAGCTGCTGGGCTGGGCCTTCGAATGCGACCACTAACTCAGATTTGCCCTAAACCTTTGTTGGAGGTTGGGGGGAAAACTATGCTCGATCAGGCGCTCGATAGGTTGCAGAGTGCAGGGGTAGCTGCGGTCACAGTTAACACGCATTGGTTACCCCATAAAATTGAGGATCATTTGGCTAACCGAAAGGGCTTAAAGATAAATATTTCACGCGAGGAAGAGTTGTTAGAAACTGGCGGTGGGATACTGAAGGCACTTCCTTTCCTGGGTGACCAAGCATTCTATGCAGTAAATGCTGATGTTATTTGGCGAGATGCTTCGATACCGGCTCTGCACCGGTTAGCTCGCGTCTGGGATGAAGAGAAGATGGATGCCCTCCTGATGTTGACAGCGACGGTTCAGGCAACCGGTTATGGGGGCGATGGAGATTTTATGATGGACGCGTTGGGTGAATTGACACGTCGGCCGGAACGACAAATTGCGCCGTATGTCTTCACTGGTGTGCAGATATTGCATCCACGTTTATTTAGGGATGCGCCGTCCGGTTCTTTTTCAATAAATCGACTTTACGATAGAGCACTGGAAGCTGGGCGCCTTTATGGTATTGCTCATGACGGTGACTGGTATCACGTCGGTACGCCTGATGCGATCGATATTGCGGATGCAGAAATTCTTGAAAAGGAAGGCGCGCGCGCGCGATTGCTATTTTGATGTCAAGCTGCGTTCGTGTTCCTGCTGGCGGTATTCACACCATAAAGTCGGGGACGGCGTTTCTTGACACGCTGGCGGCCGGGATCCTGGACCGTTACGGCGCCGATCCAGAAACGCTTGCGGACGTCCGTGTTCTATTACCTACTCGGAGATCCTGCAGGGCATTGGGCGACGCCTTTTTGCGAGTGACCGGCGGTGCACCAATCCTATTGCCGGTAATGACGCCCATCGGTGATTTAGACGATGATGAGTTGGGTCCTTTAGGGACCGTGGAGCCGGCAATCATCTCGAAATTTAACGTACCTCCTGCGATCCCGATTTTGCGGCGGCAGCTACTTTTGTCGCGCCTGATAATGGCCGGTAACGAGGATGTATCCGTTGCCCATGCGGCTTTGTTGGCGAGAGAACTTGCTCGTCTGCTCGACGAAGCGCAAACTGAACGGCTGGATTTTTCTAAACTTGCGCAAATAGTCCCAGAACGGTTTGCGGGTCATTGGCAAGAGACCCTCGAATTCCTAAAAATTGTAAGCTCAAACTGGCCATCGATTCTGGCGGAGCAGGGATGTATCGATCCGGCAGACCGGCGTAATCGCCTCATTGAGGCGCTAATCGCACTTTGGCAGTCTGACCCACCAACTGGACCCGTTATTGCAGCGGGATCGACCGGCAGTATTCCTGCGACTGCAGATCTATTGTGCTTTGTTGCGTCACTATCGAATGGAACGATTGTGTTGCCCGGCCTTGACCAGACGCTCGACGATGAAAGTCTTAAAGCACTTGGGCCAGGCCATCCGCAATTCGGGATGATAAGCCTGCTAAAACGGATGAATTTTGATATTGCTGACGTATTGCCTTGGGGACGCTCCGATGCCGGTGAGTCGGGCTTCGTTGATGCTTTAAACGCTGCGTTGCGTCCGCCTGCGACAGCATTGATGAAGGCCCCAACAGTCGACCTCGACGCTGCATTCTCGCATGTCCGTGTTATTTCTGTGCCCGGCCCACAGCAGGAAGCGCTTTCTATCTCTCTCATGATGCGCGAAGTGTTGGAGGAGCCTTCGCGCACCGCCGCCCTGATCACGCCTGACCGGCGCTTAGCACGCCGCGTGGCCTCTGAGTTGCGCCGATGGGGTATTGATATCGATGACTCAGGGGGCACGCCGATTTCTGAAACTGTGCCTGGTGTCTTTTTGCGCCTGACCGTGAGTGCTGTGGCGAGCGATGCTGCACCGGTTCCGGTGCTGGCAGCCCTGAAGCATCCGTTAGCAGCGGCTGGGATGGATGCGGGCGGGTTCCGTGACCGGGTGCGGGAAATGGAAATCGCGATACTTCGGGGGCCCAGGCCAGCGCCGGGTTTTTGGGGTCTGCATGCACGACTAATGCACATGGGAGCAAAAGCGGAACTAACACTTTGGATGGAGGCCCTTGCTGAAATGGCAAGCCCATTGACTGAGCTAATAGCCAGCCGAAACGTTGCGGCAATTGAACTACTTGATGCTCATATCGCTTTCGCGGAGAAATTGGCGGCGTCGAACGATCAAGCCGGCTTTGAACGGTTATGGGGTGGCGATGCGGGTGAAAGCGCAGCGGCCCTGATTAACGACCTTCGCGCTGGCATAGAGGCCTTGCCACCGATCGCAGGGCGCGATTGGCCTGCTTTGTTGGATGTAATGATGGAGGGTTTGGTGGTGCGTCCGCAATATGGTAGACACCCGCGGCTCAATATTTGGGGCCTACTTGAGGCCCGACTGCAACAGGCTGATTTGGTTATCTTAGGGGGGCTAAACGAGGGCGTGTGGCCGCCTGAACCTGCCAACGACCCATGGATGAGTCGGCCGATGCGGGAAGTTTTCGGTCTTGCTTCTCAAGAGCGACGTATTGGGCTAACGGCGCACGATTTCGTCCAGGCTATAGCTGCACCAGATGCCGTGGTTACGCGATCCACTAGAATTGATGGTTCACCCACGGTTCCAGCTCGATGGCTTACGCGTATAGAAACGCTTTTGTCTGCCCATAATGGTGGGCGCGATGTGCTTAACCGTTGGGCCGGCGAGCAAGAGAAATGGCTAGCCTGGCAAAATGCGATCGATGCCCGAGGCGATGTATCGCCTGCCACGGCGCCAGCCCCTGTCCCGCCCCCCGACGCGCGACCCGATAGGTTTTCAGTGACAGAAATTGAGACTTTATTGCGCGATCCTTACGCCATTTATGCCCGGCGAATATTGGAGCTTTCGGCGCTCGAACCGCTTGATGCCGACCCTGGTGCCGCTGAAAGAGGATCGATAATTCACACTGCTATAGATCGTTTTATTCGTGAGACAGGCGACACTACAGGCGAAAAAGCACTATCCCGATTGCTAGCGATTGGCGAGGCCGAATTTGCGCCGTGGATAGATCGTCCGGGCATTCGCGCATTCTGGTGGCCGCGGTTCGAGCGTATAGCTGAATGGGTGATCGCACTCGAAAAGGAGCGCGCAACCACAACAAAGCGCCGACATTCGGAGGTTGAGGGTACTCTGAATATTTACCGAGGTGGAAAGTGTTTTAAGTTGCGCGCCCGTGCCGACCGTATCGAAGAATTGGAAGACGGCAGCTACGAAATTGTTGATTATAAGACCGGTGCAATCCCCTCAAAAAAGGAAGTCAACGTTGGCGTGTCACCTCAGCTTCCGTTGGAGGCTGCGATGATTGCCCACGGAGCGTTCGATGATGTTCCACCCGGTGATGTGACTGCTTTGAAGTATTGGAAACTATCCGGTGGTGATCCTGCGGGCGAAATCCGCGATGCAGGTGATAACCCTTTAGCTCTTGCAAAACAGGCACTGTCTGGGCTGATTTCCCTGTTGGAACACTATGATGATCCTGAAACAACGTACGTCGTGCGACCTGATCCAGAAATCGCGCCGCGGCATTCAGAGTTTGAGCATCTGGAGCGGCTGCAAGAGTGGTCGTCAGCTTATGACTGAGGCAGTCTATAAAAATAAGGACCACGGGCCTGGGACTTTCGTAAAGACAAGGTCACAAACTATAGCGGCGACGCCTGACGCATCTGTGTGGGTGTCTGCCTCAGCCGGGTCGGGTAAAACCAAGGTTTTAGCTGACCGCGTCCTAAGGCTGCTGCTGCAAGGGAGTCCTGCCGATAAGGTTCTGTGCCTTACCTTTACCCGCGCCGCTGCGGCGGAGATGCAGAACCGCATTCGTAACTTGTTAGGCGAATGGGCGGTGATGGCAGAAACGGAACTCGATGTCGCCATTACAGGCCTCACCGGCGAGGCGCCAACACCGGCCAGCCGCCGCATTGCTCAGCGTTTGTTTGCCGAGGTACTCGATACGCCGGGTGGGTTGAAGATACAAACTATTCATGCATTTTGTGAATCATTGCTTGGCCGCTTTCCAATAGAAGCCGGTATTGCACCATATTTTGAAGTAATGGATGAACGCACCGCGGCGGAATATTTGTTGATTGCACGCGATGAGATACTGGATGCCGCGCGGAGAGGAACCGACGAGGCGTTAGCTAATGCGCTCAGTGTTGTTACCTACTGGGTTCATGAGGATGAATTCGCGGATCTAATGGCCGCGATTTCGTCAAAACGTGGGCGTCTGCATCGTTTGATTTCATCTCATGACGGGCCCAAAGGTGCGGTTCGAGCAACCAAAGCCTTGTTAGAGGTGGCTGCTGAAGAAACTGTTGATGCTCTGTTGCAAAGTGCAGCTATCGATACCGCTATCGATGACATCAGATTGCGAGGAGCAGCGACAGCACTGTCGGTCGGGGGAAAGCAGGACAAGGAAAAAGCAAATATTATAACGACATGGCTGGCTGGCGACACTGAACAACGTATCGCTGATTTCGAAGCCTATTCGATGGCGTATCTTACGGCCGGCGGAACTATTCGGGCTAATCTCGCTAGCAAGGGCGCAGTCAAAACTATGTCCGATATCGTTGATGTCTTGGAGCAAGAGGCCAAACGGATTCTTGAGGTGCGAGAGAGGTGCAAAGCGATCCTGACAGTTGAGGCAACCGAGGCGATCCTCCTTATCGGTACGGCGCTCATAAGCCGGTACGAGGAGCAAAAGCGTCGCTGCGCCTTGCTAGACTATGACGACCTGATCCTGCGGGCCCGGTCGCTGGTGGAAAGGGCAGCGCCCTGGGTTCTTTTTAAGCTAGATGGGGGAATTGACCACATACTGATCGATGAAGCCCAAGATAGTAATGCTGATCAGTGGGCCGTGGTGCGCGCTATTGCCGATGAATTTCATGCTGGGATTGGTGCGAGCGAGATTGAACGTTCCATTTTCGCGGTAGGCGACGAGAAGCAATCGATCTTTAGTTTTCAGGGTGCTGCGCCAGATCAGTTTGCGGCAATGAGCGACTATTTCGAAAAGCGGGTCACTGACGCAGGTAAGAAATGGCACCGTGTGCCACTTGATGTCTCATTCCGGTCTACCTCCGCCATTCTTCAGGCGGTTGATGCGGTCTTTGCAGACCCAATCACTCGCGATGGAGTATCGATTACTGACATAAGGCACAAAGCACACCGCCGCGGTCAGGCGGGGGTGGTGGAAATGTGGCCGCCTGTTGTCCCGGGGGATAGTGTTAAACCGGCGGCGTGGGAAATTTTCGACCCGAATGAGAGGACTTTAACACCTGCGTTTAGATTGGCACATTCGATTGCTTGGCGGATATCTCGTTGGATATCGGAGGGAGAAAGACTGCCAAGTGCAGATCGGCCCCTGAGGCCGGGCGACATTATGGTGTTGGTGCGGCGGCGTACTGATTTTGTGGATAAGTTAATCGGGCAACTAAAAAATCGGGGTGTTAATGTCGCAGGCCTCGATCGCATGGTATTGACTGATCAGCTAGCAGTGCAGGATTTGGTGGCTCTCGGCGCATTTGCTCTGATGCCTCAAGACGATCTCAATCTCGCCGCTGTGCTAAAGGGGCCATTAATTGGCCTCAATGAGTCAAAGCTTTTTGAAATCTGCCATCAGCGCAACGGCACCGTTTGGGCATCATTGCGTCGTTTGGCGCGCACCGATTCAGAATGTGCCGCGGCTCAACGTAAGCTTAGCGATGTACTTTCTCGGGCTGACCTTTCCCCTCCATATGAATTTTTCGCGCATATCCTTGGTCCCATGGAGGGTCGAGCACTTTTGTTGGCTCGTTTGCGAAAAGAAGCGAACGATCCGATTGATGAGTTCTTGGCACTAGCGCTCGCTTTCGAACAAACGCATACGCCTTCCTTGCAGGGTTTTTTGCGTTGGTTGGAAGAGGGCGACGCAGAGATAAAGCGCGATCTTGAACAAGGGCAACGCGATGAGGTTCGCATAATGACTGTGCACGGCGCTAAAGGCCTACAAGCCCCGGTGGTGATTTTGGCGGATACTATGCAAGTGCCGTTGCCAGACAATGGGTTAATGTGGAACACAGAAAGTGATGCCGAAGGCCAGGCTGCGGACGTGCTGCTATGGGCTCCACGATCGCGGGTGCGGGAACGCAAGGCCAAGAATTTAGCATCTGAACAGCGTAGGCGTCAGGATCAGGAATACAGGCGTCTGCTCTATGTGGCGATGACGCGTGCCGAAGACCGGCTTTATATTGCTGGGTACGGTGCGCGGCGCGCTGCCCCGGAAAATGCCTGGTGGAATATTATTTCCCGCGGTTTGGAACCAATCGCGCAGCCTTTCGCTTTCAATTCACATCCCGATGGACCGTACGATGACGTCGATATTGCCTGGCATGGCCGCGGGCTGCGCTTGGAAACACCCCAGAGCGTGGATCCTGACAGGAGAGGCGCGGATAATGTTTCGCCCGGAACTGTCCCGGGCTTGCCTAGCTGGGCTGACACGCCTGCCCCCGAGGAACCGAAGCCGTCCCGACCACTCGCGCCATCGCGCCCCGCGTTGCCGGAGCCTGCGCCCCGTTCCCCTATGGGCGACGATCGCGGGCTGGCTTTTCAGCGCGGACTACTGGTACATCGTTTATTACAAACACTTCCCGATGTTGCAGAGGCCGATCGCGCAGATGCGGCAAGAGCTTATCTCGCACGCCCGTTGCACGACCTGACACCCGATAGAATTGACGAATTGATTGCTGAGACGCTTGCTGTGATAGATGATCCATATTGCGCCGATTTGTTTGGTCCAGGCTCTCGCGCCGAAGTGTCGGTCACCGGCGTAGTGGGTGGTATAACTATTTCTGGTCGCATTGACCGTATCGTGATTGGACCGAAAAAAGTAAAAATTTTAGATTTTAAGACGAATCGTCCACCGCCTCGGAAACCCTCAGAAGTACCAAACCTATACCTTGCGCAGATGGCGGCCTACCGTGCATTATTGCGAAAAATATATACAATACATCAGGTTGAGTGCGTTTTGGTGTGGACTCTCGGGCCTTTCTTAATGCCATTAGACGCACAATTGTTGGATATCCATGAACCTTGACCCCTTTCCAGCGTGTCCTTAACTTGAGGCTCGCTGATGGAATTTTAGAATTTAAGAGGCACATTTCCTTTGATTGTAAGGGTCCATCAAGTTAGAGAGAGGAGCAACACAAATGTCGAGTAAATCAGTCTCAGACGACTCATTCGAAACCGACGTTCTGGCCGCCGATAGTCCGGTCCTTGTAGACTTTTGGGCGGAATGGTGCGGTCCATGCAAGCAGATCGGCCCTTCCCTAGAAGAGATCTCGGACGAAATGGGTGACGCGCTTATTGTTGCTAAAGTCAATATCGATGAAAATCCTATGACGCCGTCAAAATATGGGGTGCGTGGAATACCAACGCTAATGCTATTTAAGGATGGTGAGGTCGCGGCAACCAAGGTTGGCGCTTTGCCGAAGGGTAAACTCGTTGAGTGGATCCAGTCCGCGATCTAAACTAAGTTTTGAGACATGCGTTAGGAACCTATTTGGACATAGGCGTTTAAAAACCCGAAATTTTTTGGTTTTTACTGAACAGAATTAGGGAAATCCCAGCGCGACTTCCTTTCCCTGGTTCTTGCACTCCAGCCGCTAAGCCTTTATAACCCGCGTCCTTGAGAAGAGTGGTCCGGCCTGTAAGGGCATGCCGGGACCGCTCATGCGACGTCAGTACCGCATGAAATAACCTACGATGGCGGTATAAATAAAGGAGACGAAAATGCCCAAGTTAAAGTCGAAAAGCGGCGCTAAGAAGCGTTTCCGCACGACAGGGACCGGAAAAGTCAGGTCTAATTTCGCAAAAAAACGTCACAATCTCCGTAAACGTACCCAGAAGATGAAGCGCAATACTCGCGGGACCCAGATTTTGTCGGATGCAGACGCGAAAATCGTCAAGTCCTACCTGCCCTACGCGAAATAAAGGAGATTTGAGATGGCACGAGTTAAACGCGGCGTCACAACGCACGCCCGCCATAAGAAGGTATTAAAAAAGGCTAAGGGTTATCGCGGGCGGAACTCAAAAGTTTTTCGTGTTGCGGTGGAGAAGGTCGAAAAAGCCGGGCAATATGCCTACCGTGATCGTCGGGTTAAAAAGCGTAATTTCCGCGCGCTTTGGATTCAGCGGATCAATGCGGGCGCGCGCCAGCACGGACTAACTTATTCCCAGTTTATGCATGGGCTTAGTAAGGCGGGCATCGCGCTTGACCGCAAGGTGCTTGCTGATCTCGCAGCCCAAGAGCCGGAGGCGTTTGGCAGCGTTGTAGAACAGGCAAAAGCCGCCCTCAACAACGCCGGTTAGCATCTGAATTTTATTAACAAATGTTTGGGCGGCCAAAGAAAATCCCGCCGGTGGTTTGCTATGGAAAATCTTGATGAACTCAGGGACGATCTGCTTTCACAGGTAAAGGCCGCGGATCTGGAAGCATTGGAAGATCTGCGTGTCCTAGCGTTAGGTAGGTCCGGTACTATTACTGAAATGGTGAAGGGCATTGGACAGTTAAAGCCGGAGGATCGCCGAAGCGCGGGACAACAGCTGAACGTTCTTAAAAATACAATTGCAGATGCGATAGACGCGCGCAAAGAGGTGCTGGAAGCAGAGGCATTGGACGCTGGCCTCGCTGCCGATCGGATTGATGTTACGCTGCCACAGCGGCCGGCGAGTGCAGGCCGCATCCACCCAATAAGCCAGACGATCGACGAGATGGTTGCAATTTTCTGCGAAATGGGATTCACCGTTGCGGAAGGTCCACACATTGAGACCGACTTCAATAATTTTACTGCTTTAAATATCCCGCCTGAACACCCGGCTCGCCAGGACCACGACACCTTCTATCTTCCCGCAGGTGAAGATGGTGAACGCAAAGTGCTGCGCACGCATACATCCCCAGTTCAGATACGCACTATGGTCAACGAAAAACCGCCCATCCGCATCGTAGTGCCGGGCAGAACATTCCGTGCTGATCACGATGCTACACATTCTCCGATGTTCCACCAAATCGAAGGTCTGGTAATCGATAAGGCGACACATATGGGGCATTTAAGGGGGTGCCTCGAGGAATTCTGTCGTGCGTTTTTTGATGTGGATGATTTGCCTGTGCGGTTCCGTCCCTCATATTTTCCATTTACTGAGCCGTCGGCTGAGGTGGATATTGGCTGCTCACGAGAGGGCGGCGGTCTGAAGATAGGTGCAGGGGCTGAATGGCTGGAAATCCTTGGCTGTGGCATGGTAAATCCGCGTGTGCTGGAAAACTGTGGGATTAATCCGATGCAATACCAGGGCTTCGCCTTTGGTCTTGGAATTGAGCGTGCGGCAATGTTGAAATACGGTATTCCGGATCTACGTACATTTTACGATTCCGATATTCGGTGGCTTAAACATTACGGCTTCGTGCCCTTAGATGTGCCGAATGTTGCGGCAGGGCTGGTCGGATGAAATTTACCCTCGACTGGCTGAAAGAGCATCTCGACACTGATCGACCACTCTCCGATATTATCGAAAAACTATCGATGATTGGGTTAGAGGTCGAAGGCGTGCATGACCGTGCTGAAGCGTTGGTCTCCTTTTGCGCTGCAAGCATTCTTTCTGCCGAAAAACATCCGAACGCCGATCGCTTGCGGGTTTGCATGGTTGATTTTGGAGGTAGCGAACCGGTACAGGTCGTTTGCGGAGCACCTAACGCGCGGGCAGGAATGAAAGGGGTGTTCGCTGCAGCGGGTGCTTATATCCCTGGAATCGATGTGACACTTAAAAAAAGCAAGATTCGTGGTGAGCATTCTAACGGGATGTTGCTGTCTGAACGCGAGATGGGTTTATCTGATAATCATGAAGGCATCGTCGAATTACCTGAAGAGACCGAAGTAGGTTCTCCTGCTGCCGATGCATTAGGGCTTAGCGACCCGATGATCGAAATTGGTCTTACCCCCAATCGCCAGGATTGTGCTGGTGTTCGCGGCATAGCCCGGGACCTGGCGGCAGCAGGCCTTGGCAAACTGAAACCCCTTTACGCGCCAGAAGTAAAAGGCTCATTTGAGCCGATTATTAAATGGCAACGCGAACTACCTGCAAATGGGGTCGATGCATGCCCTTTGGTAGTGGGTCGATATTTCCGCGGAATAAAAAACGGGCCTAGCCCGCAATGGCTCCAAGATCGACTGCGTGCGATTGGTCTTCGCCCGATTTCGGCACTTGTAGATATTACCAATTATATCACCTTCGATTTGGCGCGACCGTTGCATGTGTTCGACGCGTCAAAGGTGAGAGGAAATGTAACCATGCGCTTTGCTAGAGACAGTGAAAAGGTCATGGCGCTTGATGGCGAGGAGTATGAACTCGATGACACCATCACTGTTATTGCAGACGAAAACGGTGTCGAGGGAATTGGGGGAATTATGGGTGGCGAGGTCACAGGTGTGACCGAGGAGACCACAGACGTTTTTCTTGAGGTTGCGTTATTCGACCCTGTTCGCACCGCCACATCCGGCCGAAAACTGGGCATCATGTCGGATGCACGCTACCGTTTCGAGCGGGGGGTTGATCCCGAAAGTGTATACTGGGGGGCTAATGTCGCAACCCGGATGATTCTTGACCTCTGTGGCGGTGAGGCATCGGAGCTGACGATCGCTGGCGAGATGCCCGCATGGCAGCGGGAGGTCACGTTGCGCAAAGCACGTGTGGCGGCGTTGGGCGGCATGAGCATACCCGATGACGAGCAGATCCGCATCCTCGAAGATTTAGGCTTCGACCCTGTAGACGAGGGCGAGACCATCCGAACTTCCATCCCTTCCTGGCGCCAAGATATCGACGGCGAGGCTGATCTCGTAGAAGAGGTCCTTCGCATAAATGGATACGATAATATTCCCGCGGTACCTTTGACCCGAGGCAATACCGTTGCCGCGCCCGCTTGGTCGTCTAGTCAGCGACGTGAGTCCGCCACCCGACGGGCATTGGCGGCGGGTGGAATGACTGAGGCGGTCACATTTTCATTTATGAAGCGTCAGACGGCTGAGTTGTTCGGCTTCGACAATGACAAGCTAATTGTGGATAACCCAATATCTGCCGATCTCAATGCGATGCGACCGTGCGTACTGCCCAATTTGCTTGAGGCCGCGCGGCGCAATATCGATCGAGGTTTTCCCGATGTAGCGTTGTTTGAGATCGGAGCACAATATTCTCACGACAGCGATGATGGCCAAGTTACCGTCGCCACCGGTATCCGCACTGGTAGACATAATACCCGTCATTGGAGTACAACCCAACGCGACGTAGATGCATGGGATGTTAAGGCAGATGCTTGTACTGCATTGGAAGCGGCCGGCGCGCCGGTCGCAAACCTGCAAGTAACCGCTGACGCGCCACCTTGGTATCACCCTGGTCGTGCTGGTGTTCTCCGGCTTGGGCCTAATGCGCTGGCTTCATTTGGTGACATTCACCCGTCAGTGCTGAGGGCTATGGATATCGATGGGCCTGCGGTTGGCTTTATCGTTAATTTGCAACTTATTCCAGCGTCCCGAAACAAAAGAGGAGCCGGCGGATCTGCCTTGCGGCCTCTGCTTAACTTATCCCCATTCCAGGCTGTGCACCGGGATTTCGCTTTCGTGGTTGATGCAAAAACCGAGTCCGGTGATCTTCTTCGCGCTGTTCGCTCCGCTGATACAGATCTGATTATCGATGCATCCATTTTTGACGTTTATGAGGGGGAACGTTTGGAAGATGGGAAGAAGTCCATTGCCATCTCGATCACTTTGCAACCGGTTGAAGCCACGCTTACCGATGAGGAGATAGATGCCGTGGCGGACAAGGTGACGGCCGCAGTTAAGAAACGGACTGGCGGGGTTTTGCGGGGGCGGGCTTAGTCCTCCTTTGGATGGTGAAGAGGCGTCTGCATTTGCTGTAGATATTGGAGCGTGAACTATATGAACAGATTCGCCCGGTACAACTCGTATCGCCACCTCTTTTTCAACGTAGAATGAATCGATTAGTGCGCTGTGGCGCCTCTCTCAACTTGCCCAAGTGTATCTTCGACCTTATGTTTCGCGCGCTATGACAGAATTGTCTAACATTCGTAATTTCGCGATAATCGCGCACATTGATCATGGTAAGTCTACGTTAGCCGACCGCTTAATTCAGGAGTGTGGCGGGGTAGAAGCGCGCGAACTTAAAGAGCAAATGCTTGATACCATGGATATCGAGCGCGAGCGGGGAATAACTATTAAGGCGCAGACAGTACGTTTGATGTACAAGGCGTTGAACGGCGTAACCTATCAGCTAAATTTGATGGATACACCCGGTCATGTAGATTTCACGTATGAGGTGTCGCGCTCTCTAGCGGCTTGTGAAGGCTCAATGCTGATCGTCGACTCATCTCAAGGAGTGGAGGCGCAAACACTTGCCAATTCTTACCTTGCTATAGATGCAGACCACGAGATAATCCCAGTCCTCAACAAAATTGATCTGCCCGCAGCCGAGCCGGACCGGGTGCGACAAGAGGTCGAAGATGTAGTCGGCTTAGCGGCTGAGGATGCAATTGCCGTGTCGGCAAAAACTGGCAAGGGCATTACAGAAGTCTTGGAAGCGCTGGTAGAACGTTTGCCAGCACCCAAAGGAGACCGCGATGCGCCCTTAAAAGCGATGCTGGTAGATAGCTGGTATGACTCCTATCTTGGGGTGATTGTCTTAGTCCGCGTCCGAGATGGTGTGCTGAAAAAGGGAATGAAAATCCGAATGATGGGTACTGGCGCTACCCACCAGGTTGACGTTTGCGGTGTGTTTACCCCAAAGCGCCAGGATGTATTAGAGCTTGGTCCCGGTGAGGTTGGCTTCATCACGGCTTCGATTAAAACCGTTGCGGATGCGCAAGTCGGTGATACGCTCACCGAAGAAAGGAACTTGGCCGCGGAAGCATTGCCCGGCTTCAAGCCCAGCATTCCAGTTGTGTTTTGCGGACTTTTTCCCATCGATGCAGCGGATTATGAAGACCTTCGTGATAGCCTTGCTAAGTTGAGGCTAAACGACGGCAGTTTCCATTATGAACCAGAAAGCTCAGCAGCGCTTGGTTTTGGGTTCCGATGCGGGTTCCTTGGACTTTTGCATTTAGAAATCGTGCAGGAACGGCTTAGCCGTGAGTTTGGCCTCGAACTGATCACTACGGCGCCCTCGGTGATTTATCGCATCCATAAGACCGAGGGCTCAGTCGAAGAATTGCACAATCCAGCTGACATGCCTGACGTGGTGAACATTGACTTTATTGAAGAGCCCTGGATCCAAGCAACGATCCTGGTGCCGGATGATCACCTGGGCTCGATTCTCAAGCTCTGTGAGGATCGCCGTGGTATTCAGCAAGAGCTGACGTACGCAGGCGGCCGCGCCATGCTCGTATATAAACTTCCTTTAAACGAGGTGGTGTTCGACTTCTATGATAGGCTCAAATCAGTTAGCCGTGGCTATGCTAGCTTCGACTATCAGGTTACCGGCTACGAGGAGGGCGATCTCGTAAAACTTTCTATCTTGGTCAATGCCGAGCCGGTGGATGCGTTGTCTATGATCGTCCATCGTAGCCAAGCGGAATTTCGTGGTCGCGCGATCTGCACGCGATTAAAGGATTTGATTCCCCGCCAACTCTTCAAGATCCCATTGCAGGCGGCGATCGGTGGCAAGATAATTGCCCGTGAAACTATTTCTGCAATGCGCAAGGACGTAACCGCTAAGTGCTACGGTGGCGATGTTAGCCGCAAGCGTAAACTTTTAGAAAAGCAAAAAGAGGGTAAAAAGCGTATGCGCCAGTTTGGTGCTGTGGAAATCCCACAGTCGGCGTTTATCGAAGCCCTGCGCATCGGCGACGAGTAGTTGAGAGCTCTGCACAATCAATTTTCCGGACTGCGCAACTTCTGTTTCAAAAGATTTTACGGCGAGTTCGCGATGACCGCCTGCGATGACGGCAGGCCCGCGCCAGAGCAGCCCCGGGAATGCCAAACACCAACCAGCCAGGTGCGGTGAGCACGTTCTGGAAAACACCCTCCCAAAGCCATGGCGAGATATAACGCTGGACAATCGCTTGACTAATATTGAGCGATCCGGTCCCCATAGCCTTGTCCAGGCGGAACCACAGCTCCCCTAATGCTATAAGGCGGTATTCACCACTTTCCAATGCGTTCAACACCTCGTGCCCGATTAAGATCAACGATAGAGTGAGAAACATGCGTCCGATGAGGCGACCAGTCTTCATCTACTTTTGTTTGTTGTTGAGATATTGAGTTTAATCGTACCATAGGTCAGTGGGGTGGGAGAACCTAACGGTTGCATCACGGGGTCGCCTTGTGCATTATCCGCGGCCCCGGACGGGTGGCCGAGTGGCTGAAGGCGCACGCTTGGAAAGCGTGTATGCGGTAACACCGTATCGTGGGTTCGAATCCCACCCCGTCCGCCAACTATGCTGTCAAAACAACGACTTATGTCCGGTGAGAGATTTCTGCCTACAAACCTACCTACAGTCTGATTCTTCTTATGTTCCACCTACCCCGTTTAATCTGTTTTACATTTATCGGGCTTTTATTTTCTTTCGGTGTGTCATCCGCCCAGGAGCGCTCTTCCGAAAACTCGTATCTGCTTAAGGCAGAAGGTTACACTGTTAAAATACGCACCCGCGTAAAATACCCGCCCATGAAGGATAATAAGGGCGCTCACGAAGGGGCCGGTTTTCTAATTGACGGAAATAAGGGCTGGATAGCAACAAACGCCCACGTTGCGTCAAGGAACCCTGAGAGCGTTGAGGTCTCTTTCAAAAACCAGAGCTTTTTCGAGGCAAAACTCCTCTTTGTAGATAGGTATCTTGACCTGGCAGTCCTTAAGATCCTCAAAAACAAAATACCCGCTAACGCTGAGGAATCCGACCTTAGATGCAACGAATGGCCCGATGTGGGAACCAAAGTGGGAGCTTTCGGACACCCCTTATCACTAGACTTTTCGGTGACAACAGGCATCGTGTCTGGTTTGCGCTACAGACATAACCGTTACTGGGTTCAAACTGATGCAGCGATTAATAGTGGAAACTCGGGCGGCCCATTAATCGACGTAAAGACTGGCAAGGTCGTCGGAATAAACGCCATGGGCTACTCAAAACGGTCGAGTGAGGGTCTCGGTTTTGCTGTGCCGATGGTGTACGCGTGTCGAGTTTTTGCGCTTCTGAGGGAGGAAAAAAATCCGTCAGTTCCATATTTGCCAGTAGCCTTCGCTACAAGTGACGAGGTGCAGGATAAACTTATTGTGGCTACTGCATACAAACAACTCCCGGTAGAATGGCCTTTAGAGCCAGGTGACCAGCTTGTATCCCTTAAAGGTGAGCCTGCAACAAAATTCAAAAACCAAGCAGATCTGATCCATACCCTCAGAGGTCGCGACGGCAATTTAGCGGTTGAAATTGAAAGGAAGGATAAAACGAAGACCGTGATGCTGCCCGTGATGATGCGACCTCGAATGATTAACTGGGTCGGGTTACATTTTTCTGGGATTGTTGTTGGAAAAGAGCTTATGCGAGATGCCAATCTATCCAACCCTCATGATGAGATATTTATCCTTGATGTAAGTTCAGCCTCGATTGGTTCGGTTTTGGGCGTAGCTGCTTACAGCTACGTTCACACAGTTGACGGTTTAAAACTGAAAAATGTTGAAGACTTATGCACATACCTAGAAAAAGCAGAGGATGAGAAACGCAAAGTCCAAATCGTGACGAGAAGCCGAAGATGGGAATACATGTCGGCGTCGACTTATGAGATTTTTAGAGTGCGTGTTAAGGACGTAAAACTTGTCGGACCTAAAATGACCGACGGACCAAGCTGCGGCAGTCGAGAGTTGGAACACCTAACAACTTGGGGCCGCAGCTAAGCCTCTTCTACGCCAAAAACCCGCTGGTGCACTATTAGATAGAGAAACCTCACTATACTTTCTCATGGTTCTTCGCCGTTTTGAGCTGCAAAAACATTTCTAAACCGGGGAGCAGATCTAAAGGAAGGCTGCCCCCCGGTCCGAGACTGCGGAAGACAGGGCAGTAACTCCCGCAGATTGCTGTCCCCTCGGCAGCGGTGTTGACTTATGATTTGTATTGGAGTCGGGGTATGCGACACGATGACTTATGCAAAGGAACTCAATCGCACCTGCATTGGGTGGGGGCCCTGGTGGCGTTGCAGTTCATCAAACCTCAGAAGTAGGCTGCAAATCGTTTTAAATAGGCGGTGTTCCTGGTATCTGGCTAAATGTATTCTCGTTATCGATTGTAAACCCTGCTTTCAAGTTCGCGATCCTCACTGCATCCCTGCTAAGGTTTATTATATCGGTGGACCGCGATGGTCTCTGGCTCCATGTTTTTTTGGGTCATAGGCTCGCTGATACGCTTCGAATTCACTGAGCTGCAATATAATGTAGCAACAGGTCATGAGCCATGGACACCCGTTTGGCGAACGACGTTAAGCTAGACGGCCCGGCATTGCCACGCGCGTACGAGCGACCCACGCATCAAGTCGCGGGTCCTCGGCAAAGGAAGTGTCAATGAGGTAAAGACCGACAGTCGGACAGGTCGCACCAAGTTCGACAAGGACGGGTTTAAACAGGAGGTCTGGCGCAAGTAGATGCGACGGACTGGCACCGAGCATTACAGGCAGTGCGGTAACGCCGGCTAGCCCATCCTGCGGGATCTGATCGAGAAACAGTTTCATCAACCCGGTGTAGGTGGCTTTATAAGTGGGGCTAGCGAAGACGACCACCTCCAGTGCCTGTACAGCCTCAACCGCAGCCGCAACATCTGGATCACCCCATTCCAGTAATCCGGCACCTAGATCTGCAACGTCAAGTACGTAGTCGGGTGCGGCGCCGGTTAGCTTTTCGGCAACGAGATTAGCAGCTGCAAAGGTGCGCGATTTAGGTTTTGGATTTCCGACGACTACTCCGGTTTTCATTGCGCGCCCCCTTGGTTCTGGTCTTCCGGTTGTGTAACTTTGTCTGATTTTCAATTGTTCGTCGTATCTCCAAACGCTGGGCTTTGGAATGCGATCACTTGGGTAAGGCACAAACCTATCGAACGTCTATTGCTCTCGCAAGATCCTAATAGCGCTAACTGGGGAAGCCTATATTTGAGCTTGCTTGTGTTGGTCTGGAGGCTTCGCCGGTGTTTGTAATCGTTGCATCGGTTCCGTGCTGGTGAGGTCTGGAAATTTTTTAAAGTAAAATTCTCTAATAGATAAATTTCCGACGACATTCCGCTGTATTCATTCAGATAGACGCATTCCATTAAGCGAATGCTACTTTTGGTTTTTGAAATAGGTAGTGTTTCCGGATCATCATTTCGTCGTAACGCTCCGCAGCGTCACAAGATAATCATTGAATTCCTGTTGCAAGCTTTCCGGGCTTTCTATCCTAACCTGTCCTAGCCAGTCGGGATGACACAATTCGTGGATTAATTCGCGGTGACCTTGACACCGTAAATCGACTAACAATCCACGCCGAGTTCTCCGCATTTTTTGGCTGGGATGAAAGCGCACTTTTTCTGCTCTTTTTG
>CAJWSW010000005.1 GCA_913046035.1 uncultured Alphaproteobacteria bacterium | reverse complement strand
CGAGAATTCAACCTGCACTGACAATCTTTTTCAGCTCCCGGCGGAGGATCTTATTTACGGCGTTGCGCGGCAATGTATCGAGAAATGAGTATTCACGCGGACGCTTATAATTGGCAAGTGCAGAGCCCCTGCACCACGCGTCAAGCTCTTCGCTGTCGATGCCGTTCGCAACCACACAGGCGACAACCCGCTCCGACCACTGGTCGTCAGGCACTCCTATCACAGCGACCTCCTGTACCGCCTCATGCTGAAGCAAAATATTTTCGACCTCCTCCGGATGGATGTTTTCGCCGCCGGATACAATCATATCATCCACTCGGCCACAAAGCTCGAGATCGCCGTCCGGCCGCTGCAATACGATGTCTCCGGTGCGGTACCAGCCATCCATGAGTTTCTCAGCCGTCGCGTCAGCTCGGTTAAGATATCCAATGAAAGTCGCGTCAGCTGCCGCATCAACCAGCAATTCTCCCTCCTGACCGATTTCACAAACGTCGTCGATACTACCACCGATACGTCCAACACGAATGCTTGAATAAAAGCCTGGCCTATAATGAAGCGGCTTGCCCACAGGGTCTGGCATATATAAGGCATTCATTACCTCAGTGGTCCCGTAAATATTCGTGATCGCGGCTTCAGGAAAGGCTGGTTTCACACGATCAAGCAGCGGACCAGGCATCGCGGCACCGGCATAAACAAGGGTGTCAACAGAAGTCATATCTGCGGGATTAAAATTGGGCGCAGCAAGCATGGCATGAAATTGTGCAGGTGCTCCAAAAATGTATGTAAGTTTATGCTTCCTAATCGCTTCAACCGCCGTCGATGGTTCGAAGGCAGAGTGCACAAAATAAGTACCATTTAGGGAGAGTGTTGTTAAAAGCGCGGAATAAAAACCGACAGCATGAAAGAGCGGCATCAATCCCAGTGCCCGATTTTGTGGGCCGTGCCGCAGTCCGCACTGAACCGGAGCAAATAGCACTCTTGCATCGGTTGCCCTGTGGGGAATCATCACTCCTTTTGGCAACCCAGTTGTGCCTGATGTGTATAGAACGAAAGCAATCCCTTCTGGGTCTGGCGACTTCCAAGGAGGCAGACCCGCGCGATTTCCACGGCACATTTTAAAGCTATTGTCGCGATCTTCTTCCCCGCCAACGGTAAAGATCGGAGCACCCTCAGGGCAAGCCATACGAGCCGCCGATAATATTTCAGGGTTGGAGGCACAGATCGCACCTGCCATTCCGGCATCGACCATTAAATCCCCTGCCTCCTCGGGTTTGAGGCGGGGATTAATCATGCAAACGATCGTGCCAAGCCGATGCAAAGCGAGGATAGCAAAAATGTGTTCTAAGACATTTGGTAAAATAGTAGCCACAAACTGACCCGGCTGAATTCCAGCGCTAAAAAGACCCGCGGCTGCGCTCTCAACCTCTTCGACCAACTCCAGATAGGTAACGCAGCGCTCACTCCGATCGTCGACAACCGCAATGCCTTTAGGCGTTCTCTCTGCCGCGAGACGAATATGGTCCCAAACGCTCTGCATACCCATTGTCCCAAAATCTCCTCAATTTATAGTATCATAATGGCCCGTTGATGACGTCGGCAACTAGGTCATATTGGAAATACCTACAGATGGTTTTAAAGGGCACATTGTGAGCGCATTATTAAGCATGGTGCCTGGAACGGGACAATATGGCCGGGTTAAATCTGAAGCGCCGGCGCTTTTGGCGGGGGTCGGGCCACAAGCATAACCGGCTTTTACAAATTGGCGACCTAATGAAACTTGAGATCGAAAAAATTGGAGCTTTACAAGATAAAAAGTCGAATATGCCCACAAATCAGGAGAATAACAGATACAGGTGCAGCTAAAATATCTTAACCTGATACCCGTTTTAAACGGAGGAACCTCTATCCTAACTCTTCGCGTATGCGAATAAGTTCCTCCATTTGTTCCGCGTCATTGCTACCTGTAAAACGAATACACATATGGGAGGCGCCACCAGCGGCGAACTCGCCCAGCCAGTCAACCGCTCCAGAACGAGTTCCCGCGAAACAATATTGCTGGGTTCGAATTTCCTCCGCGGGGCGCAGATAATAGTCTTCCAAGTAAGCATCCATCTCGGCATCTGCCACGGACTGATCATCATTGACAGAGATGGTGACGTAGGCGGCACCAACAATATTTGCAGGATCGCGACCAGCCTCATCCGCAAATTGCTGCACACCACTCCATCCTTTGGTCCAATCCCTGCCCGTCCCAGCGCCTGAAGGGAACCAACCATTGAAATAACGCCCGGCCCGTTTCAAGGCCGCCTCGACACCACCTCCAGACCAAATAGCGGGACCGCCTTCTGTATAGGGGACCGGCGCCAGTTCACCTTTTTCAAATGTCCAAAGCCCATCCCAGTCAACGGGCCCACCCTGCCAAAGGGCACGGCAAAGACGCATTTGTTCAAGCATGCGACCTATCCGTTTCTCAAAAGGTACGCCTGCAGCCCTGAATTCATTGCGGATGGCCGGCACATCACGAGCAGTCCCGATACCGAGGATCATGCGTCCCTCCGCAATTTGGTCAAGCGTGGCAACCTGGTGCGCCAATAGAACAGGATTACGGAGCATTGGAAGAAGGACAGCGGTACCCATCTTGATACGTTTTGTCCGTCCTGCGATAGCACCGATGAGTGCTAAAGGGTCGTGACGTGGTTTGGCCAGGAGTGAATCACCTATCCACACACTATCTACCCCAAGCTGTTCCGCGAGATCGCCAAGCGCTAAAATCTCTTGAACCTCATGCTTACCGACCATGATCCGTTCCCGAGTAGGCAATAAGTAACCAAGTTCTATACTCATCTTCTTCCTTTCCTATCTGGTCATGACGTTGAAGCGCGCATCGCCGTCAGCCTCTATTTGCGAAGGCAGGTTTTCTTCCCATTCCAGGTAAGCAAGCGCGGCCTCGTTGCTTCCCATGTGGCGGCTAGAAACCCAAAACAAGTAATCAATGCACTCACGATCCGCCGGCACGTCTGGCGACGCCTCAATGGGCAATCCTGCCTCGATCCAAGCTTCACGCCCCCCCTGAAGTATAGCTACGGGACCTTCTGAGATCGCCTCAAGGTCAATTGCCGCCAACCGCGCACGAGTCTCATGTTTCGAATACAGGACCACCGGCTGCCGCGCCGGAAATTCCAGCCCGTCTAAACGTGCCCGAGTACTCCACACTGCACCCGGTATATGCGCATCCCGATAGTCCATTGAATGGCCAACATCGATTACCAACACTGTCTTGGCATGGATCGCTTTCGAGAGGTCGTGAGGCGAAATACTCTGTACTTTGTTTTCAGCGCTCCCCCATCTTGGTGCACGACCGCGCTCTTTCGCCTCAGACATGGTTAGCCCGCCGTCTAAGATATATACGTCCCAACCCATCTGCTTAAGCCAGTGTGCAGTGATCGCGGCGCGGGCACATGGAGCGGTATCAGCCAAAACGACACGCGCACCCCAAACGCCGCACCACTCGTCGGTAGCCTGCACGAGCTGGCCTCCGGGGGCATGAACAGATCCCGGCAAATGCCCCTTGGCATATTCACTCTCTGTCCGGACATCGAGCAGGAAAACGGTACTCTGATCATCTTCCTGCCACTTCCTCAGCGTATCGCGGTTTACGGTGGCGAGGCCAAATACTTCGATAATATCGGCCGCGTATACAGCAGCCTTAGCAACGCATTGCTCAGACGGTTTGGGTAAATGAGTTAATTTGGAGCCGTGTTCAAGTTGGTATCCGGCTAACGTCCAACCCATAGTCCCGGCCTTGAGCGCAAAGACACGGTTTGGCAGGCCAGCATTTATAAGCGCTTGAGCGCCGATGATTGATCGGGTACGTCCAGCACAATTCACGACAACGGTTGTTTCGGGATCAGGCGCGAGGTCATGAATACGATAAATCATCTCAGCGTTGGGCATGCTTATGCCCCCAGGGATCGACATCCGACGATGTTCCATCGGCGTGCGACCATCGACGACAACCAAGTTTTCGTCTTGCTCCAACATATGATGGAGTTGTTCCGCCGAAATGCGTGGAGTATCTGCTGCATGTTCCACCAACTCACCAAATGCCTTCGAAGGCACGTTTACACCCTGAAACACCTCAAAACCTGCCGCCGACCATGCCGCGTTGCCACCCTCAAGAATCGAAATATTTTCGTACCCTATGGATGTGAGACGGTGTATCGCTTTTTCTCCCGTACCATCCGCGTCATCGATCAACACCAATCGCGTCGATTTACGGGGAACAAGGTATAACACCCGCGTCTCTATTATGCTGTACGGGCACGGGATCGCGTGAAGCATGTGATCTTCACCAAATTGACCCGCCTCACGCACATCCAATAACGCCAGCTCAACATCATCGCTAATCCAAGATTTCAGCATCTCTGCTTTAATATATTTGGTCATTCTGCCCAACTTTGCTGGTTAACTGTATAGGTGACACTCGGTCTGGAGGAACGCAAGCTATGGACTAATTCGAACCATATAAGAATGACTGAAAGTTTCCACACGTGAAACCAGCCGATTTTGCATTCACTGCCTGCGTTTTTTCCAAAAGTTTCCGAGATCTGCCGAACACCGCATAACGCGGATCGTTGATGCTCTACCACTGTTTTGATGATCTCGATCCTTGCACTATCCTCACTTCCGTATTACGGAGTATTTTTATGGCTGAACGTATTTCCATCACAGCTAGCGACGGGCACATTCTTGACGCTTGGCACGCCTTACCAACTGGCAAGGTCAAAGGCGGCGTAGTCTTCTTGCAGGCTATTTATGGCCTGACTGACCATTTGGGCGACGTCTGCAACTGGTTTGCGCGCGACGGCTTCGCTGCAATCGCACCTGCAACCTACGATCGCACCGAAAAAAATAAAGTATTTGCTTATAATGACCACGGCGGCATGCAGTTCCGTGAAAATCTCAACGAAGATACAGTCCTCTTAGATATCGAAGCAGGTATCACGATGTTGCGCAAAGTAACAGACCACATAGCCATTTCCGGGTTCTGCACCGGCGGGACATGGGCGTGGATCGCGGCCAACCAGTTGGATCTTGACGCTGCGGTAATTTTCTATGGCAGCGATATTCACGATAATCTTGATCGGCGACCCAAATGTCCGGTGATACTGCATTATGGCGATGCTGATCATGTTGTATCGTTCGAAATGGTGCAGAGGATTAAGAAGAAGTATCCGGAGAGCGAATTTCACATCTACGCAGGTGCGGGACACGCTTTTTACAATCCGGAGCAATCTAATCATGATGCTGACGCGGCGGCGCTGGCGCATCAGAGGTCAGTAGTATTTCTAGAAAGTCACTTCGACTAAATGTCGAAAATTGATCGCAGCAATCGGATTGTCCTAACTTCCCTCGAAGACGACGAAGGTCGGTTTTGTGTTGATATATATCGCACCCGTGACCTCAAAATATTCTGGGATGAGTGGCGCCGTGACCCGGAGGATCCTTCGGGGTGGCGCGCTACCGGTCGCCGCGCCGCAAAAGACTTCAAGTCCGAGACTGACGCTAAAAAAGCAGCTTACTTGGCGGTAGCGTGGCTGTCTAATTAGGAAGACTATTTATTCTTCGCTTCCATCTTGGCGATGAAACTTGTGGCGCCGACAATTATAAGGGCGCCAACAGTGGTCCAAATATCGGGGATTTCGCCGAAGATAGCGAAGCCAAAAAAAGCTGCAAAGACTAATCGTATGTATTCTGTCGGGCCTATCACGCTAGCTTCACCAACCACGAAACCGCGGATAAACCCGATCATTCCCACTGTGGTCAAAACCCCAATTGCGAGCGCCATTAGCCATGAAACTAAATCCGGGGGCGTTTGCCAGAGCGCAACGGTTGGGGGCAGGAATACAATTATTCCACCAATTTGGTAATAGAACAAAATCCGGTTGGGTGGCTCTGTACTGGACATGATCCGAATTAAAACATTAGCAATAGCGAAAGTGCAGGCAGCCCCGATAGCGATAAAAACGACCGGGTCGATTTGACCGCCGGGCCGCACCATAATGACAACACCCACAAAGCCAGCGACGGTGGCAGTCCATCGGCGACCACTTACGATTTCCCGAAGGAAGATTACAGCAATAACGGTGGTAAAGAGTATACGAGAAAATGCCAGCGCCGTTGCGTCGGCAAGCGGCAAATAGACAACAGAGGTATATACTCCTACCTGCGCTATGCAGGCGAGTATCAACCGCGCGATGTGTATACCAGGTCGATTTGTTTTAAGTCCACTGACCCCCATTCTTAAAAAAAACGGAAGCATTAGCATGAACCCAATACCGTACCGGAAAAAAGCCATCTGGAACGGGGAAATTGTTTGCCCGAGGGATTTGACAAACAAATCGTTCACTGCAAATGCTAGCGTTCCCATAAGCAACCATAGGATACCTCGCAAATTGCCCGGAAGGCGTGCCCAGTAGGTTGTGATCAAGTCTATCAATGAGAAGATCCGAGT
The DNA here is from genome assembly GCA_913046035.1 of uncultured Alphaproteobacteria bacterium. GTDB lineage: Bacteria > Pseudomonadota > Alphaproteobacteria > MPNO01 > UBA830 > UBA830. The sequence goes on along the minus strand of CAJWSW010000005.1, from coordinate 65,514 downwards.
TTAATTAAACAAACAGAGTTTCGAATTCACTGGATATTTGTGATCGTGCTTTAGCGAACGGTACCCTAAACAAATCGTTTAAAGCTTAATTTTCGCTTAAAACCTAACAGAAAAATTAATTGCCCATCTTTACAATTGTCGTGCTCTGCAGTTTCTGCTGTTATTACAGCACCAACAATATGCTTAAGGCTAATTTTTATGACGGGAGGAACCATGAAAAAATTTCTGACTTCGGCGATCGTTGCGGGAGCCGCACTTGCTATCGGTGCAACGGCGGCTTCAGCGCAATCCGCCCAAAATTTCTACAAGGGTAAAACAGTCGAGATCTATATCGGTTATGGGCTCGGCGGCACCTACGGCAAGAGCGCAACAATTATGGGTGAACACCTCAGGCCCCGCATCGGCGCCGATTCTGTTATCGTAAAATCGATGCCAGGCGCAGGTGGCCTGAAAATGACGAACTACTATGCCAACGTCGCTAAAAGAGACGGGACTGCCATCATATTACCGCCCGACACTCTTGCTATCACTCAAATGTTAAAGCCCAAAAAAGCAAAATATGACTCCCGTGATTTTAGATGGCTTGGAGCAGCGGTTCGCAGCAACTCATTATCTGCAGTCCGAGCAGACTCTGGTGTAAAGAGTTGGCAGGATTTGAAGTCCAAGGCAGTTCCTTTTGCTTGCTCTGGGCTTGGGTCTCAAACATGTCAAGTTCCCGCACTTATTAACGGACTTCTTGGCACCAAAATCAAAATCGTGAGGGGCTATAAGGGCTCTAAAAAGATGCTACTAGCCATGGAGCAAGGCGAAGCCGCTGGCATCAACCTTACCTGGCTAGCCTTTAAAACCAATCGACAGGCATGGTTTAAGGATGGCTTTGCTGTTCCAGTCATGCAGATGGGCCCAACGCCTGATCCAGAGTTGAAAGGCGTTCCAAACCTCAAAGATCTTGTCGCAGCAAAGGACAAGCCGATAGTTAACTTTATGTCTTCACTGATCGCAATCGGCCGCAGCTTAGCTGTTCATAAAGACGTTCCAAAAGACAGAACCGCGTTCCTGAAGTCGGCGTTTGTCGAAATGGCGAAAGACCCTGCATTTGTGGCTGATATGAAAAAGCGAAAGCTTCAAGTCACCTACACAAGTGCTGAAGATATCCACAAAACCGTGGATGACAGTGTCGGCATGTCTGCAGACATCATAAAGCGAACCAACCAAATTCTTTTTGGTAGCGCATCCTGATCTAGATTTTTATTTGTAGCGAATAACGCCTCGGTCAATATGGCCGGGGCGTTCTTCTTGGAGCCATTGGTTGTCCTACCGCGCGCGAGATATTGGTAACGTCGCGATTTTAAGCACTTGCCAAATGCTTTTTGGCACCGGCCGGGGCCTTTTCATGGTGACCGCCCCGGCCGTTGCCTTGCTACCTGGCTTCGCGCCTCACCTAGCTCTAGCGACGCTGCCAGCCGCCACTGTTGTAATAGGCAACGCACTTGCAGCCTGGATAGCCTCTATGATTACTCGGCGTACCGGTCGACGGGTAGGTTTCCTGATTGGAACTGGGTTAGCAACCGTAAGCGCGGTAATGTGCTTCGCCGCGGTCATATTCGCGAGCTTCTGGTTGCTTTCAATTGGAGGCCTTGTGTTCGGCTTTTTCGCTGGTTTTGCTCAGCTTTATCGTTTTGCTGCGGCAGACGGCATCACTGAGAGATATCGAAGCATTGCAATTTCCCTAGTGCTCGCAGGGGGCGTCTTTTCTGGTTTCGCCGGTGCAGGGCTTGCTATATGGGGCGAAAATATGGTGCCGCGCGACTGGTATGCCGGTGACGTCGACAGGTTCGGCGGTACATTCCTATTTCTGGTCGGGACAGCGCTTGTTGCTGCAATTACGCTCATTTTCCTGCGTATCCCGAACCTGACTAAGGCGCAGCTCGAAGGTGAGCAGCGGTCAATGTTGGAAATTATGAAACAGCCAGTCTTCATTGCGGCGGCGGTCTCGGCGACGGTGGCACAGTGCGTGATGAATTTTTTGATGACCGCGACACCCATAGCCATGATCTCAATTTGCGGCCATAGCTTTGGAGCAACGGCGGGCGTGATCGCGTGGCATACTTTTGCAATGTTCGCTCCGGGTGTTTTTACGGGTTTCCTCGTCCGCAAGTTCGGCGCCGTGACCATAATTCTAATCGGGTTGCTTCTGGAAGCCGCGTGCATCGGCGTCGCCTTATCTGGGGTCAAAGTCATTGATTTCTGGTTATCAATGTTTCTTCTGGGGATCGGCTGGAATTTCACCTTTACTGCCGCCACCAGCCTGATGACCACCGCCTACACGCCTGCGGAGAGAGCCAAGACCCAGGGTATGATGAACCAGATTATCTATACAGTCGTGGCCTGCGGCGCGCTTTCATCTGGCGCGTTTATTCACTTCTTTGGCTGGGATTGGGTAAATATCGGAGCAATACCCCTACTTTTAATCGCAGTCGCTGTCACACTTTGGTATGTTGCAAGCAAAAAACAAACCGCAATTGCTAATTGAGTCACGTAGTCAAAAAGCGTTGTTTCACTTGCGCACAAAGCAAAAATGGTGGACCCTTCGAATGCTTAAAAGGTTGTAAAAAAAACAGGGAGATAATTATGAATAAATTTTCCATCTCGGCGGTTGCCGCTGTTGCATTGAGCGGTGTTCTCGCAATTCCCGCGGCACAGGCGGCCGAAGTTACCCTTAAGGGGATTTCAGGGTGGCCAAAAAGCTTTCCAATGGTCGCGAAAGACTACCTCCCCTTCATAGAAGAAGCGAACAAACGCGGTAAAGGACATTTCAAAATTAAATGGACGGGTGGTTCAGAACTCGGAAAGCCTGCAGCGCAGGCGAAAGGCTTCAAATCAGGCGTTTACGATCTCATGTATACTGCGGCGACTTACTTACAAGGCTCCATCCCCGAGGTCGACGCACTTTCTGCTCAGCAGATCAAACCCTGGGATGCCCGGAAAAGTGGCGGCATGGCCGTCCTGAACAAGGCTATTAGCAAGCGGCTCAAGGGCATCATTCTCTCTCACACAGCGTCAAGCGTTCAGTTCCAATTGTATCTAGGAAAGAAGCCAACGATTGGTCCCGATGGGGTGATATCACTGAAGGGTTTTAAGATGCGTTCGGTTCCAATTTATGACGCGTTTTTGCAGGGTCTTGGCGCGACAACAATGACTGTGCAAGTTCCAGAAATTTATGAGGCCCTCCAAAGAGGCGTTGTTGACGGCTTTGCGTTTCCAAACCTCTGGACACGAAAGTTTAAGTGGAACAAATTTGTAACTCACACAGTACATCCATCTTTCTACCAAATCGAAGCTTGCACTTTTGTAAGCAATAAGGCCCTCGCTAAACTGAGCCCCGAAGGCAAAAGGATTTTGCTACAAGTCGGGGAAGATTGGGAGCGTGAGTCCGCAAAAATATGGGGTCCTCTCGTAGAGAAAGAAAGAGAGATTTATAAGAAAGGCGGCGCCAAAGAAATCGTTATGTCTGGGGCTGCAGCAAAAAAATACATTACGCTGGCAAATGGAATGCCTATTGAGCGACTAAAAAAGCTTAACTCGCCAGAAGCCAAAGAGTTAAGCCGCCTCTTCCACGGTCAGTAAGCTACTTTAATTTCTGCCCTCCAGCCTAAACAGGCTGGAGGGCATTATTTACCCGTTACGCTTATGGCCCTTATTAGCTATCTTTATAACAAGCTGATCTTCGGACTTGCGGTCATCGGAGGCGTGCTCCTGGCAGTGATATTCGTTGGGATAATTTGTGACGTCACCCTTCGAACAATTGGTTTTAATTCTATTCAGTGGTACAGCGCCGTAGCCGAATACAGTTTATTTTACTGCACGATGTTTGGCGCACCATATCTGGTGCGGCACAAGGGCCACGTTGTTGTAGAGTCACTTAGAATGGCGATGCAACCAACACTCAGGAAGGTCGTGGAGAAAATAGTATATCTCGTATGTATTTTTCTTTCCCTTCTATTTGTTTATTACGGCGCAATTGAGACGATAGACGCAATCAAAACCGGAGAGCAGGACCTTCGTTCCGTTGATATGCCGAAATGGTTACTGATGGTGCCGTTCCCTATCGGATTTTCACTGGTTGCAATTGAGTTTGTCCGTTACCTGTTAGGGTTTGACACCTACTACTCAAACAAAGCGACGTCTGGAGAAACTCTGTAATGGAAATACTTACGGAGTGGTATTCCATAGCAGGCTTTCTCGTCGGAATGATTATAGTATTAATGCTGCTTGGTCTTCCGGTCGCGTTTGCTTTCCTTACTACTAACATAATTGGCGCAGCCATATTTATGGGTGATGGCACTCTGACCGGTGGTCTCGACGCTATGCCACTTATAGTTTCAAATGCCGTGGATTCGGTAGCTATCTTTGCGCTTCTACCCGTACCGCTGTTTATCATTATGGGTGAATTATTTTTTCACACGGGCTTAGCAGTCCGTGTTTTCGACGCCCTAGACCAATGTTTTGGTCGCCTCCCTGGGCGACTTTCCTACATCACAGTTGCCGGCGGTACGATTTTCGCAACCCTGTCGGGATCGACCATGGCAAACACCGCTATGATGGGTTCGCTCATGGTCCCAGAGATGACGAAACGTGGGTATAAAGGCCATATGTCGATGGGTCCGATACTCGGTACCGGGGGGTTAGCAATGATCATCCCGCCCTCGGCTCTTGCTGTTCTGCTTGCAAGTCTTGCCGAGATTGATATTGGCGGGCTCTTAATCGCTGGAGTGATTCCGGGACTTATCCTAGCCGTTCTTTACTCTGTACTAATTTATGGACAGGTAAAACTCGACCCAGAAGCAGCGCCCGAATATTCGGTCGAACCGGCGCCTTTAAAAGAAATCATCTGGTCGCTCATAGTTAACGTCTTGCCAATGGGCTTCATCGTATTTTGTGTGATCGGTTTAATAATTTTGGGAGTAGCGACGCCTACTGAAGCTGCAGGGTTCGGAGCATTTGGTGTTGTGATATTGGGCGTTTTGTTCCGGGTCATGACGTGGGATGTACTTGTTAAGTCGTTTGCCGGAGCCCTCCGGGTGACAGCCATGGTTCTCCTCATCATCCTCGCTTCAACCACATTTAGCCAGCTTCTCGCATTTACGGGAGCGAGTGCAGGACTGATTGATTGGGCAACTAAAGTCGATTTATCACCCCTTGTTGTTCTCCTAATCATGTTTGGAGTGCTGCTGATCCTTGGGATGTTTATGGATCAGGTTTCGATGATGCTTCTGACCGTGCCGATCTTTTTTCCTCTTGCAGAATCCTTCCAATTTGACCTCGTATGGTTTGGATTAATAATGCTCTTGGCGCTCGAAATTAGCCTCACAACTCCGCCATTTGGGTTGCTCTTATTTGTTATGGTAGCGGTTGCACCCAAAGGAACAACGCTCTGGCAGGTGGCAAAAGCGGCCGCCCCTTATATAGGTTGCGCCCTGGTCGTGCTCGTCCTACTTATTATGTTCCCCGGCTTGGCTCTTTATCTTCCAGGCCTCATGAATAGTTAGTATGTAAGATTCAAATCTAATGCCTATTCCATCTGCATCCGGATCTCCAATCGGCAAATCTCCTGCGCGTATTATGGCGCAAAGAGCGGTAGAAGGGCGCGGCCATCATGTTGATGACCTCGCGATGTCGAGAATGGTCGAAGTAGCCTACGTAAGGAGCCCTTTTGCTCACGCAGAGATCGGCAACATTGATACGAAAGCAGCTTCTGAGCTCCCTGGTGTTGTCGCCGTCGTGACAGGGAAAGAAATTGCTGACCGCATGACGCCTTGGACTGGAACCATGGATAACCAGCCGGCCTTGAAATCTGTTCCGCAGTATGCCCTTGCTGTTGACCGTGCAACCTGGCAGGGAGAACCCGTGGTAGCCGTCGTTGCCGACACACGCTCAATCGCTGAAGATGCTGCAGAGCTGATCACTGTCGATTGGACCGAGAAAACCCCTGTCGCTGACATGCTGACCGCACTAAACCCTGATACGCCTGTGCTGCACCCAGAATTGGGCGATAACAAGATGTACGAACGCACAGCTAACAAAGGAGACGTGGACGCGGGATTTGCGGCCGCCAAGCATATTGTGGAAGGTACATTTGACTTTGGCCGGCATACTGGTGTCACCCTAGAGCCACGGGTAATGACTTCGTCATGGGACCCATCACAAAATCAATTAACAGTTTATTATGGCGGACAGGCTGTCCACATGATTCAGGTGCTGTTCTCCAAGCATCTCGGCATTCCGGAACGCGATATTCGTGTGATTGCCCAAGACTGCGGTGGCTCATACGGCATAAAAAGCCACTTTTATGGCGATGAGTTTGCAACCGCTGTGCTCTCAATAATGCTGTGCCGACCGGTTCGATATCGAGCTGACAGAATAGAATCCTTCGTATCTGATATCCACGCGCGCCAGCACCGGCTAGTCGGCCGGATGGGTATCGATGAAGAGGGTAGAATTGTTGCCTTCGAATTCGATGACATCACGGCCGCGGGTGCCTATTCCGCCTACCCTCGAACGAGCTGTGTTGAGGCAAATCAGGTATTAAACATTGCGGGTGGGCCATACAACATCGAGAATTTCCGAGCGAAAACCACCGTCGTTTTTCAGAACATGGTGCCTACGTCGCAATATCGAGCGGTAGGTCACCCGATGGGAATTGTTATTTGCGACAGTTTGCTCGACAAAGCAGCGGTCGCAGCGGGCTTAGATAGGATGGAGATCCGCCGCCGTAATCTAATCTCAGATGATGCGTATCCTGCGGCCTCGCCGGCAGGCATTCCACTGCACGATCTTTCCCATCAAGCGTGCCTAGAAAAGCTGGCGAAAGTTATCGACATTGAGTCACTAGAAGCGGATCAGACAGTCGCACGCAAAAAGGGCATCCACCGTGGGATCGGCTTTGCCTCCTTCATTAAAGGTACCAACCCAGGTGCGCTAATTTACGGCCCAGCAAATGTGCCAATTTCTGCGCAGGACGGAACAACAGTGCGGATGGAGCCTGCCGGCGGCGTAACGGTCCTAACCGGAGTGACCGAACAGGGACAGGGAACTGAAACCGCACTTGCACAGGTTGTCGCTGCGGCAATTGGACTTAAATTCGAGGACGTCCGCGTCATTACTGGAGATACCAACGCCGTCCCGTATGGCGGGGGTACCTATGGATCACGTGGCGCTGGGATTGGCGGTGAAGCCTCTTGGAAAGCTGGACAGACCCTAAGGTATCAAATACTAGAGTTAGCGGGTATCTTGCTTCAAATGGATGCGGATGAGCTCGATATTCGCGATAGCGTTGTCGTGGATGCCGAAAGTGGCGGCGAGCGCATAACACTTCAGGAGCTTGGGAATATTGCATTTCTGCGCTCTTACCAGTTACCGGACGACTATCACCCGGTATTGGTTGCTACAGAGCGGTTTCGCGTCCGAGATTATATTTTCACTAATGCTGCCCACGCTGCCTATGTCGAAGTTGATACAGATACCGGCTTCGTAAAAGTCCTCAACTACTGGGTGGTGGAGGATTGCGGCCGAGTAATCAATCCACAACTCGTCGCAGAGCAACAACGGGGTTCCGTGGTGCACGGTTTGGGCGATGCCCTCTATGAACACTGCATTTACGATGCGGCGGGCCAGTTGCAGAACGCTACAATGGCGGATTATTTGGTGCCTATGTCAGGAGAAACTCCAGATATCGTTATAGAACACGTTACCACGCCGACGTCAAAGACGACACTTGGCGCGAAGGGAGCCGGAGAGAGCGGAATGGCGGGCGTACCGCAATCCATTCTGAGCGCTGTTAACGACGCAATACGCCCATTTGGCGGTGAAGTCTCGGCGGTACCTGTGACGCCGGAGGATATTCTTAAAGCCACGGGTCAGATTTAGAACCGGTATATCCGTCATCGCCCATCGATATTTACATCGGTGAACTTGCCATCGCGGCTGCTGAAAAGGACTGAATATGTTTGCTACGCATATGAAAAAATTCCTTGACCAGATGGGTATTCATTTCAGTTGGTTTATGGCTGCAATCGCTTTTTTAGTGATCTTCTTTTCATCGGCGTCACTGGCGACACCGGGGATATTAATGGTCGAGATCACAAAAGATCTTGGCTGGTCGATCGGGGACGTCTCCTTGGCTATCGGTGTTCTTTTTTTAACCGTTGCTCTGGCTGCTCCTTTCGGAGCCGCGTTAATGGCAATTATTGGCCTCACAAAAGTTGTTGTGGTTTCCGGAGGGCTGGTGATCCTTGGGCTAGCCACGCTCAATCTTGCTTTCGAAAAATGGCACCTTCTAGTCGGGATTGGGTTTTTCTTGGGCCTGTCCAGTGGAGTGTTGGGGCTTGGCTTCGCAGCTACACTTGCGACCAGGTGGTTTGATCAACGGCGTGGATTAGTCCTTGGAATACTGGCTTCCGCCTTTGCTGCTGGTCAACTGGTTCTTATTCCATTGATTGCATGGATTGTGGAAACACACGGCTGGCGATACGGCGTTTATCCGCCTTCTATTGGTTGTTTTATCTGCATTGTTCTTTTTTTATTATTTGGCAGAAACTGGCCGTCAGAGTTGGGTCTCTGCTCATATGGGGGAGAAAAAAATTCCAACGACGAACAGCCTGTTGGGAGAGAAAATCCTTTTTCAAAAAGCCTCAGCGTACTGACCTCATCTGCTAAACACCCTGGTTTCTGGTTGCTCGCCTCGACTTTTTTTATCTGCGGCCTGACCTCCAACGGGCTAATTTCTCAGCACTTTATTCCTTTCTGTGCCGATATAAACATTGGGATCGTTGTAGCGTCCTCCTACTTGGCACTTATGGGCGTCTTCAACTTTCTCGGCGCTACCAGTTCAGGTTGGCTGACTGACCGGTTCAACAATTACAACCTGCTGGCTATCTATTATGGTTTTCGTGGTTTGTCACTCGTTTATCTGCCCTATAGCTCATTAGACGCCTTCTCACTTTCATTATGGGCGATATTTTTTGGGTTCGACTTTATAGCAACCATCCCTCCGACCGCACGTTTAAGTGCCAGTTTCTTTGGAAAAATTGATGGCCCTATCGCATTTTCCTGGATTTTTGCCTCCCATCAACTTGGTGCCGCAGCCGCGGCCTACGGAGCGGGAGAAGCAAGAGATGCCATTTTGAGCTATGGCCCGATTTTCGTGACAGCCGGGATCGCATGTTTTATGGCCACCGGCTTATTAGTTGTCTTCAAAAGCTATGGAACAAAACTCGCCAGAGAATAAAAGCTGAAACGACGACCAACTGATACAGTCGAGTGGTAGGGTCCAAGTTGAGGAAAGTTCAAAGCACCAGAAATTTATCTTTGGAGCGGAAAACCCAAACTGCTAAACCGCCGATTAGGACGATGCCGAATAATCCAATTACATAAAATGATGCCTCCAATCCTATAGCCTCAGCCAGCGCCCCCATTCCAATTGGAAACAAAGCCGACCCAAGCCGATTAAATGATATACGAAGTGCAGCGACCCTACCTTGGATTTTGGGCCCAACGAAGCGGGCGGCAATAGAAATCATAAGCGGTAGGTTCAAACCTTGACCCACGCCGCGTAAACCAATTGCAAAAGACAGCAGCAACAACCCTTCCAACATTGGCGTCAGCGCGACACCGACAATGGCGAAACCGACCATACAAAGTAGCAACCAGTAGTCGGCAACTCGTTTTGTCAGGGGACCTATTGTGAGTGCGGACACTGCCGAAACCAAGTTACCGAACCCAATAAGGAAACCAATTGTAGTTCCTGTGAGACCTAATTCCTCGCTCAACCAAACGCCATAGAAGGACGACTGCACACCCGACCCGGTCTGGCGCACAAAGGTCGCCATTATAACCAGCGCGATTGCCGACGTTGCTAAGAGGCGCATTGTATTGCGGTAGTCAGATACCTTAACCATCAAGCCAAGCCCCTTTTTCTCAGATCTAACTCCCGCCGATGTATCTGATGCGAGATCTTGCGCCGAATGACGTGGTAAAAAAGACGCCGTCAGGGCTCCACAAGCGATCCATGATGATAGAAATAGAAACCCGCCATAGGGGCCAAATGTGTCCCACATTACACCTACCAAAACTGGCCCAATAGTGCCGCCTAAACGCGCCGCTGCTGTCATTCGCCCGGCATAAACAGGCTTTCCTTTCAACATTGTGCCAACCGCACTTTGGACACCAATCCAATTTGTAGTCTCGGCAAAACCGGTGACAATCTGCAACAACATTGCAGCCCAGATAAAATGGAGTACCGGAAACATTCCGGTACACAAGCCGCCAACAAGCCCCATCCAAATAATTACGTTACGGGGGCCGAAGCGATCAAGGAGAGCGCCGCCGTGGATTGATAAAAATATAGGCAAGATCTGACGGCATGAAATTATGATGCCGATTATCAACGCAGAGTTGGTCAATTCCAGTGCCCATAGCGGCATCAGGACGTGCATCATCGGGAAAACATTGCCGGCAAAGAAAGCCGTGGCATAGATAGGCGTTTCTATCCGCCAGCCGAAACTGATATCGTGTTTGATCAAAAATTTACCGCGAAGAAACCATTCATATGAGATGGTTTATCCGATAAACATCATAATTACACATGCCGATACCGGAAAAACAGAATGACATATGATTGCCAGGGACAAGTCCTGTCCCAAATAAAAGTCCTCGATCTCACGCGTGCTCGCTCAGGACCCACCGCTGTGCGCCAATTAGCAGATTGGGGTGCCGACGTAGTCAAAATTGAAAGCCCTGGCGCGGATGCAGATGTCGATCTCGGTCGACGTCACGGACCTGATTTCCAAAATCTGCACCGTAACAAAAAGTCTATGACGTTGGATCTAAAATCCGACAATGGCAAGCAAGTCTTCTACCATATGACGAAAGAAGCAGACGTGGTTGTTGAGAACATGCGCCCGGGAGTAAAACATCGTCTTCAGGTCGATTACGATACATTAAAGGCCATTAACCCCCGCATCGTCTACGCCAGTATTTCGGGATTCGGCCAAGACGGCCCATATGCCGAACGGCCGTGTCTCGATCAAATTGCCCAGGGTATGGGCGGCCACATGATGGTGACAGGCGTACCCGGCGAAGGACCTATGCGCTCTGGCGCGGCGATTAGTGACATGACCGCCGGCATACTATGCGCCAATGGCATTGCGCTTGCGCTTTTAGAACGTGAGCGCTCTGGAGAGGGACAATGGGTGCAAACGTCGCTTCTTGAGGCTATGATTTTTCTGCTTGATTTTCAGGCAGCGCGTTGGCTAGTTGACCGCGAGGTGCCGCCGCAACAGGGCAATCATCACCCGACCATCGCGCCAATGGGAGCATTCCGGACACAGGATGGTTTCATAAACATCGCTCCAATGCCCGCGCACTGGAGAGCGTTTTGCAAAACAACCGGGCTCGATGCGCTTATCGATGATCCGAAGTACGCAACATTCGATGCACGAGTAAAACATCGCGCGGAGCTTATCGTTGAGATCGAACGAGCAACTACCCAGCAAACCTCAAACCACTGGATCGAGGCATTAAATAACGCCCGTGTGCCGTGTGGTCCAATTTATTCAATGGATCAGGTATTCGCCGACCCGCAAATTATCCATAGCGGGATCGCGCGAAGGGTGGTGTCCCCGGTGCGGGGTGAAATTGAGGTGGTAGGCCAGCCAATGCATCTATCCCGAACGCCTAACCGCCATGATGCCGGTATGGTATCTCCGGCGCCAGAGTATGGCGAGCACACAATCGATATGCTGCAGCGGTACGGATACAGCGAGGAGGACATAGCAGCGTTGGAAAAAGATGGGGTAATTTAGTCAACCTTACCTTTTTTCAGAGAGGTCCGCTTCCTGTCGATATTTGGGATCAATGTAGCGTTCTCCGGCGGCTCGAACATGCTCTATAACTCCGGTATCCAGTCGGCTCTGCGGTACCGGATCTTTATCCCAGTGACCAAAATCATCGACACCCCGCACCAAATACGCTGTGCGTCGACCTATTGTCGATTTCACGTGGGTTGGAATGAAAAAGACCGCGAGACCGATACGATCGACTTCGGTCTCGTTAGGGTCCGACGCGTGAAGGATTCGCTCGTGGTGACACGAAAATTGACCCTGTTTAAGCGGCAAGTAAACGGCGTCATCATTACGTACTCCATGGATCACTTGTCCGCGGGCAAGCAAATTATTTTCCGCGAAAGTTTCCTCGTGCGTATAGGATTTCCCACGATGTGAACCGGGGATAACCTTCATGCAACCCATCTCAGGCGTCGCATCCGTGATCGCCAACCAAACAGTCACAAGCTCATGCGGCTCGAGCCCAAAATATGCAGAATCTTGGTGCCATGAAACGAACGATTTATCCCGCGCGCCTTTTATCCAAAATCGCGACGCAAAGGCCATTAGGTTAGGACCAATCAAGTCTTCGACGACATCAAGTATTCGATCATTAAAAGTGAGTTCGTACGACCGCCGAAAACATAGATGGCCCTTCATCTGCAACTGCCCGGCAGATATTCCGTGTGTTTCTGTGAACGCAGTAAGATCAGCAAGCATCGCTCGTGCTTCTGTGGGGGCAATACCATCCATTTGGCCAAGATACCCGTTTTCCCGGTAATGTTTTATCTGCTCCTCAGAAAGAACCTTTGGCACAAAACACTCCCTCTATAATTGCTCAAACACTAGTGTATGAAACCAAGCGTGAAAAGTGCTGACAACCCGCAAGGATCCGGGGTCTCCCTGTGCGTTTTTGAACTAGGGTTGTAGGCTAATATTTTAAGTAAATGCCGCAGAAGTTAACTTCCCGGGACGGTCCCTGCTGGCAAGCCGGTTACATGCTTATGAATATCCCTTGGGCGGCAGAACCAAATTTTCTCCATTTCTGGATGATTTACAATATGGGCCAGGATGTCACGCAAGCCAGCTAACCGATAGGGTTGACCAACCACAAACGTGTGCATCGCAAGGCTGAAAATTAAGGGTTGTTTTTCACACTGTCGCATCTGCTCGTCAAAATGCGCTGTAACCATTCGGGTAAATTCATCAGACGTATGGCGTCGGCTAAGTTGCGCCGGAGAATCATTGATTTCAATGTGATATGGGATAGACAAAATAGGTCCGGTTTCCGTCGACATCCAGAACGGCTGGTCATCGGCAGACCAATCCATGATGTAACGGTAACCATTAGCATGCAAAAGATCAGGCGTGTGTGCGCTTTCGGAGATCCAGGGGCCCATCCATCCGCCGGGGCCTTCTCCTTCGTGTTTTCGAAACGCCGCCGTCGCATGGCCAATGAGTTTGGCCTCTTCGTCTTTGGGGTACGCGCCCTGCTCCTCTGAATTAGTTATACCATGACCGACAAATTCGTCACCACGTTCGCGAATTTTGTGAGGGATTTGGGGCGCATAATCGTAGACCGATGTATTCATCAAATGGCACATCGGCAGACTTAGATCGTCGAAAAGATCGAACACTCGCCAAATTCCAACTCTGAGACCGTAATCGCGCCAGGCAAAGTTCCGCACGTCTGGCTGAGTACCCGGGTTAGTCGGCGTGTGACCGAGTCCTTCCCCAAAACTGAAATGCTCTATATTTAACGCAAAATAAACCGCAATCCGCTTACCTTCGGGCCAGTTGTAGTCTGGTCTTTCGGAAATGGGCGAATACTCATACCTATTATGTTTTTTTAACTCCACCGTTCTAAGCCTCTTTATGCTATCCTGGTCGGGATTGTCACAGCGCCTGCGTTGCAGATCAAGAGGAGTGCTATGCGTTAACCCCTCTTGAATTACGACCAGCTAGGTGTGACATTCGTTAAAAGGTTTTGAGTGAGTGAGACTTAAATGAGGAGGTAGCCTTGAAGGCGCCGAAATTTTCTTACGTACGTGCAGACAGCGTCGAACATGCGCTGGAACTTCTTGATAAACACGGAGACGATGCTCGCATTCTTGCAGGCGGGCAGAGCCTCATGCCCACGCTAAATATGCGTCTTTCGCAGCCTGAGATTCTTATTGATATTAATCGGTTAAATGAGCTCAAGGGAATTTCACTGGATGGTGACACAGTCGTTATTGGAGCTTTAACACGTCATGTCGAAGTTCTAAATTCGGATATTGTTTCGGCCCATCTGCCGTTGGTTACCGAAGCAATGCCCTACGTAGCCCACGTCGCTATCCGTAATCGAGGCACGATTGGCGGGAGTATAGCTCTTTCCGATCCGGCCGCTGAAATGCCTGCTTGTGCTCTTGCACTTGGCGCAACTTTAGTAGTCCAAAATAGCGGTGGTAAGCGCGAGATACCGGCTGAGCAATTTTTTCATGGCCTCTATGAAACAGCGCGGGCAGAAAATGAATTACTGGTTGAAATCCGTTTTCCGTCCCAGAAGAAAGACAATGTATCCGTGTTTATGGAACTTTCTCGACGACATGGGGATTACGCGATCGCTGGCATATGTGCGTATGGCAAGGTTACCGGTGAAACCATCGACGACATGCGTCTCGTTTATTTCGCGAGCGAAGATCGGCCGGTGATCGGCGAACATGCTATCGCAGCTCTTAATGGGCACGCCTGGTCTGAAGAAACAAAGGATGCAGTTTCTGCAGCGCTTGAAAATGATCTCGACCCAATGGCTAACCTGAACGGATCAGCCGCCATGAAACTACACTTGCAGAAAGTCTTGACTGGGCGCGCGATGGATACCGCGGTTTCGAGAGCGGGAGGCACATTATGAGCGAAGAAATGATCACCGTTAATATGACAGTTAACGGCGAGGCAGTCTCGAAGACCATCCCAGTTCGCACACACCTTGTGGATTTTATCCGCACAGAGCTGGGTTTTACAGGATCACATCTGGGCTGCGAACACGGAGTGTGTGGCGCATGCTCAGTGCGGGTTGATGGTGATGTTGTTCGCGGCTGCTTACTGTTGGCAGCCCAGGCCGATGGATGCGAGGTCCTTACCATTGAAGGGATAACAGATACGGGCGAGATCTCGGATCTTCAGGAAAAATTCGTCGAACGGAATGCATTGCAATGCGGCTACTGCACACCCGGAATGCTTATGACGGCTGCCGAATTATTGGCGCAAAAGACTGAAATGAGCCGCGACGATATACGCGAGTACATGTCAGGAAACTACTGCAGGTGCACAGGCTACCACGCTATAGTCGATGCCATTGAGTCGATTAATAACGAACGACTGGGAGGCTGAATTCGATGGGCTTTATTCATCCGTATGACCGGCCGAATTCTTATATAGGACGCACCCTCCCACGGTCGCGTGCAAAACGCGCGGTGGCTGGTCGAGGACGCTACACAGATGATATCACGCCGCCCAGGACACTGCATGCGGCCTTCGTCCGCAGCCCTTATGCACACGCCAAAATACTGAACATCGATGTAGAGGCTGCAAAAGATGCCTCGGGCGTTAAACTGGTAATGACGGGAAGTGAGCTCGCCGAGATGTGCACAGGCCCCTGGGTTGGCACACTGAAGGTTTTCGAAAACATGAAGGCCGAGCCACAACATCCGATGGCAGTCGACCGGGTTTGCTGGCACGGTGAGCCGGTTGTTATGGTCATCGCTGAGACCCGTGCACAGGCAGAGGATGCCGGGGAGTTGGTCGTTGTCGAATATGAAGAACTTCCGGTCGTCATCAACAAAGAAACAGCCCTCGATCCTGGATCACCTGTAATTCATGCCAACCTGGGCGATAATAAAGCGTGGGAACACACCCTCGGCTCCGGCGATGTAGATAAAGCTTTTGAAGAAGCTGACCACGTACTTGAAGAGACATTCTATTTTGGACGCCATACGGCTGTCAGCCTTGAGCCTCGCATCGTGCTATGCGAGTACGATAAAGGCACCGAGCAACTGACCATACACACATCTAGCCAGTGCCCGCACATGATAGAGACGGTGTTTGCTCAAACATTGGGCGTGCCAGAACACAATGTGCGCATCGTCGCACCTGATGTAGGCGGCTCATTTGGGCTAAAAATTCATACCTTCGGCGACGAGATTGCGGCTACAGCGGCAGCTATACAACTTGGTCGACCGGTGAAGTTCGTAGCTGACCGGCTGGAGTCATTTTTGTCTGATATCCACGCCCGCGAGAACAGAGTGAAGGCTAAAATTGGTATCATGAACGACGGTACCATGATTGCCGCCGAAATCGATGACCTCTCCGGCGTAGGCGCCTATTCTCAGTATCCCCGCACCTCCGTTTTTGAAGCCAATCAAATTCTCAACATTAGCTTCGGTCCCTACAAACACCCGAATTATAGAGCCCGCGCACAGGTGGTTTACCTGAACGCAGTGCCCACCTCACAATATCGCGCGGTTGGACATCCAATCGGCATCTCGGTGGGTGAATTCATGATGGACTGGGCCGCCGATGTCACAGGCCTCGATCCTTTCGAGATCCGGCGAAAAAACATAATGGAAGACGACTCCTACCCGCGGCCGATCGGATCAGGTATACCGATGAAGGATCTCTCGCATCAAGCCTGCCTAGAAAAACTGTACGGGCTTATGGCATACGAAGATTTGCTTTCCGAACAGACAGAATTGCGAAAAAAAGGCATATACCGTGGGATAGGCGTCGCCGGCTTTATCAAGGGAACGGCGCCTAGCCCAGTTGGCTATTATGGTGCCGGCGGCGCTCGCATTGCAGCACAGGACGCCACCACAGTTAAATTAGAGCCTTCGGGCGGCGTTATCGTCGCTCTTGGCGTCACGGATCAAGGTCAGGGCGTCGATACCGTTATGGAGCAAATTGCAGCGGCCGCTATCGGATGTTCGATGGATCACGTTCGCGCGATTTCAGGTGACACGGACGCCACCCCTTATGGCGGTGGAACTTATGCATCCCGTGCAACAGCTATCGGCGGTGAAGCTACCTACCAGGCTGCACTCGACTTGCGTCGCGAGATCCTTCACATGGCCGGGATATTACTTCAGGCCGACCCTAATGAACTAGATATCGTAGATGGGCACGTCGTCAATGACGGATCAAATGAACCACGTATTCCGCTCTCTGAGATCGGACGCATTGGTCATTTCCAACTAGGTGAGCTGCCGAATAATTACCAACCCGTGCTATCGCACACACGGCGCTATCGACTGCAGGATTCGCCTTATATCTATACCAATGGCATCCACGGGGCATACGTTGAGGTGGATGTGGATACCGGTTGGATTAGGCACTTAAAACACTGGGTTGTGGAAGATTGTGGCCGCATTATTAATCAACAGCTTGCCGACGAACAGATCCGCGGAGGCTGCGTGCAGGGTTTGGGCGGGGCACTATACGAGCACTGCATTTACGACGACTACGGTCAACTACAGAACGGCACGATGGCGGATTATGTAACACCAATGATGTCTGAAATGCCTGATATAGAAATCGACCACATTCAAACGCCGACGAGTGAGTCTGAATTAGGGGCTAAAGGGGCCGGCGAGTCGGGCACTGGCGCAGCACCGGGCGTGGTAATGAACGCCGTAAATAATGCAATAAAACCTCTGACAGATGGCAGAGTTACCGAACAGCCAATCACACCAGAAATCGTTCTTGGAGCGCTTGGCAAGATCTGAACATAGCTGAGCCGTAATCACTAATACAGTGGAAGCAGCATATACGGATCCCATGTCTTCGGCGGAGCTGGGATGACCAGCGAAGTTTTGTCGCTCTCTGGGTCAATGCAGGCTTTTAAGTGTCCGTGCCCTTGAGCGTCGGCTATAGAAAGTGCAAGTCGGCAATCATCGCTTTGACAATGGGGTCGTCATGAGCACGAGGCCAAAGGTGTTTTAGACCCCACCTCTAACCGCGTAATCCGATTTCGTGTGCAGATTATCCTCAAGGTAATCGCAAGCCGCCCATTTGGATCGCCTTGCTTAATGACGTCTGGTAAAACTATCAAAATTTTGGGGAGAGATTATGGCGCGCGGGATCGTAGACACAGAAGGTCTTAACCAACCGGACGTGGTGGCACTGCGGAACACGCTGACACCCAAAGGCCTTCCATTTAGCATCAATAAGATCGGTCATGTCGTACTGAAGGTTCAAAACATAGAGAAATCGGTAAAGTTTTATACTGAGGTCCTCGGTTTCATAGTTTCTGACGTGTACCCCGCGACAATGGTTCCCGGCCGAATGGTGTTTATGAGATGTGCCGCCGATCATCACGGCGTTGCACTCATTGGCGGCGCTAAAGGTCCCAGCAAAAGCAAAGAATTGGACCACATGGCATTCGAGGTTTCGACAATCGACGAGATTTTTCGCGCGCGTGACCATTTAGAGGCGCACAATGTGGAAATTTCCTATCTTGGCCGTCGACGCGCTGGTTGTCAGGTTGCAGTGGAGTTCTTCGATCCAGACCGACATATGCTAGAGATCTACTGGGGGATTGATCAAATCTCAGCGGATGGAACGGCACGACCGGCGGGAGAATGGCAAGAAGAGATGACACTGGAAAGTGCGGTTGAAAATGCTCCTCCCGGTCAGGATACGACTATGGCCAATCCATCACTGCGGCGAGACTTTCGCTAACGACGCAGTGGCGCACGGCTCTCGCTATTATTACCGTCAGCGACTTTACCTAAAAGACGCATAAATTGGCTTCGCTCCGCATCATTCAACGGCGCCAGCATACGGTCCTGCGCCATCTCAGCGGCGGGTAGTACGTTGCGAATGAGGGCTGAACCCGCAGAAGTAATAGAAACCGGCTTTGATCGACGGTCCTGTTCAGAAATCGACCTTTCGACGAGCCCCCGCTCTTCTAGCTTTTTGACCACCACGCCTATCGTTGTCCGATCCATCGCAAGCGCACCACCAAGACCCACCTGATCATGAGGACCATGACGATTGAGCTCTACCAATACAGCAAACTGCACTGGGGTGAGATCCCAAGTTTGGCATTCGTCGAGAAATACCGAGACAGCGATCTGCTGGCACCGGCGCAAAAGATGCCCGGGTGCCTGACGTAAGTCTTCGAGAATACTGGATTTCAGCGCATTACTCGCCATCACGCGGCCAATTTAGCCTCGTTGTGTCCATACAACCAGTCAAGCTGGTTGTAATAATCCTCAGCCGTCATATTACCCATTATTTCATTGCGAAGTAGCCGATGAACCCCGTCCACGTGAAACCAATTGTCGCCCAGTTGACGTGAACCGATCTGTATGCGGGCGGTTCGCACCAGTCGGCGCTCTTGGTAACGTTGCAGTGCCCCCTCAAGATTATCCGGGCTAGCGGCTACCAGCTGCGATAAACAGACCCCGTCTTCCAACGCCATACATGCACCTTGCGCATAGTATTGCAGCGTTGGATGTGCAGCATCCCCTAAAAGTACCACCCGCCCATCGACCCAGTTATCAACCGGTTCGCGATCACAAAGCACCCAAACGCGCCAGTCTTCACTTAGATCGATTAGTCGGCGTGGTGTTTCGTGAATATGATCGAAATGCTCGTGTACGTCGGCTTTGGTAAGCGGTTTACCTGCGACCACATCCTGCGCGTGATTATCCTTAGTGACAACAAGGTTAAACACTTTCCATCCCGACAATGGATAGTGCACGAGGTGGCACTTTGGACCCATCCACAGTGTTGCCGCATTCCAGCGCAAATCCTCCGGCATTGTATCAACCGGGATGACAGCTCGGTAAGTCGAATGGCCCGATGTACGTGGCGCACCGTCGCCTATCACTTTACCCCGAACAGACGAATGAAGACCGTCTGCTCCAATTAGCAATGAACCATTAACACGTTCACCGCTGGCCAGATGCGCGGTTACAGTAGTTCCATCTTGGTCGTATCCTATAACTTCGCTATTGACGCGCAACTCTACCAGATCATGTTCTTCACAGGCGTTGACAAGTTCTTTGTGCAAGTCGGCACGATGAACCACGGCATATGGATTACCAAATCGCTCACGAAACCCTTCACCCAGAGGCACGTTATTGACCTCTTCGGCTGACATTGCGTCCATGAACCTTAACCGCTCTACATATACTGCCTGTTTTCGCGCACGCTTCCCGACGCCCAGATAATCAAAAGAGTGGAATGCGTTGGGGCCAAGCTGGATACCGGCACCAATCTCACCAAGCGCCGGTGCTTTTTCCAGGACCACGGCACGTTTTCCGTTCTGTGCTAAACCCAAGGCGACGCCAAGTCCTCCGAGGCCGGCGCCCGCCACTACAATCAAATCTTCTGTCAAAGAAAGTACCCTTATAAACTCAATTTACTCAGTATTATGCGCATAATACTGAGTATTGCAAACCTGAAATTTCCAGCTGCAAAGGTTTTGTTTCAGGACCTTCTCCAGTCACGGCCGAGTGATAGTTGCAGTCCTAATCGCGTTTTGCCTACGCTCGATAAGTTAAGTTAGCAGCGTAATTTATCCCTTGATTTAAAGCTAGACCGAGTGGCGAAATTGATTGAGATAATTCGCTCTGCGGACGCAGTTATTATCCTAAAACCATGCCGTAAATGCTGGTGGGTTCATATCTCTTTCCTAACATAAACTCTTTTTCTCATGCTTCAGCATGATTCGATTTACTTTACGCGCCCGTCGAGGATGGGGCTTGTATGGCCTTAAGCAAGTATGCACGATACCGACCCAAACTAATACGAAGGGCAAAATATGACCGTTCAACATATCGTGATGCTTGAATTCAACGAAAACGTGGATGAAGAAACTCGAACAAATTCTTTAAAGGCCGTAGAAGCATTGAAAGACAAAATAGATGGGATCGAAAGAATTGAATCGGGAAAGGATTTTTCGGGAAGGGCCGGGAAATTTTCCCACGCCGTGATCGTTACCATGCGCGATCGAAATGTTTTATCCGCTTACGGCCCTCACCCAGCGCACAAGGAAGTGCAAGCCACACTTAAACCAGTCGTAAAGACCCTTTGGGTGATTGATTTTGAGCCCGCGTGAGCTCAGCGCTTAGTCATCGGATAATTTGAGCTTTAACGGCAAGAATGGCTCAAGTATGTAACGCAATTGCCTGACGCAAAAAGGCTAAATACCAGTGCCGACGTTGATATCTTTTGCCGGCATTTTTCTCGAGAGATTTGCAACTAGATGAACCAATCGAAATTCGAAGGGGAATCTCCCCACGATACAAGATCCTACGCAGCCCTTCGCTTTCCAGAATCGCGTCGGTACCTGTCAGGTGCCGCTCTTGCCATGATGGCAGATAGCGTAGAGCACGTGATTAGCTATTGGATAATATTCAACGTCTTTGAGTCGCCTTCACTCGCCGGCTTTGCCGTTATTTCGCACTGGTTGCCCTTCCTCCTCGGGTCACTTTGGGCAGGGGCACTGGCTGATCGATACGACCCGCGGCGCATTATACAGGCCGGCATGATACTATTTATGCTTGTTTCACTGGGCTGGGGAATCTTGTTTGCAACCGACAGCCTTGAAAAGTGGCATGCGGTTATCTTACTGATCGTCCACGGTTTTGCCGGGGTACTTTGGGCACCCGCCGGACAGGTTTTAGTTCACGACGTCGTCGGTGACCGTCAGCTCCAGAGCGCGATCCGGCTCCTCGCAACGTCTCGCACATTGGGTTTACTTCTCGGTCCTGCTGTTGGCGGCGCGATGATAATAACCGTTGGCCCAACCATCGGAATTTTCATAAACGTGCTTATCTATTTGCCGTTAACGCTCTGGTTGGTCAAGAACCCTAAAAAGGTAAACACCGACCGGGAAATCTCTGCCGCAACCATTAAAGGCTTCGGTGAAATGGTTGAAACACTAAAACGTATCTCCGGAATACCTGTTGTGTTTTCAATGACTTTCCTCGCGGGTATTGCGGCTTTCTTTGTGGGCAACGCGTTCGAGCCTCAGATGCCGGAATTTGCTCGTGACCTTGGATATAGCGGCGAAGGACTTTATTACAGCCTCCTGCTTGCCGCTAATGCGGCAGGAGCCATGATCGCTGGAATTGTGTTAGAGGCAGGAAGTATGCTTCCGGCAAAGACGCGGACGTCTTTTATTCTTGGCGGACTTTGGGCGCTTACGATTTTCGGGTTTGCAGTTTCGGATAACTTCATTCTAGCATTCGTTCTTTTATCGTGTGCTGGATTTCTCGATCTCTCGTTCAACTCGATGACCCGAACACTGGCACAGATGTATTCACCAGCAGAAATTCGCGGACGCGCCATCGGCCTGTTCAATGTTGGGAGCCTAGGGTGCCGCACTTTCAGCGGATTTACTATCGGTTTTGGCGGAGGCATTATCGGTATCCACTGGTCACTGGCGCTCAGTGCACTAATTCTTTTTGCATGTATGCTTGTCTTGGTCATTTGGGCGCGTGACCGAGGAGTTATGGATAAGTCTATAGAAGCCCGGCTGGATTAAAAATTTTCCACTGCACGGATCAGAATGCGTTTGAGCAAAAAGGCGTTGTGTATTTAATCGCCGCTCCATCCAATAGGCTTAATTATTTAATACAACTCCTTCGTATGTACGGATTATAGGTGAACACGCAATGAGCAGAGAAACAAACAAAACCGCTGGCTCTGAGCTTCGGCGTGCTATGGGTCAAGATGACGAGGATCCTGGTTTGAAAGCGCCTGGTTACACGGCATATATCGATGAATATTATTATCACAGCATTGGAAACCGACGGATCCTCAACGCCTCAGATCGTGTTATCCCTGTGCTCACTGCCTTATGCTTTCGGGGATCAGAAACTGCTACTGAACGGATGGTGAAATTTGCGCTAGACTCCGGGCTACGTCCACAAGCAGTTCCAGAAATCTTCATCCAAGCTGCTCTCTACGGCGGACTACCAAAAACAGAGGACGCCATATCCTCTGCAAATCGCGTATTCGCCGAACGCGGAATTTCTCTTCCAGAACACCCCGAAGACAAACGCTCGATTGAGCAGATGGACGCTGACGGCACAAAAATTATGGAAAAACTTCACGGTCAGCAACAAGGAAGCGGCTACGCCTCGCCCGAAAACCCGATAACATTTTCGCTATACAGCGGAGCAATCCGCCATGGATACGGGCAGCTATGGATGCGACCAGGTCTTGATTTACGCCAAAGGGTCATAGTTGCTATTGCCGGTTTTACGTCAGCAAGCCTTCACGACTCCCTTAGAAGATTTGCGATCTCTGCGTTAAATGTCGGCCTTTCCAAAGATGAGGTTGCCGAAGCCGCAATACAGACCGCCCCTTGGAATGGCGTTCCCATTGCCCTTAACGGCCTTAAAGTTATCAGCGACGCTTTCGACGATGCAGGTGTATAAGGCTTGTTTGCTGGTATCTTTCTTCCAGACGCTATAATACTCCACCAGGGATCAAGACCGCGCAGATCAGATTATGAATAATACCGATACAAACACTGTTACCCGCACCAAGACCAAACGACCACGCATGTACAAAGTGATACTGGAGAATGACGATTTTACGCCGCGGGAGTTTGTTATAAGGGTTTTAAAGACCGTATTCCGAATGACGGATGACGAAGCTTACAATAAAATGATGACAGCTCATCAGAAAGGTATTTGTGTTATCTCAGTTTACACCCGAGACGTCGCGGAATCTAAGGCCAAGGAGGCAACCGAATTAGGCAAGGAGGCAGGCCATCCCCTCATGTTTACCATAGAACCAGAAAAGTGAACGCGCCGTTATTGGTTAGAAATCTAATCTGGCGTAGACCGGGGTAGCAGGTCCCTGACGTTCGCGCTAAGTGGTTTCATATTTTTCTTTTGCTGCCGAAATAACCTCCAAAATATGCTCCGGTGTAAATGGTTGCTTAGTTACCTGTGCCCCTAAAGGTCTTAAAGCATCGTTGACGGCGCACCATAAAACCGCAATGGCGCCAATCGTTCCAGATTCCCCAATACCGTTGGCCCCGAGTTCGGTGTTCGTTAATGGTGTCTCGACATGGGCAATTTTAATGTCAGGCATTTCACCAGACATCGGAAGTAGATAGTCGGCCAACGTCGCGTTCAAGAGCTGGCCCGTCTCGTCATACTGACTGTGTTCATACAAAGTATTTCCTATACCCTGAATAACCCCACCGCGGATCTGTTCGTCAACCATCAACGGATTAACCACACGGCCGCAATCATCAGCAACCCACCAACCAAGGAGCTTAATAAAGCCTGTATCAATATCCACCTCGACCTGGGCACCCTGAACACCATTAGCGATGTAATATGGCGTATCCGGCACGTGATGGCGCGTGACCATTAACTCCGGCTGCGTGCCGGCAGGCAAAGTGTCTTGCCGAAAGTAACCCACCTTAGCGAGTTCGGCGAGATCCATTCGCGCCTCTCCTGAAACGGCATCCCGTATTTCCCCGCCTTCGAGGGTCAAAGCGCTTGAAGACGTTTGCAGAATGGAGGAAGCAAGATCAAGGATATTTTCTTTCAGCGCTTTACCCGCATGAAGCGCTGCCTCGCCACCCATCGCCATGCCGCGCGACGCCCAGGCGCCCCCACCGTAGGGGGTCGTTGCACTATCGCCAGCGAGAACATCTATATCTTCGATGTCGACGCCAAGTTGGTCGCCAACAATCTGTGCTATACCCGTTAAAGTTCCCTGCCCCTGGTCAGTAACACTTGTCATTACCCTCACTACACCGGAAGGTTCCAGCTTCACTGTACAACCATCCTGCGTGGAGACACGAGCTCCCGACGGACCATAATACACTGGTCCAAATGCAGCCGCCTCGACGAATGTTGCCACGCCAATTCCGCGCCAAATATTCCTTTCACGCCGAGCAACTTGATCGGCACGCAATGCCTCGTAATCCATAATGTTTACACAGGCGTCCAGACATTTATGCAGTGACATTGATTTCGCGGAATAACCGCCAACGCTTACCAAGGGATAGTCTTCATCCTTGTGATAGTTGGTGCGCCGGAACTCAACGGGGTCAATACCCGCTTTAGCCGCCGCCTGGTCCACCAATACTTCAGTCACAGTGCAACCAATCGGCACCCCAACTCCCCTAAACATGCCCACAATACCCTTGTTAACATACGCGACCCGCGTGCGCGCATGATAATCCGTCAGTGCATATGGTGCTGCAGCGCAGCTGATCGCCATCATACCCTCAGCTAAACCGAAGCGGATGTATGCTGTGTAGGCGCCAACCGACAGAGCATTTTCAAAGTTCATTGAAGTAATTTTACCGTTTTCATCTATACCCATCTCGGCTGTGCAAAGATGGTCTCGGGTCTGACAGTCGGCAACGAAGGACTCCAGCCGGTCAGCCGTAAACTTAACCGGCTTGCCGATTAATTTTGCAATAGCAGCGACCGCAAGCTCCTCTCCATGAACATTAATCTTCAGGCCGAACCCACCGCCGATATCAGGAGTAATTACCCTGACCTTGTGCTCGGGGATATCAAGGTGTCGGGAAAACACGTCCTGCATCTGATATGGTGACTGGTGAGAATGGTGCACAGTCAGGCGCTCTTCGACATGGTCCCAATGGGCTAATATTGCCCGTCCTTCAAGGGTCACAGCGGTGTGGCGCCCGAATTCAAATTTGTGCTCAACTGTGAGCTTCGCGGCAGACAGCGCTGACGCAGCGTCGCCGGTTTTAGTAGTGTGTTCAAAACATTGATTATCACCGAGTTCGGGGTGTATTGGCGTGGAGACGGGGTCAAGCGCCTCCATGATATCCATGACCACAGGTAACTCCTCGTAATCGACAGTCACCAAGTCAGCGGCGTCCTCTGCCTCGGCGCGGCTCGAAGCGACAACAGCAACGACTGGTTCTCCTTGATAACAAACGTGGTCAACAGCCAACGCATACTGCGGTGCCGATTTATGACCAGGCCTGTGTTGGGCTATCGCCAGCATAGGTTTGCAGATTTCGGCAACCTGCGCGCCCGTGATCACGCGGACCACCCCGGGGGCCGTTTCGGCCGCAGATGTCTCAATCGATTTGACTTTCGCGTGACCATAAGTGCTCCGAACAAAAGCGATATGCAGCATCTGAGGCACAGAAATATCATCGGTGTAGCGACCGCGACCATGAATTAGCCTACGGACGTTGGGCCGCGTAACTCGCTTACCAACTAATCCTTCACCACCGTTTCCGTCTGGAGGTGTCATGTTCCCGCCCTTTTATTCATTGTCTCCTCAACAGCATCAATTATCGACTGGTAACCCGTACAACGGCAGAGATTTCCGGATAGGTGGTCACGTATTGTCTCTCTGTTTGGCAAACCCCCAGCGGCAACAAGTTCCGCCGACGTAATAATCATACCCGGAGTACAATAACCACACTGTGCTGCGTTGCGGACCTCGAATTCAGCTTGCAGGTCAGCAACTTCGCCACTATCGGATAACCCCTCTATGGTCTCGACATTGGCACCATCCGCTTGAACTGCCAACATAAGACAACCACGCACGGCGGCCCCGTCAACCCTCACGGTGCATGCCCCACATACCCCGTGTTCGCACGCAAGATGCGAACCTGTAAGGTCAAGATTGAGGCGTAAAAAGTCAACAAGGTGACGCCGCACCGGCACAGTACTGGTGATTGGTTCACCGTTGACGGTTAAACTAATTTTTACTGTTTCTTCTGACATGATGTTCATTGTACTTTGGTTAGTCTGGGAAAATTTTAGCCTGCATCCCGTCTAAAACAAATGCCTGTCCGAAAGTCAGTTGCCTTCGTCGCCGGCTAGAGTGTTACCGATCTGATCCGCAACTAAGACCACGTTAATAACGATCTAGGATCGCCGATGATTTAGTTTCAGGAATTCCTAAGTAATTGCATTATACGGATTGTTTCCGCGCCCAAAAAGCAGCACGCCGATTGTTAAATGGATATCATTCGTGACAAAGTCCAATCGCGAAAATGGATAAGAGTATAAAAAGAAAAATCTCAGCGTTCATAGTACTCCTGTAAAAAAAAGACGATAATTATACCATCCAGTAACACAACACTGATGTACAGATAGACGGGTAGGCAAACCGACAATGTTTTTTAAGCTCGACAAAAGACTAGGCAATGATACCGCCGAAATCGGCGATCTTTCGTTGTGCTGTGTGTTACTTTTTAACGACTTTCGCTACCCCTGGCTTATCCTCGTCCCCAAGAAGGCAGGTCTCAAAGAAATAGACGACTTATCACGCGATGACCGCATTCTGTTGGCAGAAGACACATATGTTGCAGCGAGAGTGATCCGAGAACTTTACAGCCCCCTGAAGCTTAACATCGGATCACTAGGAAATGTCGTTCGACAGCTACATGTTCATGTTGTAGGACGCAGCGAATGCGATCCTGCATGGCCAGGTCCCGTATGGGGGCATAGCCCCAGACAACCTTACGACATGAAGGCGCTAAAGGTACGCAAACAACAGATCCTAGATGCCATAACACGACACAATTTCTCTGCCTAGAGATCAGGCCACTTGAGCGATATTACGAGGTTTGATCAGCTCTTTACCAAAAAAATGGCGGGCTAAACCCGCCATTTTAACAATTTCTTTTACCAATTCTACTCGGCGGCCTGTGCCATCATTTGATTATCTTGCTCAACTAATTCATCAAGGGACAATCGTGCCAACGCGAGTACGCTATCCGCATGAATTTCAACCAAATCGCGGTCCGGATTCAAATTGATCCGCTCCTGTTGCGCTTCCATTATGACCTTATCCTCGATAAACGTCGGATAGATCTCGTCGTACATTTCCTGTGTAGCCGCGGGATCGTCTTGACGATAGCCATTTGCAGCGGACCAAAAATAGTGAAATGTGGTTTCAGTTTCCGGTGTTGCCGCATGGAGTAAGCGCAGGTGGAAGCCATCCTGCTCGCGATTCTGTTGAGCGCCCTTTCCTACCGACACCGCGCCAGACCACTGCAGCACAACACTGGGACCGACATATTCAAACTCCTGCCACCGGTCGACTTTGCCAGGGAATTTACCACCCTTTTGGTAGGTTGGGGGCGGGTCATGCTCTAGCATCCACCGAATAAAATAGGCTCCTTTTTCTGTTTTATGACTGTCCATGTCGGCACCGACATGCTGAAGTGGATTACCACCGATTGTACGCCCGTGAACGAAACCCAAGTGAGTTAGGTCCATTAGGTTGTCAATCATCAACATATAATTCGATTTGATCTGGAACATCGCCTTTCGATGCGGCCATTTTTCAGTATCGTCGTGGAACGAATAATCGACAATCTGACTCTCATCTGCGAGTGCCGGGTCCCCCATCCATATCCATAAGATTTGGTGCCGTTCAACTAGCGGAAAATGCCGAACCTGCGCTTGGGCGGGAATATTTTTCTGACCGGGAATATCGACACAGTTGCCCTTGGTGTCAAAGGTCAGACCGTGATAGCCGCACTGCAGCCCCACGTCTGTAACTGAACCATGAGTCAAAGGCGCGCCTCTATGGCAGCAACGATCTTCTAATGCGCCAACATTGCCGTCTGCATCGCGATAAATAACTATCGGCTGGTTCATAATCGTCCGCGCAAGTAGCCCACTTTCAATTTCTTCAGACCACGCTGCAATATACCACGCATTTCGAACAAAGGGTTGATTGGCCTTCCGGGTCATATTCCACTCCCAAAATTTTTTTCTAGCCTAAAATGTTAAAGCTATCGAATTTGCGACTTTCGGGCAAGTGAATCAGAACAGGTAGCTTGCAAAATCGCCCTTTTCGCCGTAATCACCTAATACACGGTGTGAAAATGCGCAAAATACATAGAAAAGGTAAACTATGACGCTAAACGAGATTACCCGCGTACAAGAATATCTCCGCCTGACATTCTCCAACAATCGTTTAAAGATCCTCCAGCCTAAAAAGCCAGACGCGCCCATCGAAGTGTACATGGCCGATGAGTTTATTGGCGTTCTTTACAGGGATGACGAGGAGGGCGAGGTCTCTTACACCCTCAATATCTCTATATTGGAAGAGGATTTACCCGCTGCGGTTTCAATTTGACAGCATTGGCGATCCTTATCGTTTTTGAATTAACAGCAAGGATAGAATTATGACTGCCAGTTATCATTTGATTAGCTCATTCACCTGACCTTGGGTCCAGCGCGCGGTAATTGCTATGCGCGCCAAAGACGTCGAGTTCGAGGTCACATTTATAAATCTTCTTGAAAAACCCGACTGGTTTCTCAAGATCTCGCCGCACGGAAAAGTTCCAGTGCTGAAAATCGACGAAGATATCTTATTCGAATCAAATGCCATTGCAGAATTCCTAGACGAAACTGTCTCGCCGCGCCTTCACCCCGAAGATCCTATTGAGCGTGCACGCAACCGCGCATGGACCGACTTCGTGTCTAGTTTTGCGCGCGCTCTAAACGGTGTTTATTACACGAAGACCCGGGAAGAGATGGAAGACGGGCTGGCCAAGGCACCGAAAACGATTGAGCGGCTAGAAGAAGCGCTGACACGTCAACGCGACCTTAACGACGGCCCCTACTTCAACGGGCCCAACCTATCGCTAGTTGATTGTGCCTACGCGCCTTTCTTGCAACGGTTCCTTATAGCTGATGGGTATTTACGGACGGGCCTGCTCGACAACTTTCCAAAAGTCAAAAAATGGGCCGACGCCTTGCTCTCTAACGAAACGGTAATTGGCGCAGTGGCACCAGAGTTTCTCAAAGAATTCGAGGAAAGTTTGCGACGCCGCAAATTTTATGTTGCCTCTCTACTGGCAAATTGAGGCGTGAGGATGGTTTTCTGGAAACAGGGGTAAGCAGTTACGAATAGTTTCCACCCCGAACGATTTATCCGTTCAAAATGCAGCGCGCTTCTTATTACGCTACCCTTCACATTGGATGTGAGAAGTAAATCTTACTAAAGATATACTCTATACGCAGGGAAACGGCCTATCCCGGCTTGAATATTAGGTCACCCAAATCGGTATAGCAGACGCAAAAAGCACCCTCCATGCCAGGTTTTCAACATTAGGTAATCACTAGTTCCTATTGTGTTAAAGCCGTTAGCTCGGGTTGAGGTCGTCGGCAGAATTGCGACGCATTGTAGGACATTGACAATTAAAACGGTGGCTTACCCTAAGATCCCTCCGGGAGGACATTGCCGAATTTTGCCCGGACCCGTTCATCAAGTTCCTTCGACGCCCGTGCAACTGCAGGGAAGGTCTCTTTGTCCTTAAAAGGGATACAAGCATCAACCACGACACGAGAATTGCGTCGATCTTCGTGGCTGTAGCTCATAGGATCAAGGTGCGTGCTCCAGCAACCGTTTATAACATCGAGTCCATCCTTTGGATCGCAACGCGTGCACATAGCCCAAATTACGTCATTCATATTTGATGGGTCGATATCCTCGTCAACTACAATAACCCATCGGTTAGCGTAAGCGCCGGCGTGGCACTGAGAAGCAACCAATCCAGCCTGTTTCGAATGTCCACCATACTTGGTTGCAATCGACACAGTCAGCCACATACGACTGCCGCCGGCCTCATGAGCCCAAACCCCTTTAACCTCGGGGATACCAGCGGCCTCGAGTTGGTTCCAAACGGCGCCGCAACGGTAAGTGCCACGATAAAATGTATCGTCATTCGGCGGGACTGCCGGAATTGCTCCCAGCAATATTGGGTTATCCCGGTGCATAAAGGTTTCGATGCGAATGGCAGGCTCCGGGTGCATGTCGCCCGCATAGTAGCCAGGCCATTCCCCAAATGGGCCCTCATCAATCAGGTCATCGGGGTGGATAAATCCCTCAAAGGCTATTTCGGCGTTCGCCGGCACTGGCAGGCCCGTCTTGGGCATGTTTATCACTTCGACGCCCTCACCGATAATACCCCCAGCGCAATCGTATTCATTTTTGCCATATGGCATTTCAAGGCCTGCAACCATGAAAAGCGCAGGGTGCATACCAGCGACCACGGCTATAGGGCAAGGCTCACCGCGGTCGAAATATTTTCGCATAAGGATGTCTCCGTGCTTACCCTTTGATACCATCACGGACGCGGTCTTGGCATCGTGCGATTGCACGCGGTAGGCTCCATAATTGATCCAACCTGTATCCGGATCTCGCAGCAACACCATGCACGCAGTCCCGATAAAATAGCCACCGTCGAGTTCGTGCCATTTTGGCGCTGGTATCGTCTTGATATTTATATCGTCGCCCTCAAACACATTCTCGATCAGGGGGCCTCCATTAACCTCCACAGGAGCATGTGTCGGCTGGTCTTTCATGTATTCGCGCCAATAATTCACTAATTCAATCTCGGATGTGTCAACAGGCTTACCGAGTGCAAGATTGATGCGAGGCACGGACGTCAGGATATTAGCGAGCACGCGGTTTTCTTTTGGAAAGCCTGGGATCTCGTCGAACATAACAGCTGGATTTGTCATTTTGTGCATATGGATGTCGACGATTGCGCCTATCTCCTCGTGATGGTCAGCACCGCTTACATGCTGTAACTGGCCATTTGACTCGAGCTCTTTAATCCAGTCCCGCAAATCTTTATTTGGCACGTCCATACCTCCGCTGTTCATATTGACCCTGTGGGGTTTAAGATAAACCTACATTGCGCTAAGGGAAACAGGATGCCACTAAAGTTTTCGCCAATATCTGAGTTTTTTTCCGCTAAAGCATCAGGGATCGACCTGCGTCAGCCCATTGACTCAAATATCGCGGCTTCAATTGAAAAAGCGATGGATCGGTACGCGGTCCTTGTGTGGCGAGATCAGCCAATCGACGAAGATCAGCACATGGCTCTCACAAAATGGTTTGGCCCACTCGATATGGGGCTACTGCCGATAACTAAGAAGCCGAACCGTTTCAAACACAGGGGCTTTGTCGATATTGCTAATATAAACGCAGACAATAAGATCATGATGAGAGACCACCAGTCGGTCACGTCATCGATGGCTAATCAGTTATGGCACACAGATTCCTCTTTTTTGCCAACGGTTGCGAAATATTCGCTTCTGTGTGCATGTGAAGTCCCCGCTAAGGGCGGCGAGACTGAGTTCGCTGATCTGCGTGCTGCCTACGATGAACTGCCGCCAGAACTAAAGGAAATCATTGCCGATCTTATAGGCGAACATCACCCGCTTTATTCGCGGATGCTGCTGGGTAACCGCTATTCTGACGAACAGCTTAGCAATATCACGTCCGCGCATTGGCCTTTGATACGCACTCATCCAGGATCTGGTCGCAAGGTGCTTTTCGCGCCAATCCATATCCATAAAATCGAAGGGATGAGCGTGCCCGAAGCGCGGATACTTATCCATGAGTTAATCGAGCACTGCACTCAAGCTAAATTTGTTTATCGCCACGAATGGCAAGTAGGGGATCTTGTGATGTGGGATAACCGCTCCACGCTCCATCGCGGTCGGCGCTTCGACTACACCCAACGCCGCGAACTACGGCGCACCACAACGATAGAAGGCGATACCTCGCCCGCCTAATGAATAAGCTACTCAGCCTCTTAATCGCGATGCTTTGGGTTCTAGCCGTAGCGAGAATTCTGGTGACCGCTCCCTACCTGACTGAGACGATGATTACGCTCATCATAGGCTTTCTCATTGTCGGCCTACCACGCATGCCGAAACATACACTAATACTCTGCGGCTTGTTAATGGTCGCAATGCTTGGTGTTGCGCAGAGTTATGGCCAATGGCGCGCCATTGCTAATGGAGTCGCGAATGCATCAATCTTCCCCGCTTTCTTAGCAACTATCGTACTGCTTCGCGCAGCCGCAGACCAACGCCCTGAAATCGCCAACGCGCGTCAGCTATTCAGTGAACTGCCTAAAAATGAACGCGACAGCGGTATCGTCATTGGCACTCATTTAATCGGCGCAATTCTGCAGGTCGGCGTATTTGCTGTCCTCGCCCCAATCCTGGGCAGAAATGCGCCACTTACCGAAAGACGTGAAGTGTTTACCACCGCTATCAGAGGCATGATGACGGTCCCTTTTTGGTCACCTTTTATAGTCGGCATGGCCGTCGCAAGTCAGTACCTTCCGCTGGTACCACTTTGGCAAATTATGGGACTCGGATTGTTATTGACTGTTATAGCAATCCTAATTTCATTCGCGCTGTTTGATCGTAAACCCGGGGTTATTGCACTAAGCCGCTCCCTAGCCTCGTTGGCGCCGGTAGCGTTGCCCGTTTTTATCGCTGCCCTCATCGTCGTAGGCGCTACGGTCACGTTAGAATTAACTACGCTGGAGGCCCTTGTCTTGGCGCTGCCGATCCCCTGCGTGTTAGCAGTATTATCAGTCCGAACGGCCGACATCAAAAAGGCAGCAATACAAACAGGCAATGGAATCGGTCGCATCGGACCTGAGACGCTTATCCTCGTCTGCTCGACAACACTCGGGGCGGTTTTTGAAGCGGCTTTGCCTCAAATGGGATTACTAAACTGGCTCAATTCTCTCGCGCTGCCTCCATGGGCAGTAATACTAATCATAATCATGACGATGAACTTCGCTGGATTGTTCGGTATACATTCCATCGTAAGCGGCACATTTCTTCTGGTGATATTTACCAGCGTCCCTTCCGGCGTAACTGACTTGGTCCTTATGCAATCTATTTTGGTGGGCTGGGGCTTGTGTAGCGGAATTTCGATTGCAAGCCTTACGGTCGTTACAGGAGCCACGATGTTCAAAATACCGCCACTTGAACTCATTACACGGGCAAACATCGCTTACGTCTTTTTAACGTCTACAATAACTGCGGGCTTACTTTGGGGTCTGAATAGAGCGTTAGCCTAGCCAAATGCAAAGCAAAGCCTTTGGCTATTGCCGCAGGCTGGTAGGTTTTAGGCAGCTTTCTTTGCGCCTCTTTTGCGTAAAGGACCAAAACTTGTGCTTACCGACCCCAGATCTTTAAGGTGAGGCGCCACTTTTTGACCGAAAAGGGTCATACTCTTCGCTGTCATTTCAAAGTCCATATCGCCAGCGTGCAACATTGCTACCAGATGACCGAACCCACCAGACTTTTTGTGTAAGGATTTTATCTGGTTCACGACGTTTTCCGGTGTTCCGTAAATTGCCACATGATTCTCTCGGAAATACTCCATACCTTTAGTGCGTATCGCGTCGGTGCGACCTCCTGTAAATCTACCGGACAAGAAGTCGGCAAAAAGGCTTGTCTCAACGTAACCCGGTGGTGCACGGTGCTGCGCCTCGGCCTTGTTGTTTACGACGTACCAGAATACCCGCTCGATCACTTCGCGTGCTTCTTTTTCTGTCTCACCCACAGCGACCAACGGCATAAAGGCAAACTTATCATCGGTCGGCCGTTCCAGACCCTGATCCCTGCACCATTTGCGTACACCCTTGAACATTGCCGCTAATTTGTCGACAGGCGTCAGGAACATCGCAAACGTAAAGCCATTTGAAACCGTCCTACAAGCATGGGCAATATCGCTGCCACCAGTCGTCCAAATTGGCGGATGCGGTTGCTGGTAAGGACGCGGCCACACATTCACTTGACGTTTGTGCAACCACTTTCCCTCATAGTTGAACGGGCCGTCGTGAGTAGTCCAGGCCTTTTGAATCAGCCCAATTGACTCCCACAACCGTTCGCTAGTTTCAGTTGGGTTTTGGTTCGAGGCGAACAACTCATAGGGCACGCCGCGAACAAATCCGCAATCGAGCCGCCCATAAGAAATATTATCAATCATCGCCATTTCTTCTGCACACCGGATCGGATCAGCAAGGTTGGCAACCGGATTACCGAGGATCAAAATACGTGCATTCTTGGTTTGGCGCGCAAGTATCGACAAGGGCACAACACCCGACGAATTCAAGCAAGTCGCGGTTTGATGATGTTCGTTAACCATACAATTAAGGCCAAGTTCATCCGCGAGAACGTGCTGATCGAGACACATATTTAAAAGATCAGCACCCTTCTCAGGGTCGTAAACGCTGCTTGGTAGGTTTAAACGTGCAGACGTGAATTCGTCCTCAGGAGGGAGGTGGGGCCAGGCGAATTCGGTGAAATGATAGAACTCCATTAGAGTGCTCCCAAATAAATAATCTGTTTATCCTGCTCTGCAGAAGCGCGCTTTGCCCGAGGCGCCACAACGTAAAATTTCTTCAAAGAATGAGAGTTTTGGTGAGCCTATCACTCTATCACCTTTCATTAAAGCGATCTAGAAAATCGTTTAACACGCCCCAAAAAAGGTCGGGTTGCTCGATATGAGGAAAATGGGCCGATCCCGGAATAGCTGCAAAATTTGCATCCGGTAACGCTTTCGCGAGCGCCCGACCGTATTTCGGCAACGTCATCCGATCTTTCCCACCCCAAATAACCTGAGCCGGGATATTAACGCGGTTTAGTCGTTGTCGTAATGACGGATTGTGAAAATACGGCTTCCAGCAGATTTTTGCGATGGCTTCCCTCGACCGAGCTAATGCTAGTGCCTCGCCTTTGCTCAGCCCAGTTAGGTCGTAATGAGGATCTTTTTCCGCATCAACAAATCGCATGGAACGAACGGTTTTTGCCTCGTGGAAATAAATATCCTCAATATCCCGATCGTAGGCCCCACCAAACTTAACGCCCACAGATCCCGTCAGCACCATGCAAGCCATTCGCGACGTGTTCTTAGTCGCCATTTCCAGAGCCAACCAACCACCGACAGAAAAACCCAAAACGACAGCGTCCTTTACATCAAGACGATCCAAGAGATCGAGCCAGATATAGGACACGTCATCAATATTACGAATGTTATCCTGTAGCTGTGTCTTGCCGAAACCCGGCAATCGCGGCGCGATAATGTGAAATTTATGAGCCAATCGGGATACCAGCGACGAATTGATCTCGAACCCGTCTTCACCATGCAAAAATATGAGCGGCGGGCCATTTCCAAGGTATTCTGCCTCGACCCGCGTGTTCGCGATTTTTAAAATTTCAAATTCGGATTTCATCGCCATACTCAAATTCAAATAAAATATACTATCTCCGGGATCCACCGTCGACAGGCGACAGCTGATACGGAATAATCCATCAGGTTGTTTTAAAGACGATTATCAAAATGCTTAAAGTTTTGGGACGCGATACCTCTTCAAACGTCATGAAGGTCCTCTGGGCTTGCGCAGAACTTGGACTTGAGTTTGAACGAGAAGATGTCGGCGGAGAATTCGGTGGCAACGATACACCTGAGTTTGGAGCACTAAACCCTAACGGCCTTGTGCCAGTGATCATCGACAGCGGTTTTGTAAATTGGGAATCTAATGCTTGTGTTCGTTATTTAGCCGCAAAACACGATCCTGGTGGTCTGTATCCCGAGGACCTGCAGGTCCGAGCAGTCGCCGAACGTTGGATGGACTGGCAAGTGACAACGGTCAGCCCTGCGATGATACCTGTTTTTCGCGGTATGATCAGGACTGCACCAGAAAATCGAAACATGGAAATCATCGAACTGGGTCGCGCCGCGTTGTCGGCGAAGATGGCCATCATGGATGATACACTCAAGAAAAATACCTTCATGGCCGGTGACAAATTCAGCATAGGCGACATACCGCTCGGCATCGCCGCCTGGCGTTGGTTTAATATGCCGATCGAGCGGGAGGACTACCCAAACCTCAGAAGATGGGTTGAAAGTCTCTCCCAAAGACCCGGCTACCAAGCACACATCATGAAACCGGTGGTTTAGTCCCCCCGATGTATTAGAGAGCGCTGATTTTGACTTCTAGAGATGCTCAAACATTTTCCCGCAGCTTTATAAGACTGCATTAGAGGAATCTCCCTTGATTCAACCTAAGGACATTGTGCTTTCTGCCTCTAAACAATATCAGAAAAGATTGAGAATACCGCCAGCATAAGCGAAAAGTTGAGCATCTTGATTAGTATGACCGATAACTTGAAGCCCCAACGGCAAGCCCCCGTCACTAAGAACCGGTAGCGTAACTGTTGGCATTCCAACAAGCGATGTCGGGACTGTGAAGAGCGGGTCGCCCGTCCAATCTAGCCCCTTTGGTGCGGCGCCTGGCGCGGACAAGGTAATGCAGACGTCAATATGTCCGTCCAACCCAGCATAGATGCCGCGGACCCTATCGCGCTCTGCCAAGAGCTCAGCAAATTTCTCTTGGGTCATACCTAAGGCCTGTTGCAGCCGATTATGGGCGCTGTCACTCAGCTTCGAGGCGTCCATGTTTCGATTATATGTGTCTAACGGAAACCGACCCTCCCACGCATTAATATTCATCGACAGATCCATTGCACCAGCGATCGCCTCTTCAACCGCTTTTACCTTACCGTCGCTTTCTCGATCGACTACCTCTACACCTGCCGCAACAAGTGTGTCCCGGGAGCGCTGCCATTCAGCCTTAGCGTCATCAGTGGCATTTGCCCAGCCGGCCGTATACAACATCGCAACCACTTCTGGTTTTTTTGCCGTCGGGATCTCCATCGGTCCGGTGACCCCGACGTATCCCGCGTCTCCACCAGTGCGCGACGTGATCTCTCGGGTCATCGACCAGCACTCAGCAAGGCTAGCAGCAATTATGCCTGTGCAGCTCTGACTGAACCCGTCAAAACTGCCGCCACGATTTATTCCGCCAACGCTGGGTTTGTATCCAAATGCACCACAGTAACCTGACGGCCGAATGATCGACCCGATAACTTGTGAGCCAGTAGCCCCTGCCAACATGCCACAACCGACGGCAGCGGCTGAACCACTGCTCGATCCGCCCGGCGTTCGTTCTAAGTCCCAGGGATTATGTGTTTTGCCAGGTTGTGTAGCCGCGAATTCTGTAGTTACCGTTTTTCCAACCATTATGGCTCCCGCCTCGCGCATAGCGACGACGGCAGCACAGTCGCGCCCCGTCTCTATGCCCTGAAACAGCGCAGAGCCTTGCCCAGTCGGCATATCAGCCGTTTCCATAACGTCTTTCACTCCAACCGGCATACCGTCAATGGGTGAGAGCTGATTGCCGTTTCTCCAACGCTCGGTAGCCGCATCTGCCTCAGAACGTGCCGCATCGAGATTTAGATATTCGAAAGCCTTTACATCAGTTTCGCGCGCCTCGATCTCTGAGATACAACGATCGAGGAAATCCCGCGGGCTATCTGAACCATCAGCAAAGTTGGAACTAGCGGCGAAATATGAACGTTTCTTGGGTGTATCGGATATCATATTTTATCTCCTTTATTCTGAAGTCAGCCACGGCCGGCTAGTTCAAGCCCTTTTTCTAGATCCTTGTAGTGGCGTCCCGGCGCTGACATTAAGAACCGATAGCCCTGATCCATTAACTCTTGCATATTCTCGGCATTTGCATGCGGGTGCCCCACGAAAACCCCATGCCTCCCGCAGATATCGACAACTTGAGCCATTGCGCTCAACAATTCCGGGTGGTCATACTGGCGCGGGAACCCGAGCTCTTGGCCGAGATCACCCTCTCCAATAAGAACTGCACCAATGCCCGGAACGTTTTCGAGCATATCTGACAGGTTTGAGATGCCTTTCGTATCCTCGATTTGTATTATAACGAAGATTTCACCATCGGGTGCAAGCGGCCATACATCGGCCTTTTTATAGTATTCCTGCTGCGTGAGCCCCCAGTACCTTGCTGCTCGAACCGGACCGTCACCGCGAATGCCTTGTGGCTCATAAATCGGCTTGTCCTTCAAACGCGGATAGCGGCAGGCGGCAACAGCGTTATAGGCTTCATCCACGGTGCTAATATGTGGCCAAACAACACCGTAAACGCCAGTATCCAATGCCTGCTTAGCGTGCCACTGGCCCATCTCGATGCCGTTGACCGGAACCCTAACCAATGGCGTCACTGACGGCGCGATGGAAGCGCTACTCGCAATCGCTCGACGATCGAGCATAAATTGCATGGCATCCCGTAAGGCAGAAATATCCCAGGGTAGATGCTCCCCTTCATACACGATGCCATCATATAGCGTAGCGGACATTTGCATCCCGGTCTGAATGTCCATTGGCACAAAAGCGGAAAAAGCATGTCCACCATTCTCTAACGCGCGGATGATACCGTTCAATCTTTCCGATGAATTCATGGCGCCCTTTATTTCTCCTTTTTTAAATATTCAATATGCCGGATGCTTCTGCACAAACCAATCCAGGACTAGCTAATTTTCGAACGATCCGTTTTCTTGGTTAGTCAAAGAGCTTACAACACCTCCAACACAAAAAGAGCAGGAGGCATGAATGGAAGCAGTTTTGACGCAACCAAATACTACTTTAGTAGACATAACACTCCGCGATAATGTCGCAATCCTCACGTTAAACCGACCTAAGAAACGTAATGCGGTCAACAATGAAATGCGGTCCGAACTCACCTCTTTGCTACATTGGGCCGACCAGTCAACAGATGTCGCAGCCATAGTGTTAACGGGCCAAGGTAAAGGTTTCTGCGCAGGGGGTGATATTGCAGCAATGCAGGATCGTCTTTCTGCGCCAGCCGGGCGTGTCGGCATAAACGGTTGGCACCGTCAGCGGCGCACTCATCATCTTCTTACGACTTTACATGACTTACCAAAGCCAACTGTCGCTGCCGTAAATGGCGCTGCCGCAGGCTTGGGTGCGGATCTCGCACTCTGTTGCGATTTCGTTATTGGTGCTAGCGACGCAAACTTCGTAATGAGTTACGCGCTCCGCGGACTGATCCCCGATGGCGGTGGTATGTATTTTCTGCCCCGCCGCGTAGGTCTGGCTCGAGCAAAGGAGCTGATCTTTTCAGGCCGTAGAATTGATGCCGACGAAGCATTATCTATCAATATGATCGAGGGCGTCTCTGCGCCCGAATGCCTAATCGAGGATGCCGTTACAATGGCGAAATCAATGACGGTTGGATCGCCCGATGCGATTGCATTAACAAAG
This sequence comes from uncultured Alphaproteobacteria bacterium, assembly GCA_913046035.1. Classification (GTDB taxonomy): domain Bacteria; phylum Pseudomonadota; class Alphaproteobacteria; order MPNO01; family UBA830; genus UBA830. Next base: position 25,681 of record CAJWSW010000005.1, on the reverse strand, counting down.
TCGATAATGAACAAAAGCTTTGAGTCCACAGCGGAGGAAATTTTCGCCCTCGGCAGCCAAGCTCAGGGCATCTGCTACACCACAGACTCACACCGAAAAGCAGTCACCGCTTTTCTCAATCGAGAGAAATAGTCGTGGCTAAATTTCTCGACCGTCTATTTCGGCCGGGCAGTGTCGCAATAATTGGTGCATCAACAGACCCAAAGAAGGTTGGTGGTCGCCCCTTACATTTTCTTAAGAAACACGGTTTTACCGGCGATGTTTGGCCCGTCAATCCACGAGCCAACAGGATTGAAGGTTATCGCTGCTTTCCCGACATTGAAAGCTTGCCTGGTGCGCCAGACGCTTCAGTTATCCTCGTAAGCCCTAGAAATTCGATCGCCGCGGTAAAAAGTCTTGCAGATAAGGGCTGCAGAGCAGCGATTGTCTTGGCAGGCGGTTTCGCAGAAACAGGTGACGTAGGAAGCAGTAGACAGGACGCTCTCATGGGCGCCGCCCAAGACATGCGCCTCCTTGGTCCGAATACCATCGGATTGCTAAACGTTACTGACGGGGTCACGCTTTCAGCGTCCGGTGCTCTAGACGCCGAAGGGCTGAGGAGTGGCGGTGTTGCGGTAGTGTCGCAGAGCGGGGGCATCCTTGGGTCTTTATTATCTCGGGCTGTCGCACGTGGCGTCGGGCTATCTCATCTTGCTGCAACGGGGAACGAAGCCGATATCGATGTAAGCGATGTGATGACGTTTCTCGCCGATGACCCAGAGACGAAAGTGGTTGCGCTTTATCTAGAGACAATCAGAAGACCGAGCGACTTTAGGGATGCCGCCACCCTCTTGGCTAATGCAGGTAAAAGATTGGTAGTGTATAAAGTCGGTCAGTCCGATCCAGGTGCACATGCTGCAGCATCCCATACCGGTGCATTGGCTGGTGAGGATCAAGTTTTCGACGGGTTTTTTCGACAAACTGGCGCGATCCGGGTCAACCGGTATGACGATCTAATTGACTTGCCGGCTGGTCTCTCGTTGTCTTCACCTGTCAGTGGCAACCGCCTCGCAATTTTGACACACACAGGGGGGGCTGCGGGCCTTGTTGCCGATGTCTGCGGTATGAGCGGTTTTGAGACGCCACCGCCTTCACCCAAAACTGCCCGGAAACTAGGTGAACTATTAAAAGATGAAGGCTTCAACTGCGATCGTAACCCTGTCGACCTGACACTGGCCGGTTTGGATCCCGAAATCGTCTATCAAGCGATCATGACGCTGTCGACTAGCAACGAGTACGACGCCATCCTGCCCGTCGTCGGATCGTCTTCAGTAGGCCGGCCATACATGGTGGCTGATCCCGTAATTCGTGCAGTGGCGACGGAAGTCATCCCGATCGTCGTTTACTCCAGCCCTCATGCGCCTGCTATTGTTGCCCGGCTTAATGAAGCAAACGTTCCAGCCTTTGAAACGCCCGAAGCGTGCGCGAACCTCTTAAAAGTGTTGTTACCGTGTAAAAAAATATTTGAAAGTCGTTCACCGGTATTAATTTCGGCAGAAAAAGCGTGCGATCTAACCGGCACACTCAACGAATTTGAGGCTAAAAGAGTCTTCGCCGAATTCGGCATCAATTCAGTCCGGGAGGTAGTTGTCGACAACAGCGCTGCAGCCGTCGAGGCCGCAACGAAAATAGGTGAACGCGTCGCCATTAAAATTCTGTCGCGCCTTCTACCACATAAAACAGACGTCGGAGGGGTTCGGCTAAACGTAGCGCCTCAAGACGCCGCATCAGTGTGTGATGATATAGCGGCTAGTGTCGCCGCTCACGGAGTTTATTCGAAAGAAGGATTTCTCATTCAGGAACAGTTATCAGGGGGAATTGAGATGATATTAGGATATCGCAATGATCCCGCACTCGGCCCTGCCGTAATGATCGGGGCAGGCGGTATTTTAGCTGACTTGTTCGAGGACATTGCGCTTTGTGTTCTTCCAGCGAGCCCGAACGATATTTGCAGAATGATTGCATCATTAAAAATAATGCCACTCCTCAACGGATACCGCGGTGCCAAGCCGGTTGATCTTGAGAACCTCGTGGAGACTATCGCTCGGTTCATGCATATGTGCGAAAGCATCAATGAACGTTTGATCGAAGCGGAAATAAACCCCTTATTTTTAGGTCCCACCGGAATGCCTCCGCTAGCAATAGACGGGGTCCTCTCATTCAAAAAATGAGTGAGGTGTGAGCGCCGTAAATACGTTTCCGGTTAACTAACTAAGCTAAAACTGTTTTGTGGAATGTATGGTAAACCTAAAAACATGAGGGCCCAACCATTAGACGTTAGCGTTGTAATACCGGCTTACCGAGCCGAGCATACAATCGCGCGGGCTTTAAATAGCGTTATCGCCCAGTCCAAACCGCCTCGGGAAGTAATTGTCGTCATTGACGGTTCACCAGACAACACTGGCAGCGTGGCTGAAATCTTTTGCGATAAATTTCAGGACACAAAGTACACAGTAATTCACCAGGAAAACGCGGGCGCCGGCGCCGCACGGAACCTTGCTGTAAAAACTGCTACATCTACTTACCTCGCCTTTCTTGATGCAGACGACGCTTGGCTTCCTGAAAAATTATCGCGAAGCTTCGCAGTAATGGAACATAGCGGGCTCGAGTTAGTCGCGCATAACTATGCTGCGATAGCTGCCGACGGCACCACATCGGCGGTCGACTGCGCGGCTCGGTTTCGGAAAGGGCCGGATCCATACTCCTCACTTTACCGTAGGGGATACCTGGCGACGTCAACATTAGTTGTTCGCCGCGACCTAGTAACTGCAGCGGGCGGCTTTGACCCATCATTGCCTAACGCGCAGGATTTCGACCTCTGGCTCGCTATCCTGCAGGACCGTTCCATTCCCTTTGAAGTTTTCGATGAGGCTCTTACCCACTACCACGTGACAGAAGGCAGTATCACAGCTCATACAGAGCGTCGGATTAAGTGCTGCCTAGATATTGCACTTAGGTTCGCACCAAGTTTTTCATCAGGCAAATACACCAATCTTTGGATGCGAACCTTGGCCGTATATTTTGAAGCAATGCATGCATACCGAAAAAAAAACCAGCAAAAAAAAGCTACCCTTGCAATAATCCGGTCAATCCCAGCGTTGATTTCAATAACCTTTATGGCAATTTTTTCTACCCCAACGCCCAGGCCGCGGCTCCTATAGCCAACGTCCTTTTTAACACGCGTCGGTTGGTAGAACTGCAGAACGTAAAATTAGCTCTAAATCCTCACAGCATGGAATAGACCAAAAGGGCTCCGGACCCACTTTACAGAATGAAATATTCTGATCGTTGCGAAACTTAAGGAATAATCGCAGAAGATAGTGGCTAAAAGAAATTAACCTCGAACTCTTCATCAGCGAGCATTTTAACCGCCGTTGCATCTCGCTCACTATGGCCGGTTCCAGCAAGAATGCCCACAGGTATCCCTGCAGCTTTCCCCGCCGCAAGATCGGAGACGCTGTCGCCAATAATGCGGCTCGTCGCCAAATCGAGGCCGAGGTCCCTTGACGCACGCATCAACATACCTGGTGCCGGTTTGCGATATGCAGATACAAGGGGCCCCCCTGCGTCCGGCGGAGGGTGTGGGCAGGCATAGACTGCATCGATTTTTGCGCCTGCTTCTAATAAAAGCTCAATGACCCTGGCCTGCACCGCCTCGAAATCAGCCCATTGGTATAATCCGCGGCCAATTCCCGACTGATTAGTCACGATAACAACGGCAATCCCAGCAGAGTTTGCCCTACGCACCTCCGAAACAGTGTCGGTTAAGAGGGTCACTTTTCCAGGGTCGGCGAGATAATCGACCAATTCAATCAAAGTCCCATCTCTGTCAAGAAAAAGGCCTCGACGTGTCTTGCGCATTGCTGGGCTTCGAATGTCAGCCCACAGATTTCCGTTTTCGACGAGGGTCATTTCTCAACGCGGTTCAATTTTGTGGCCCCTAGGCGAACTGGGCACCTGTGACCTCCCCTATTTGCGCCGCAGTATTCCGAGAGGTTCGGGAAAGTGCCCTGATTATCACTGCACGCCAGCTTTCCTCAATTTGACGCGGCCACACAATATCGCCTCGCGGCGTGTTCGTCGATATTCAGCACTTATACAAGATCGCAAATGCCGATTATTTTTACCTGGTCAGCAGAAACCGACGGCATTGTGCGGAAGATCGCCATGATGTAGAGCGGGCATTCTTGCTTTTTTCAAAGCGACGATGAAGAGCAAGTTTGGGATGTTTAAATCTTTTTTTGTTTAATATTAAAACTCGCGTTTTCTTACTTTTCTTCGCAGAAAATGGGGGCGCAAAAGCAGATATCATAACACGAGTTCGTTGAGTTTTCTTTTTATCCAATTCGGCTTCAAATCCAGGACAGTCGGCGCAACCCGCAAAATATTTTGACGATAACGGTGGGTTCCTTATTATGGGATATAAGGAGAATTCTTATGGACGCAATTGCAGACCCCACGACTCTTTCAGGAACGCCGAGCAAGGAGGAGGCGGAGGAAGCTGTCAGAACACTGATACGATGGGCAGGCGACGACCCTACCAGAGAAGGTCTCATCGAAACGCCGGATCGTGTCGTTCGATCGTACGCAGAATTCTTTTCGGGATACGATATGGATCCTGAGAATGTTTTAGCAAAAACCTTCGAAGAGTCAGGAGGATACGATGAAATGGTTCTGGTTCGCGACATAGAACTGGAATCCCATTGCGAACATCACATGGTTCCAATCATAGGTAGGGCCCATGTAGCATACATCCCGGCAAATCGTGTCGTCGGTATTAGTAAGCTAGCACGTGTCGTTGAAATTTTCGCCAAGCGGCTGCAAATCCAAGAAAAACTTACTGTAGATATAGCATCCACCATCGATAAGGTTCTCAAGCCACAAGGCGTGGCCGTGGTAATCGAAGCTAGGCATCAGTGCATGACCACCCGCGGCGTTCATAAGCCAGGCGCCGACACAGTTACAAGCCAAATGCTGGGCGTCTTCCGCGACGATCCGTCGACGCGGCGCGAATTCTTGACGATGATCAGGAAGGGTTGACGATGTCCGGCCTATTGCCGGAACCTGTTTTTGCCCAACGGCTGCCTAAGGACATCCTGGAAGAGGGCGACCTGTTTTCGCCTCAGTTCAATGAGCAGGGTTTAATACCGGCTATTACCATAGATGCTGATACCGCAGAGACCCTCATGTTTGCGTGGATGAACGAGGAGGCCCTTAAGTGCACACTTCGTACAGGCGAGGCCTGGTATTGGAGCCGCAGCCGCGGTGAATTATGGCATAAAGGTGCAACTAGTGGTCAGATCCAGGAGGTAATCGAGCTTCGGACGGACTGTGACCAAGACGTAGTTTTACTGAAGGTTCGGCCGCGGAGCCCAGGCGCTTGTCATGTCGGCTACAACTCATGCTTCTTTCGCTCCGTCCATATGAACTCTGATGGCACGGTTAAACTGAGTTTTGAAGAAAATGAAAAGATAGCAAAATGACGAATGAACTGCTTCCTACAACTGTCGTAGGTAGTTATGTACAGCCTGAATGGTTAGTCGATCGCAACAATCTTAAGGGGCGGCTCCCCCCGAGGATAAGAGCTCACGAAATATGGCGTGTCGATCCAGAATTTCTTGAGAGCGCGCAGAATGATGCCACCCTTCTTGCAATCCACGATATGGAAAGGGCGGGGATAGATATTGTTACGGACGGGGAGGTGCGGCGTGAGAGTTACTCTAACCGTGTTGCAACAGCATTGGGTGGCGTAGACACTAAAAATCCAGGCACTGCAATCGATCGGACCGGTCACCCAAACCCGGTGCCCCGTATCTCCGGACCCATTCGCCGAAAACGCCCAATCGAGGTTGATGACGTCAAATTTCTTCGCGCTGCTACAGATCGTAAGGTTAAAATCACGCTGCCCGGTCCTTTTACTATGACGCAGCAAGCACAAAACGACTTTTACGATTCAGATGAGGCAGCCGCAATGGACTATGCCGCCGCCGTAAATGAAGAGATCCACGCACTCTTCACCGCAGGCGCGGATGTAGTGCAACTGGATGAACCCTACATGCAGGCAAGGCCTGACATAGCAAAGCAATACGCGATCAAAGCGATCAACCGGGCACTTGAGGGGGTCGAAGGCGAAACGGCAGTCCATATCTGTTTCGGCTACGCGCATGTCGTTCATGAGCGTCCTGAGGGATATTCCTTCTTGCAAGAGCTCGAGGAGTGCTCGGCCGACCAGATATCAATCGAAACAGCCCAGTCTAACCTTGACCTCAAAATACTCAACGAATTGCCCTCAAAAAAAATTATCCTCGGCGTTCTCGACCTCAGCACCGAAGAAATCGAAACCCCCGACACCATCGCGGATCGCATTCGGAGAGCTTTCAATTATGTAAGCGCTGATCGGATCATCGTCGCTCCCGATTGCGGGATGAAATACATGCGCCGCGATGTTGCCTTCGGCAAGCTAAAGGCCATGTGCGATGGCGCAACCATTGTGCGTCGAGAGCTATAAGAGCCGAGCTCCAGCTAGATTTGCGCTAAGCCCGGAGGCGGCATGGCATGTACAAGGATTTTCAAAACAAAAGCGGCACCGGACCAACCATTACCTTCGCCCAAAAACTCACCGGCAAAACGTTATAAATGTATACTGCGTGGCGCAAATATCCCTGCATCGGAGCTGAATAATTTCAAGTGGAATGACACAATCGGAACGTGATCGCTTCCATAATCTTCTTCTCATGGCAAACGAAAGTCCATTTGAAGGCGAGCGCCGAAATGCATTAAAAGCAGCAGAACGAATGGCCAAGCGCCATGGATTAACTCTAGAAGAAGCAGCGCGGACAGGTGGTGCAGCCTTCCAGCAATTCAGTAGTCAGCAGGCTAAATCGCGTCCCCCCCGTGAAAGTTCCGAGGCCGAGACAGCCGTACGGGAACGAACTTTCGCGGAGATGGCGAAATTCATAAGAAATGCCGAGGTCCGCGCTCGAAGCGACAAGGCAAGGCACGAAGAAGCTCTTAAAGCCGCCTATGGCCGAGGTCTCGATGCGGAAGAACGTCGCCGCGAGGAGAGAAAAACCGCTCGCGATTTTCAGACACCCAAAAACAGCCGCCGGCGCAATCCGATAGTCCACGCAAGAGTGTTAATTCGCGAAACTCGTCTACCGATCTCCGAGATCGCATCGATTTGTGATCTTGACGTATACACTGTCGCCGGCCTGAAACTCAAGATGCGCTGCACGCAAAAAGATGATGTATAACTCTTCCTGGACCGACGTAACAACGTTTGAAATATGGATTTAGACAAATGCTTGAGGGAAAAGTCGTCATTGTAACTGGCGCCGGCCGGGGGTTGGGGCAAGCTTATGCGATCGAAGCAGCAGGGCAAGGCGCAAAGGTCATTGCCGGCGATGTTTTGGATTGTAGCGATACAATCCGCCAAATTAAGGCTAATGGCGGCATTGCACTAGGCGCTCAGCTAGACGTGACCGATGCGGGCACAGTGTCGACAATGGCGAGTAGCGCTATTGAAGCCTTCGGCTGCATCAATGTCCTGATTAATAATGCGGCCCTCTATGGCGATCTGACCGGCGGCCGTTTCGACCAGCTCGATGAAGAAGAATGGGACCGTTGCATGGCAGTCAATGTCAAAGGTATCTGGAACTGCTGCAAGGCGGTTGTGCCCTATATGAAGGACTCAGGTGCTGGCTCAATTATCAACGTTGCCTCGTTAGCTGCGACCTATGGACTCCCTTTCGCACTGCATTACACAACATCGAAGGCCGCTGTAATCGGCATGACGCGGGGCCTCGCCCGTGAACTCGGCCGAAATGAGATCCGCGTTAATGCGATTGCGCCCACCGCGGTCATTACGGAAGGAACGACAGAGTTTTTCGGCGAAAAACTAAGCAGCGCGATGGACGTGATCAAAAATGACCAGAGCCTGAAGCGCAATCCACACCCGCAGGATATTATTGGCACGGTGATGTGGTTGGCTTCAGATGCCAGCGCATTTGTGACCGGCCAAACCATCGCCATTGATGGCGGTACGGTGATGTCTTAAAGCAGAGTCCGTGCATGACCGAAGCGTTTATTCCCGATGGTCCGAAAGTCGTGAATTGATTCACAAGGCCGGCGAGAGTTATTATTTCAGCTGCGCTTTATCTAGAGGATAGAAGCATGTTTCTTAAAAATGCATGGTATATCGCCGCTTGGGATAGTGAGATAGGTAATGATCCTTTTTCACGGATCATCCTGGATGAGCCAGTCGTGATGTTCCGCACTCCAGGCGGCATTGTCGCACTTGAAGACCGCTGCTGCCACCGAGCCCTCCCCCTTTCGATGGGCAAGGTAAATATTGATCGCATCCAGTGCGGTTATCATGGCCTCGAGTTCGACGCTTCCGGTGAATGCGTTAAAGTCCCGGGCCAATCCAGGATACCACCGGGGGCCGCGGTCAGGTCTTATCCAGTAGAAGAGCGCTGGGGCATGGTCTGGGTCTGGACTGGTGACCCAGAAAAGTCCGACGTGTCTCTTCTGCCTGACTGGTGGTGGCTGGACGATCCCGACTGGAAGATGATTGCCGGCCGCAACGGCAAGCCAATGCCCGTGGACGCAAACTATTTATTGATTTCCGACAACCTATTCGACATCACGCACCTATCCTACGTGCACGCTTCGTCTATTGGAAATGATGCCATCCTAGATTTTCCACCTAAGACGGAGCGTTATGACCGCGGCGTCAAGATGACCCGTTTGATCACCGACCGGCCACCGGCACCCTTCTATCAGAGAGCCGGCGAATTTACAGGTAATGTTGATCGTTTCCTGGTCACCACTTCTGAAATGCCCGGGTATATTGTAAACCACGCAGGTACCTATGGGGTTGGCTTAAACCTGCAGCCAGGTGAAGTAACCGAAGATAAAGGCGTCGAGATGAAGGTGATGAACCTTCCAACCCCGGAAACCGAAATCTCTACCCATTATTTCTATGCTCATTCTCGTCACTTCAAGGTCGACGATCCCAAGTGGGACGAGGTATACAGGACACAGTTCACTCAAGTATTTGAGGAGGATCAGGTCATCTTGAACGAACAGCAGAAACGTATCTCTGGAATGCCGCATGCGCCAGAAATTGATATCAACAGCGACGCTCCAAATATCCAAGTTCGGCGCCTCATGGACGAACTAATCTCGGCAGAGCAGGCAGAATTGAGAGGTAGGCGCCGCCGCGCTTAACGGGAAATTAGCTATATGGCGCAACCAATAAAAATCCACCGGCTAAGCGAAACAATGGGCGCCGAGATCATTGGCGTAGACCTTAACGATTTGGACGACGCTACATTTGATCAAATCAATCAGGCCTACCTTAAATACCAGATGTTGTGCATACGGAACCAAGATCTCAAACCAGCTGCTATGGTCCAGTTTTCCGAACGCTTCGGGGACGTACTCCCTCACGACAACCTAAAATTTACGCTCGATACGCACCCCAAAATCCTCGTTCTCTCAAACGATGTGGACGCAAATGGAAATCAAATCGGCGTAATCGATGCTGGCGATGCGTGGCACTCCGACCACCAGTTCAAAGAGCATCCGGCTAACTGTACAATTCTGTATTCTGTAAAAAACCCCTCACGTGGAGGGCATACCGACTTCGCTAATATGTATAATGCCTACGATGCCTTGCCAGAGAGGACCAAGACGCAGATTTTAAAACTGCGAGGCCATCACTCTATTAGCAAGCTAAAAAACAAACGCGTTGAAATTTCTGGCGCGCGTAAAGACGCCATCGAGTTCTATAAGCGTCAGGAACGCGAGATCCCCGATGTTACGCATCCCTTGGTAAGGGTGCATCCAGTTACCGGGCGCAAGAGCCTTTACTGTTCACCCCGTTTCACCATCGCGATTGAGGGTAACGGCTTAAGCACTGAGGACGCTGACACTCTTCTCGACGAATTAATCGCGCACTCCATCAAAACTGAGTTCCGATATCGACACGTATGGCATGATGGCGACGTAGTCATGTGGGATAACCGCTGCACCAATCATCGTGCCACCGGCGGTTACGAATACCCCGATATCCGTCACCTGTACCGCACAACGGTGGAGGGCGAAGCTACTAGTTGAGTTAGGTTACCGACACCCTAACCGGTTTTCGGACTTCAAATTTTCAAGATATAAAAACAACCGTTCTGCTATTCGATCAATTCGTTCCTTCATTCTTTTTGGAAAGGACTAGCGCCGATCACTCCAAGAGCAGCCGGCAAAATATCCAGTTTTCAGCAAGTGATGGTCGAAACAACACGCCAAGCACCAAAACAAATGCGTTTACAACGTCAGCTCGCAATCTGCAGCGCTTGCCATACACGTTCAGGTGAAGCGGGCAAGTCAATTTTTTCAACACCGGCTCCGCGGAGTGCATGTTCAATAGCATTCATCACGGCGGGAAGTGCACCCACCGTGCCGGCTTCGCCGGCACCTTTTACGCCAAGCGGGTTTTGCTGCGTTGGAACAGGGTTAGATTTGACATCAAAAAGCGTAAAATCCTGTGCGCGAGGCATAGCATAATCCATAAATGATCCTGAGACATTTTGGCCTACACCGTCGTAAACCGCTCTCTCCATAATCGCTTGTCCGACGCCTTGCGCGACACCTCCATGGATTTGACCTTTTAGCAGTAACGGGTTCAGAACGGTTCCAACATCGTCAACAATAACGTAAGCTTTGATTTCTATTTCTCCAGTATCAGGATCGATCTCAACCTCACAGGCATGGGTGCCGTTCGGATAGTTTGCTGCAGACGGTGAGAAGGTCGCGCGTTCATCAATGCCAGCATCAACCCCTTCAGGCTGCTTACCGGGGGCGTAGGAAACCTTCGCCACTTGCTCAAGTGTCATCGATCGATCAGTGCCTGCAATCGTAAAAGTGCCGTCAGCGAATTCTATATCGTCGACGCTTGCTTCCAACTGGTGTGCAGCCAGTCTTTTTGCCTTTTCAATAGCAGCAAGAGAAGCTCGAAGCACTGCCGAACCGCCGCAGGTTGCCGAGCGAGAGCCGCCTGTGCCGCCGCCGATGCCCTGCTGGTCGGTATCTCCTTCGCGTACCCGGATGCGATCAACGGACACACCAAGTTGTTCAGCAACGATTTGTTTATAAACAGTATCATGCCCCTGCCCCTGGCTGATTGTACCCGCTAAAACCATGATGTTACCGGTCTTATCTATGCGAACAGTAGCCTCCTCCATAGATGGACCACCAGCACGTTCAATGGTATTAGAAATTCCGATACCCCGGATCTTTCCCCGGGTTTCGGCCTCGGCTCGCCTTGCCTCGAACCCAGCGTAGTCAATCATCTCTAAACCATCATTCAGGTTATTCTCGAACTCGCCGCAATCGTATGTGAACACCAGTCCTGTCTTGAAAGGCATAGCATCTGGGGAAATGGTATTCTGTCGTCGCAAATCAGCCGGATCACGCCCTAGTTTTTGGGCAGCCGCCTCGACAAGAGATTCGATTATATAAGCGGCCTCCGGTCTGCCTGCTCCCCGATAAGGGCAGGTTGGCGTTGTATTTGTGAAAACACCTGATACCTCAACATGTATTGCCGGTGTTTTGTAAGTGCCCGCCAGAGTTCCAAGATTGTTTATGGGCGGGCCGTTTCCCCCGGTAGTGACAAAAGCGCCGAGGGCTGCCAGCGTCCGCACGTGCATACCGAGAAAATTACCGTCTGCGTCAATCGCCAACTTCGCAACTGAATAGTTATCGCGGCCCTGGTAATCACTGAGATGAGCTTCTGACCGTTCGGCTGTCCATTTCACCGGCCGCGCAAGCCTCTGTGACGCCCACATCACAAGTACCTGTTCCGGGTACACACTGCCGCGCAGGCCAAAACTCCCACCCACATCGCCCGCAATGACGCGCACATCCTGTTCGGCGACATGAAATACCTCCGTCGCCATTTGTTCCCGTATCTTGTGGGGATAATGACAGCCGGTGTAGAGCGTGTAACGCTGATCCATCGGATTGTAATCGCCCAGGTATGAACGGGGCTCGATAGTGTTGGTTATGGTGCGTGTGATTGGAAAGACCCGCTCTACTACAATGTCGGCGACCTCAAACGCTGCCCTCGTCTCCTCAGGATAGCCACGCTGTTCGTAGAAGCATTCATTATTTTCCCGTTCGTCCCAAACGGCCGGAGTATCTTCGTCCATTGCTACGGCCGTGATTGTATTCGCCGGTAGTTCCGCATAATCAATTTGGATTGCCTCGGCTGCATCTTTTGCCTGATCAATTGTATCAGCAATTATAAAAGCGACAGCTTCGCCGACGTGTCGGACACGACCAAGTGCGAGTGGTGGATTAGGTGGCTGGTACTGTCTATCGTTCCATCGTGATCCGCATTGCAGATCCCCATGACCATCTGCGCGATAATCCTCCGCGGTGAGGATTGCGTGAACACCAGGCATAGTGGACGCGAGCGCGAGATCGATAGTGGTTATTTCAGCGTGGGCGTGCGGCGAGCGCAGCACATAGCCTCGCAATTGATGCGGCAGGTTATAGTCGTCCGAGTAACGCCCGCCACCCGTTAATAGTCGCGGATCTTCAGTACGCGGAATTGGCTGCCCGACATCGAATTCACCCATTCTTGATTTTCCTTCGTATTCTAAGTTTATTGTCTCCTTATAATTGAAACACGACGACGGGAAAACAAGGAGGAATAGTGATGAAGCTGGCAGAAAAAACGGCCATTGTTACCGGGGCCGGCAGAAATATCGGTGAAGAGATAGCCGTCCTATTCGCCCAAGAGGGTGCAAAGGTAGCCGTCGTTGACATGGACGAAAGTCGCGCCAAAGCTGTCGCAGACCGGATCAAAGGAGATGGCGGCGAGGCAGCAGCAGTCGTTTGTGATGTGTCAGATACCGGAGATATTGCGAAGATGGTTTCTTCCACGGTAGATGCTTTTGGCGCAATAGATATTTTGGTTAACAACGTTGCGATTTCAGACAACAAGGATATCTTCGAGATTACTGAGGAGGAATGGCGTAAGACAATCGATGTGACACTCTCGACCCCGTTTTACGTTACCAAACAAGTCGCAAATTGGATGGTAGACAATGACCGTGGTGGAAAGGTGATAAATATCGGATCAACGTCCGGTTTCAAGGGTCGCCCCAGCGCGCTGGCTTATACCGCAGCCAAAGGTGGCGTCGCCAATCTCACACAGTCTATGGCCGTTCAGCTTGCACCGTACGGCATCATCGTAAACCAAGTTTCTCCAAACATGACTGGATCACCAGTTGGTCAGGAAATTTTTGATCGTAACCGAAAGGTAAACAACCTTGTTGGCCGCCCGGGCGAACCCGACGAACAGGCTAAAGCGGTGCTCTTCCTGGCATCAGACGATGCGTCTTTCATTGCCGGTGCCAACTTATTTGTCGACGGGGGAACAATGGCGATGGCGTCGTTTGCCAGCCCAGCAAAACGTAAGGATGGTAAGTGAGCGGGCCCTATCGCCTTGGCGTAGATGTCGGCGGTACTCATACGGATCTCGTTCTTTTAAACATCGCAGACGGATCCATAGAAGTAGAGAAGGTCTCTTCAACCCCTTCCAATCCGGCGCTTGGTGTGCTCGACGGCGTGAAACGGTTTATTGCGCACGGAAAAACACCATCAGAAATCGAGTTTTTTGCCCACGGCACTACGATAACAACCAATGCTCTTCTAGAGGGACGTGGCGCGAGCATCGGTATGCTCATTACAAAAGGATATCGCGCAATACAGGAAATTCAGCAGCAAGCGCGAGATGGGAACCCATTCGACTATTTTTTCCAGCGACCGCCGCACCTCGCCCCCCAGAGTTTAACATTCGAGGCTGCAGGACGGTTCGATTATGAAGGGAATGAGCTAGAGCCTCTAGACGAGGAGGCGGTGCGAACGGCCGCCCGTGCATTAAGAAAAAAGGGCGTCTCGTCCATTGCCGTCGTTTATCTTTTTTCCTTCATGAACCCAGGCCACGAACAACGCACGCGCGATGTCATTCTTGAAGAATGGCCAGAAGCCCATGTATCCCTGTCTTCCGACGTTCTTCCCCGTATCCGCGAATGGCCGCGTATGTCAACGACATTGCTCAACGCATACCTTGAGCCCGTTCTTGTACATTACATCCGAGATCTATCTGACGGGCTAGATGACGGGGGTGTTGAGACACAGCAGCGCTTTTTGATGCAATCAAATGGTGGCGTAATGCCATTCGAAGCCGCAGTTGCCGGAGCAAAGACCGTTCACACTCTGTTTTCGGGCCCGGCCGCCGGAGCTCAAGCGGCAGCGTATCTCGCTGCAGAAGACGCGAAAAAGGGGCTTGTCACCCTCGATATGGGCGGAACGTCTTGCGATATTGCTTTTATCGAAGGGGGAACACCCCTTGAAGTGACGGAAGGTGAGGTGGCCCGGCGTAGGCTGGACGTGCCAGCGCTTGACCTCACAACAATTTCGGCGGGCGGAGGTTCCATTGCCTGGGTAGATGGAGGTGGATTGCTGGCGGTAGGCCCACAGAGTGCCGGCGCGGATCCTGGTCCGGCTTGCTATGGAAACGGCGGCGAAAGCCCGACTGTGACCGATGCCGATATTGCGTGCGGTTTCCTGAACCCCGATTATTTTCTTGGCGGTGCGCAGTCGCTCAACGTCGACGCCTCATTAAACGCTTTAGATGAAAAAGTTGGTAAGCTACTCAGTATGTCGGCCCTCGAAGCAGCCGCTGGAATTCGCCGTATCGTAGACATGCGAATGGCCGACGAGGTACGCATCTTTGGCGCAAAACGAGGCGTCGACCCGCAGGAGTTTACGCTGCTACCCTTTGGCGGCGCGGGCGCCGTGCATGCAGCCCCAGTGGCTGAGGAGCTGGGAATGTCGCGGATCCTTGTGCCACGGCGGCCGGGTGCGTTTTCTGCACTAGGACTTTTATGTACGGACGTGGTGCATGATTACATCCGCTCTGAACTGCGGCCCCTCGATCAAGTACCACCAAACCATGCCGAGACAATTTTTCAGGAACTAGAAGATCGCGGGCGAATTGAACTAAAAAACGAGGGTATGGACCCGACCGCGGCTACCTTCACTCGCGAACTCGATATGCGCTACACCGGGCAAGGTTATGAACTTCGCGTTCCGTTGGATGGCATAAGCGGAAACAAGGGCTTGGACGCCGCCGCCCTAGTTGTTGCTCGTGACCGGTTTGATGGCATTCACGCGCGAATTCACGGCCATGCCGCGAAGGAAAAACCCGCCGAAATAGTCAGTTACCGCGTCCGCGCGCGTATAGCGGTGCCAAAATACGAGCCTGCAACGGAAGTTGTTAAAACAATGGCGCCTGCGCCCCACAGTGCCCAAAAGGGCACCCGTCTAGTCTGGTTCACTTCTGACGTCCCGACCGAGACCACGATATGGCACCGTGATGGCATGCCGCCAGGCTCAACACTATCAGGCCCTGCAATCATCGAACAGCTAGACAGTACGACCGTAGTACCAGACGGATGGTCTTCACACGTCGATGGGTTCATGAACCTAATCTTAACGCGAGAGGTTTAGGAATGCGCCTCGATCCCATTACCGTGCAGATTTTGAAAAACAAAGTCGCCAGCTTGGTCGACGAAATGCATTATCATTTCTATCGATCGGGCTATTCTACGATCATCCGCGAAAGCCGCGATTTTTCTTGTGTGATCCTCGACAAATCCGGCCGTTTGATTGTTCCGCCACCGATGTTTTTTCACGCGCCATTCTACAAGCATTTTGTAGACCGCACGATCGAGATTTATGGCGAAGACGGGTTAAAGGACGGCGACGTCGTGGTCTCCAACCACCCATACGAGGCGGGTGTTCCACACGTTTCCGATATGGCTTTCATCGCACCAATCTTCGCGGGGGGAGTTTTAGTAGGATTCTCCGGAAGTTGTGCACACAAAGCTGATATCGGCGGCATGAACCCTGGCTCAACTTCCGCAAATTCAACCGAAATCTATCATGAAGGGCTAGTCCTGCCGCCGGTTAAAATTGCAACACAAGGTACCTACGAAGAGGACCTAGAACGGCTCATCCTAACAAATAGCCGGCAGCCCGAGCTTGTCCGCGGCGACGTGCGGGCACAAATCGCTGCGACCCAGATGGGCGTGACCCGTATGCAGGACCATTGTGAGCGTTTTGGAACTGATACCGTAATGGGGTCCTTCGCCGCCATTCTTAAAAGTGCAGCCGACGAAATGATTACAGCGATCTCTGCTCTACCTGATGGTACTACAACAGCAGATGGTTACATGGACGATGACGGGGTCGAAATGGATAAGGGCGTTTATTTCGCGGTCACCATCATCAAAAAGGGTAGCGATATCACTTTCGATTTTTCGAACTCGCAGCCTCAGGCGAAGGGACCAATCAACCTGCGTCCATCGATGGTGGAGGCCTGCGTATTCTATTCTCTGATTGGTTGTCTCGGCCACAACATGCAGTTTAATGAT
The DNA here is from genome assembly GCA_913046035.1 of uncultured Alphaproteobacteria bacterium. Taxonomy (GTDB): domain Bacteria; phylum Pseudomonadota; class Alphaproteobacteria; order MPNO01; family UBA830; genus UBA830. The sequence continues at coordinate 9,137 of CAJWSW010000005.1, read as the reverse complement.
GGGATGCGCGACGTGGTGAAATTCGTCTATGCCCCGCGTACTATCACGAATGCGGAATCACCTGCCCCGGTGTCATCGTACCAAAAAGCTAATTTGAGGCTTACTGACGTAATTTTAGAGGCGCTGGCCGCATTCAATCCAACGCGTGCCATCGCCGGATCCGGATCATCAGGATCGCTTTCGATCAATTGGCACGAAGGGGGCCGACCAGGACACAATACGCTCCAATACGAAATCCTGGGTTCAGCATATGGCGGTGGTTATGGAAATGACGGGTGCAACGCAACGGCAACGCATCTTTCAAATCTGCACGTAACCCCTGTGGAAATTATAGAGAGTGAATATCCATGCCGTATCACCGAGTTTAATTTAGTAACAGACTCCGGCGGCGCAGGCGAATTCCGAGGCGGGGTTGCGTTCCGGAGAAAATACAAAGTTTTGCAGAACTGCACTGTGGTGCGACGCTACGACCGCTTCAAATATCCACCCCCCGGCACCAATGGCGGTAATCCGGGCGGTGCGAGCAAATTCGTAATCAAGGCAGATACGCCAGAGGAGATACTGACCCCGGCCGCTGGCAAGTTTGAACTCGACAGTGGTGACGTATTCTTTTTAGAAAGCGCAGGCGGAGGTGGATACGGAAACCCCAAATCGCGTGCGCCGGAACGAGTGGCGCACGATGTAGCAGAGGGATACGTGTCGCTAAAAGCGGCGGAGGAGCAATACGGGACGTAGGGTTCCCAAAGTCATTACAGAAGGAGGAATTACGCATGGCGCAGGATCGCATCGGCATTATAGGGCCAGGCCGAATGGGGCTTGCCATGCTCAAACATCTTAAGAAGGCTGGGTTCAATGTTACAGTCTATGACGTCAACGAAGCACAGTTAGGTAAAGCAATCGATGCTGGCGGTATCGAGGCAGGCAGTCCGCGAGAAGTAGGAGAAAACAGCGATTACATTATTGTCGGCGTGGGCTTCGAGCCGGAGGTCTATGACTGTTTAACCAACGAAACCGGCGCGCTGTCTGGAATGGCTGCAGGCGGCGCGATAGCTGTATGCTCCACTGCCTCGGTCGGCGGCGTTCAAGATCTTGAGCAACGATGCCGCGAAAAAGGCATAAGTTTTCTCGATGCGCCGATCGCCCGGGGCCGCTGGGCGGCGGATGAGGGTACGCTCCTCGCACTTGTCGGGGGCACAGTCGAGACGGTAGAGCGCTCACGACCCATATTCGAAACATTTTGCTCCGACATTGAACACATGGGAGCAGTCGGCCACGGCCAAGTTGCGAAAATGATGAACAACTACCTTCTTTGGGTGAACGGCTGCGCGCTTATCGAGGCGGGGCGGCTGGCTGGGTCCACGGGGATTGAACTGCCAAAGCTGCGAAAAGCACTGATGATGAGTTCCGGTGATAGTGCGGCATTGCGAGATTGGGACCGAATGACTTTCACCTGGGCACTGAAAGACATGCAGATGATGGAAAAACTAATGGACAAGGAAAACCAGTCCTTTCCGCTGGCAAGTCTGATTAAAGAATTGGTGAAGGATGGACGCAGTATAAAGGCAAGCAACCCGCCGGACTGGTCGGGTGAGGGCGGCATCGCGAAACGAGACTGATTTACAACTTGTGCGCGAGACCTTCACGATGCAATGACTTCATTCCTGTTTCGCGGCACATTTTTATTGGAAATATCCCTTGAAACCAAGGCTCGTTCTCCGACAGATAAGGGGCATCTGAATTGTACAAAATATTTTATAAAATAAACGATAGGATGTTCTTATGTTGCGATTTTGAAGTGACGGTTGCAGCTAACAACGGACAGAACGTCCGCGCATCAGGAATAGCATTATGACGTTGATCCTCAACAATCAGGACATTCGCGACCTGATTACAATTGGAGAAGTTATTGATGTTTTGGAGTTTGCTTACAAAGAACTTGCAAAAGGGCGCGGCGCTCTGAGGCGGCGCAGTGACACCATTGTTACGTCAGATACTGTACCCGACGCGATCTATTCACTTAAATCCATGGATGGCGTTGCCCCGTCGCTTGGGGTCAGTGCAATACGCTTAAACTCTGACATCATCACACATCCAAGAGTTGGCGAAAATATCCGCCGAGTGAAAATACCGGCGGCTCCTGGAGAGCGTTATACCGGCCTTGTGTTATTATTCTCAACTGAAACCGGCGAGCCGCTAGCGATCTTCCCGGACGGTGAGATTCAGCCCATGCGAGTAGCTGGAACAACCGCACTGGCGGCTAAATTTTTAGCCAAAAAGGGTTCGCGCTCGGTCGCATTAATCGGTACTGGATGGCAAGCGCAAGCGCAACTGCGCGCTATCGATACCATTCACAATATTGCAGACTACCGTGTCTACTCCACTCAAAAAGAAAATCGAGACCGGTTCGCAATGGAATGGTCAGAAAGGCTAGGCATTCAGATCCGCCCGTGCGACACCACAGTAGAGGCTGTGCGGCATGCCGATATCGTATTGTTAGCTACCAATTCAATTGAACACGTTGCCCATGAAGACTGGCTGGAAGATGGCATGCATATCAGTTCTATAAAGTCTCCAGAAATAAGCGCTGAAGTCATAAACAAATGTGACGTGGCTGTTTGCCACGTGCCGCACGGCCGCCCCACACTTCAGTTCGGGAAAGACGCAAAGCTGCCAGACACCGACGGTTTAGACGTAGACTCCCTCGCGCGACAGATTGGCTTAGAAGACATGCCGACGTTAGCCGATATCGTAAGCGGTAAGTCGCCTGGACGGACGTCAGACGATCAAAAGACTTGTTTCTTGAATATTCTCGGACTTGGCTATCAATTCGCAGCTGTCGGCTCGATCCTGTACAAAAAAGCGCGCGATGCCGGTATTGGCAATGAAATCCCAACCGAGTGGCTTACCCAAGTCGAAGTGCCCTAAGTATTGGGGGAGACGGTGTCTGCAAGCTCTTCGTGGGTAGTGATCCAGACGTTTTCTCTTCGCTGCAACACCTCTATCGATTTCCTCAACTCGATCGCTCCGAACGGCCGGCCAAACACATGAGCATGAACGGTCAGGTCAAGGACTGCACGCGGCGTATGCGTGTCGCCAAATCCGTCGAGAATGCGTTCCAAAATACGAGTGAAGGCCTCGGGCTCGTTGCCATACCGGATGTAAAGCGGCATGTCATTGACTTCCATCGTAAAGGGAACCGCAATGAGGTCTCCGAACTCGCAATCAATCTTGTAAGGCACATCCCGATCAAAATGATCTGAATGCCATTTAAAATCATGTTTTATCAGCAGCTCAACTGTGTTGGAGCTAGGCGTGCCGCGCGGGCTGATAAAGCCGCGCGGCGGTTTGCCGTGAACGGATTTAAACCCCTCGACGCCGCGGATAAGATCCGCTTCCTCTTCGGAGCGTTCTTGGTAGACAGGTAAGATGTTCTGAGCCCAAGAGTGAGCACCTATGAAATGTCCGTCCGCATCGATGCGTTTGAGCAATTCAGGGTATTTTTCCGTAATAATGCCGCTCGCGTATGTCCCGCATGGGATATCCATATCGCCAACGACGTCCAATAATCGGTATCCGCCTGTGGTCATGCCATACTCGGCCCAAGACCGCGCCTGGGTATCCAGATGACCCTTTGCCAGCGGGTTCCCCATCGGGCCAACTCCGGGCGCCGCGTCATCAGTCCACATCTCGCACATTATGTTGACGCAAACAGCTAGGGGTTTGTTGTGTGGCCAATCGGGCATTGGTAATCCTTTCCGTCAAGGCCGAAGGCCGACTGTACAAATTTTATACCTGCTCAACGTTTATTACAAAACGGTGTCTGGCTTTGACGTGCAGGTTACAGAATTCTATGTTCCCCATTAGTATTTAAAAGAGGCCTGATCCATGGGCGAAACCCCCGACGGTGTGAACCAATCAGCATTCACAAATGCTGGACCCGGACACAACCAACCTAAGGAAGTTGTCTGGGAACGGTGGCAAAAAAAACGGACGTTCGTTCGGGCTCTCGAAGGTACCTACGGAGAACTTCAACAAGGATTAATGGATCAGCCTAGAGTTTATAAATCCACTGACTGGCAGTGGAAGGGCGGTCCGCAGCTTTTCAACAAGCCGATTATTAATCCCCAACGCACTGATATCGCACAATCGATTGAAACACACATTTCATGCATTGCTCCCGGTGGAACTGGCCAGCGCCATGGGCATATGAATTCAGCGCTGTTCTATATCATCTCGGGAAAAGGATACGACATCCACGACGGCAAGCGCATCGACTACGAAGCCGGAGACGTGATCATTGTCGAAAATGGCTGCGTCCATCAGCATTTTAACGCATCAGATGAAGAAGACCTGGTGTCGCTAGTCATGAAAGCAAAACCATTATTCCTGTTTATGCACATGCTCTTTCAAAAAGTGGCCGAATATCCACCCAAAGAGCCTATTCCAGGTTGGGAACACTGGGAGCCACCAACGGATCTGTAAATTTCGTCTTACCTACGGAGGCGGTCATTTTTGGGCGATTAAATCTTCGCCCTGATTGGAGTGAAAATTGAGAGACTGGGAAGAAAAATGACTACACACGAAAGAGATCGCGCTCATAGTGGCGCTGACCATAACAGCGAGTGGTACAAAGAAGAGCTGGAGGATTCGGCAGAGTTTCGCAGGACTTATCGCAACCGTCTTTCAGTCGTTAAACCAAAAGACATGCCGTTCGAAAACTCGCCTGATGGGCTCATCAAACATCTGGTGCACGAAAAACAGGACACGACCGAAAATTGCGTCGAAGCTTATATGCAATTTATTAAACCGGGGAGCCATACGGGAAAACGCCGGATCCTCGCAGAACAGATCCTGTTTGTTGCAGAGGGTACGGGTTACGATCTGCACTGGGATGTGGAATTTGAAGTCGATACCGAATTCCACTGGTCATGGAAGAGAGAACCGCGGAAGTTCGAATGGGAGCGCGGCGATTTCATTTTCGTACCCGCATACTGCATCCAACAGCATTTTAACACAGATCCAAACAACGAAGCGCGGCTAATCGTGATCACCAACCGTATATTTAAAGCGATGGGGCTGAATTGGCTTGAGCAGATAGAAAATGCACCCGATTATGAGGGTGATCTGGAGCCTATGTTGGCGGGGCCGGGTTGGAATCCGGATACGCGAGAAGACATCTGACACGCGTAATAATTAAAAGGCGGGGCAAGACCTCGACTTTTAAAAATCTTACTAAATCGGTGAGTTGCGAACACGTCCGTCAAAACGTTGTGTGGTATCTACCACCAGTTTCCGCGCGTTTACATCTATACGTTCATTCTTTACGTCACGGTCGAACGCTACCACCTGCAGCAGTTCGAGGTCTTCTTTGCCACAACTCTCGAACCAGTATTTAGTGTTTCGCGGGATTACGATACCTTCATGCTTGCCAAATTCGCCCAGCACCTCATCCTCCGCCCCATAAAATCGTACCGCGCCCCGGAGCACCATCCAAAATCCGTCCATCCCTGTGTGAGAATGAAGATTGTTGTCTCCGCCATCTTGTACTGTTTGCACCGCCCCACGAATGATGTCGGTCTGACACAACGAGGTAATCGCTTTCGCGGCATACTGACCTTTAGGTTTTTTGTAACTAAACGTTTGTGGTACTCGAGGTGTTTCTTTCTTCGGTTGCGCGGATTTACGCTTACGTCGCTTCAAAATCTCCTCCACATGGAACCTTCTTCCCGATAGCAAGGAACTTGTGGTTTGCACGACCACAGGCTTTAATAAAGATCCTAACTTAGAAAAAGGACTTGCGCCAACGGGGAGAAGTCATGATGAAGAAATCTTTTTGGATGCTCTCGATCTCAGCAGCAGCGTTAATGCTAACTGCGGTTGCTACACAACCGGCCGTCGCCAACGGGGTTGCGGATTTCTATAAAAAGAAACGCCTAACCCTTTATGTTGGGTACTCGGCCGGCGGAGGATACGACCGTTACTCACGGGCCCTTGCCAGGCACATGGGGCGCCACATTCCTGGCAAACCGCGCATCATAGTTAAAAACCGTCCTGGCGCTGGATCCATGATCCTTACAAATGAGCTGTACAATTCGCTACCCAAAGACGGTACGGTGTTTGCTACCATCGGGCGCGGCGTACCACACGAACCGCTTTTAGGTACAAAGGAAGCAAAGTTCGATGCTACAAAATTCACTTGGCTAGGCAGCATGAATAACGAGGTAAGTCTGTGCGTTTCTTGGCACAAGACTGACATCAAGACCTTCGACGATATGTTAAAAAAAACCTACGTTGTCGGCGGAGTGGGTCCGGGTTCCGATACCGATAATTTTCCAAAAGTTATTAACTACGTGTTCGGTTCAAAGATGAAACTGATCACAGGTTATCCGGGAGGTAACGACATCAATTTTGCGACAGAAAGGGGCGAAGTCGACGGGCGCTGCGCTTGGTCCTGGTCGTCTGTAAAATCAACTCGAGCAAAATGGATCAAAGAAAACAAGATTAATCTGCTGGTTCAGATGTCCACGCAGCCGCATCCAGAACTCACCAGACGCGGCGTGCCGTTTATCATGGACTACGCAAAAACAGATGACCAAAAGGCTATCCTTGCATTTATATACTCGCGACAAGCATGGGGCCGCCCCTACCTTGCACCGCCCGGCATCCCGAAAGACCGCGCGGAGGCGCTGCAAGCAGCTTTCATGGCAACGATGAACGACCCTAAATTCCAGGAGGATGCAAAGAAACAAAAGCTGGACGTCGCGCCTGTGCCGGGCCCAAAAATCGCATCTCTGGTAAAAGAACTTTACGAGACGCCGCAAAATATTATCAAGCTAGCATCACTTGCGGCGACGGATAACAGCCAGATGGATATTTCAAAGGCCGTCATCCCGGTCGAAACGCTTGAAGGTGCTATCACTAAAATTAAACGCGGCGGCCGCAAGGTAACCATAGAGGGTAGTGGCAAAAAATGGGCGGTAAGCGTGTCCGGGAAACGCACCAAGATTATGGTGAACGGAGCGAAAGCAAAACGCAAAGCACTTAAAATTGGCATGAACTGCAAACTTACCTACCAGGGAACCCAAGCAAAAGCATTCGATTGTAAATAACTTCGGTATTTTGCAGAATAACTGGCCGGATACCGCCGACTTGGTCTCTAGCCTCACGGGCCAAGGAGTCCGCAGCGCACGGTAACACATATGGAATTGCTTGCCTCAGCAGGGGACGCCCTGCTGATTATGCTAGAAGTTGAACGTCTCGCATATCTGTTCGCGGGTGTGGTGATTGGCCTCGGGCTCGGGGTTATTCCGGGTTTAGGCGGTATTGTCGGAATGGCATTGTTGCTGCCGTTTACGTTTGACATGGATGCATATTCTGCGTTTGCCTTCTTGCTTGGAATGGGGTCTGTAACAACAACATCAGATACGATTCCCGCAGTGCTGTTCGGTGTGCCAGGAACGGCAGGTTCAGCCGCCACAGTCCTAGACGGCCACCCACTTGCAAAACAAGGAGAGGCAGGACGCGCGTTTGGGGCCGCGTACTCGGCATCTTTGATCGGCGGGGTTTTCGGCGCCCTAATGTTGGGTATGTCGGTACCGATACTGCGTCCTGTGATGCTCGAAGTCGGCTCGCCAGAACTGCTGGCTTTCGCGGTTTTTGGGCTCTGCATGGTGTCGGCCCTTTCAGGTGGTTCACCGTTGCGCGGCCTAGTTGCCGCTGGGTTCGGACTTACGGTTGCCTTCATCGGTCAAGACCCACAGGTGGGTGTCCATCGTTGGACATACGGCTGGCTGTATCTTTGGGACGGATTGTCAATCATCCCAATTACACTGGGTCTGTTCGCGTTGCCAGAATTAGCAGACATGGCAATCGCGCGTCGTTCAGTCGCCGGCAACTCAAAAGTGGACACACGGTCCGGTCAATGGGAGGGTATCAAGGATACTTTCCGAAACTCGTTTCTTGTACTGCGTTGCGGCGCCATTGGCGCCGGACTGGGGTCGATACCGGGTATGGGCAGCGCTGTAATCGACTGGATAGCTTATGGTCACGCCGCCAGTACCGAAAAAGACGCGATGAAGACCTTTGGAACGGGCGATATTCGGGGCGTTTTAGCATCAGAAGGATCTAACAATGCTAAAGAAGGTGGTGCATTAGTGCCAACCATCGCCTTCGGCGTACCCGGCTCAGCACAGATGGCAATTTTACTTGGCGCTTTCCTTATACAAGGATTAATACCCGGTCCGGACATGCTGACCACCAATTTAGAGGTGACATATTCAATGGTCTGGTCGGTAGCGCTCGCAAATATATTGGGCGCCGGCATCTGTTTTATGTTCTCAAACCAATTCGCGCGAGTATCGCAGATCCGACACGCCATTATCCTGCCACTAATTTTGGCTATTCTATTCGTTGGAGCGTTTCAGGGGCGCCGCGATTGGGGTGACCTTCTTATTCTTATAGCGTTTGGTTTGCTGGGTTGGATCATGAAACGAATGGGCTGGCCTAGACCGCCGGTAATCCTTGGTGTGGTGCTTGGTGGTATTATCGAACGTTACCTATGGATCTCGTCAAAACGCTACGGCTTCGAGTGGACCTCAAACTGGTTGGTGGTTGTGTTATTTGTCATCGCTTTAATCGTGCTCGCTCTTCCACTTATCCGCGACATACGCGGTGAGGGCAGCCTCAGAGGCCTGTTTCGAGGCATAGGTAAGCCTCGCGTAGATAGCAACTCATGGCTGTATTTGTTCTTTATCGCGCTATTTGGTTTCGCGATCTCAGAAGCCGCCGCCTGGCGTTATGAGGCCCGCTACGTCCCCGAGATAGTGGGCTGGGCGGCACTAATCTTTGCGGCAATTAGTTTGCTTAATCACACTTTCCGTAGCGCGGCTACGGGCACTGAGACATCCGGGGTCCGCAAACGTGCACTCACGCAAGCGCAACTTGATATTGCAATAGATGAATCTGGCAAAGTAGACCCCGGCATTGTTCGCAGGCGTGCGTGTGTCTTCGCTAGTTGGGTACTCGCCTTCGTAATCTTAACGTCACTAATTGGGATGTTACCAACAATATTTGTTTTCACGTGTGCCTTCATGACCTTCGAACGAGAGCGCTGGCCATTATCAATTGGAGTTTCTGCA
>CAJWSW010000004.1 GCA_913046035.1 uncultured Alphaproteobacteria bacterium | reverse complement strand
TGACTTGCTAGGAGAGATACTCACAGGCAAAGATGAAAATGTTTGGAAAACTGATAATCAACCGGTTGCAACGGGGTTGGCTATCCGAGAAGGTATTTTTGATTAAGCGAGGCCTGTCCGATGGCGACAGTCGGAGTTAAAAAGCTCAATAATTTCGACTATGTCATAGTTGGCGCTGGAACTGCAGGTTGCGTTCTCGCCAACCGGTTGAGTGCTGATCCAAAAGTTAATGTCCTGTTGCTCGAAGCAGGCGGCAAGGACAACTACATTTGGATCAAAATACCCGTCGGATACCTCTACACTATGAACAATCCTCGAACTGACTGGTGCTTCCACACTGAAAAAGAGCAAGGTCTGAACGGGCGCTCATTGTCCTATCCACGCGGAAAAACGTTGGGTGGCTGTTCTGCAATTAATGGAATGATCTACATGCGGGGCCAAGCACGCGATTATGACCATTGGCGACAGTTGGGCAATCAAGGCTGGGGCTGGGATGATGTTCTGCCGTTGTTTCGACAGTCTGAGGATTTCGTCTTAGGTGAGAGCCACCTGCATGGATCAGGGGGTGAATGGCGGGTTGAGAACCAGAGACTTTCTTGGGAGGTGTTGGATGCTTTCCGCGATGCTTGCGCTGAAGTCGGTATTCCAAAGACCGACGATTTCAATCAAGGCACAAATGAGGGTTCGGGTTATTTTCAGGTGAATCAGAAAAAGGGTGTGCGGTGGAGCGCAGCGCATGCATTCCTGCATCCAATTAAAAAGCGCTCTAACCTAACAGTGCTGACCCACGCTCAGGTCAAACGGCTCACAATTTCAGGGGGACGTGCGACGGGTGTAGATTTTTGGATCGATGGCGCAGAAGCGCATGCTGTGGCTGCGAAGGAAGTTGTGCTAGCCGCTGGAGCCGTCGGCTCTCCGCAGATTTTGCAGCTCTCCGGGATCGGCCCGGGCAGATTATTGCAGGAAAACGGCATTCAGGTTGTACGCGACCTTCCCGGGGTCGGCGAAAATTTGCAAGATCATTTGCAGATCCGCGCGGTCTATAGGTTGAAGAATGCAAAAACCTTAAATGAACGCGCCAATAGTTTGATGGGAAAGGTTGGGATGGGTCTCGAATATATTTTATTCAAGAGGGGACCAATGACGATGGCGCCCAGCCAGCTTGGCGTGTTCACGAAGTCGGATGAACACCTTGAAACTCCCAACCTCCAATACCACGTCCAGCCTCTGTCGTTAGATAAATTCGGAGAGCCGCTTCATCCATTTCCTGCCATCACCGCCTCGGTTTGCAATCTTCGGCCTGAAAGCCGCGGATATATTCGGATAACCAGTCCTGATCCGCGATCTAAGCCAGCAATAAAACCCAATTACTTGACTGCCGATACTGACCGCCAGATTGCGGCGAATGCGTTGAAACTGACGCGCAAGATAATAAGCTCGCCGGCTATGTCGAAGTATGAACCTGAAGAATATTTGCCCGGTCCCACGGTCGCATCAGATGAGGACCTTACTCACGCCGCCGGCGATATTGCGACCACGATTTTTCACCCCGTTGGCACGTGCAAAATGGGATCAGACGATTTCGCGGTAGTTAATAATCGGCTTTGCCTTCATGGTCTTTCGGGGGTGCGTATTGCCGACGCCTCGATCATGCCGACGATTACATCCGGTAACACAAATTCGCCGACTATAATGATAGCAGAAAAAGCAGCGGCAATGATCAAGCAGGACGCGGTTGCATGAACGATTATCTTTATGCGGATATCGATACTGCGAGCCAAGATGAAATAAAGGCGTTTGATATAGCTTCGCTTGGACAGGGCTTTTACAAAAATCCCTATCCTGTTTTTCACGCTCTACGACGCTACTCGCCCGTGTATAGGATGCCTTCGGGTGCTTGGTTTCTGACACGTTATGCAGATGTGGATACGGTTTATCACGACACGGAAATGTTTTCTTCAGATAAGACAGTTGATTTCAAAAAGACTATGGGGCGCACTTCGCTGTATGAGCACCACACCACCAGCCTTGTTTTTAATGATCCACCGAAGCATACGCGCGTGCGAAAGCGCCTCGCCCCGGCATTCACTCCACGTGCGCTTCGAGCCCTGGAAGGGCGGGTAAAAGAAGTTGTTGCGGTTTTGCTGGATGAAGTTGCGGAAAAGGGGTCTTTTGACTTGCTGCACGACTACGCAATGAAGTTGCCGATTGAATTGATCGGCGACATGTTGGGTGTGCCGATAGAAGACCGCTCAAAGCTCTCACCTTGGGCTATCGCCATTTTAGGCGGGTTGGAAGCCGACTTGACCCGGTATCAGCGGGACGAAGCGGCAAAGGCTGTAGATGATTTTAAGGAGTATCTTCGCTGGCTAATATGCCACAGGCAGAAAACCCCATTATCCGGTAATACCGGTGAGATCCTCTCAAAGTTAATCGGCCCTGACGCGGATGGCGGCTCGCTGTCTGAAGAGGAACTTTTGCACAATTGCATTTTTCTTCTCAACGCTGGACATGAAACCACAGCAAATGCCGTTACCAACGGGATTGATATGCTGTTGAGGTATCCTGACCAGATGCTGCGCTTGCGTGCCGACCAAAGTCTTATAACTTCTGCTGTTGAGGAAGTGTTCCGTTTTGAGAGCTCGGTTCAGTTAAACAACCGGAAGCTAACTACAGACGGGGAAATTGGAGGCATTGCGATGAAGAAAGGCGATTATTTATGGCTTTGCATAGGCGCTGCTAACCGTGATCCAGAGGTTTTCCCCAATCCTGATAGGCCGGACATTGGGCGTGCAGAGAACCGGCATCTTGCTTTTGGGTCAGGCATTCACGCGTGTTCTGGAATGTCACTCGCCCGCATGGAGGCAAGGATCGCACTGCTCGCTTTCATAGAGCGTTTCGGAACTATCGAGCGAAATGGTGTCGCCCGACATCATCCTCGCGCCCGTTTTCGCGGTTTTGTAAATTACCCTTTAAGAGCGTCTCAATGATTGACGTTCACAAAAACCGCGCCTAATTTCGCGCTCTTCAAAGTATTTTCAAAGGATCCGGCCGGTGGCAGACCTGAAAACACTGGGCGCTGACGCGAAAGCCTGGCCATTTGCAGAAGCTCGCAGCCTCCTAAAACGTATCAATGGGGAAACGCCTGACAAGGGATATGTTTTGTTCGAAACTGGCTATGGCCCCTCAGGCTTGCCGCATATCGGGACTTTCGGTGAGGTGGTGCGCACAACCATGGTTCGGAGAGCGTTTGAAGCTATCTCAGATATCCCATCAAAACTGTTTGCGTTCTCCGATGACATGGATGGTCTTCGCAAGGTGCCCGATAACGTTCCTAAGCAAGAAATGATGGTTGAGCACCTCGGTAAACCGCTGACAAGTGTCCCGGACCCTTTCGATACCCATGACAGCTTTGGCGCGCATAATAACGCGCGGCTTAAAGAATTCCTCGACACATTTGGCTTTGATTACGAATTTAAAAGCGCGACCGAATGTTATAAGTCAGGCGCGTTTGATGAAACTTTATTAAAAGTACTCGAACGTTATGACCCCGTTATTGGCACTATCCTCCCGACCTTAGGCGAAGAGCGGCGCGCTACATACAGTCCATTTCTTCCTATATGCCAGAAAACAGGTCGAGTGCTGCAGGTGCCTGTGGTTGAAACCAATGCCGAAGCCGGAACAATTGTCTATCGGGATGGCGACGGCTCGCTAGTCGAGACGCCGGTAACAGGCGGGTGTTGTAAATTGCAATGGAAAGCCGATTGGGCCATGCGGTGGGCCGCGTTATTGGTGGACTATGAGATGTCGGGCAAAGATCTGATCGATTCAGTTCGATTATCGAGCCGTATTTGTCAGATTTTGGGCGGCAAACCTCCGGAAGGGTTCACATATGAGCTTTTCCTTGACGAAAATGGGGAAAAAATATCCAAATCACGCGGCAACGGGCTTTCTGTCGACGAGTGGCTGGAATACGCGACGCCTGAGAGTCTCGCGCTTTATATGTATAACTCACCGAAAAAGGCCAAACGCCTTTATTTTGATGCAATTCCACGTCACGTAGATGATTATTTAACCCACTTGGATAATTTCGAGAGTCAAAAGGGCGTCGCGCAGCTAGAAAACCCGGCCTGGCATATCCATAATGGTGTTCCGCCATCTGCTGAAGGCCACGTAACTTTTGGGCTATTGTTGAATCTTGTTAGCGTTTGTAATTCCGAAGACCCGCTCGTTTTATGGGGCTTCATTACGCGTTATGCACCTAATGCAACGCCTAAAACAGCACCAATTCTTGATAAGCTTGTTGATCACGCAATTGCTTACTATCGAGATTTTGTGAAACCAAATAAGAATTACCGCCTGCCTACTGAAAAGGAGCGTGCCGCTCTTGCAGACCTAGTAAATACGTTAAAAGCATTACCGACTGATGCAGATGCCGAAACTATCCAAAAGGACGTTTATGCGGTCGGCAAACGGCACGATTTTGAGAACCTTCGCGACTGGTTCAAGGCGCTCTACGAGGTATTGCTGGGCCAAAGCCAAGGCCCACGTTTCGGCTCATTTGCAGCGCTGTTTGGTTTGGCGGAAAGTATCGATCTGATTAGTCGGGTCCTGGAAAATAAAGGTGCTGCGAAGCAGTAGCGCTTAAAAAGTCTTCCAGCCTATACCTAGTCTTGTTGAATTTGGCATGAATACCTTCCCTTTTTCACGATAAGGCTCAAAGGCTACGTGAATCTTGTTGATTAGCGTCTCTAGCTCTGTGTTAGTCATTCTGTCGATCATATCTGAATAACCACGAGCCAATGCACGTCTGATATAACTTCCGAGGTCCTCTACTGGGCGTTTATATCGGACTTCTCGTTCTTCGACGCCGTCGAAGGCTGCAGCGTTGAGGATGTTCAATAACAATCCTGGGGCGCCAAGGTTGTGGCGATGTGGTGGAGGCCCCTCAACATTACCTAGCGCTTGGGCGATGGCGCGCCGAATAACGAAAAAAGATGGGTTCTCTTCATACGGCCCCCATACCATGTAGCCCACGCGACCGCCTGGTTTTAATACACGTCTCACCTCTTTTGCAGCGCTTACCTTATCCTCTGGAAACATCAAGCCGAAGCGGCAAGTAACGCAGTCGAAGCTATTGTCTGCGAATGCAAGGTCTTTCATGTCAGCGGCAGCAAACCGGACAACAGATAGTCCTATATGATTTGCTCGACTACGGGCTGTGACGAGCATCTCGGGCGTTAGGTCGCATGCAGTAACAGTTCCAGATTCGTCAAGAGATAGGCCAATCGTGATTGCGGGATCCCCCGTGCCCGACCCCAGATCAAGCACGTTTTCACCGGCTTTGATATTGAGATTTTGGATTATTAGTTGGTTCAGCGTATCGTCCGTGGACAACCCAGTCGGGGCGGTTGCTACCCAAGCGTCACTGCGCCTTTTCCAATGGTCTCGGCCGACTTGATGATAATCCTGCATTGAATCTTTCGAAGCTCTCGCGTTTTGTATAGCTAAAATATAATCCTACGTCGGTGTTCTTTTCGGGCAAATTGCAAAATAGTTTTTGACCTTTGGTACAGGTATATTCTTTGTCGGTAGAGGAAATCATATGCTGAGCTATGAGATCCTCAAACACTTTGTTGAATTCGTTAGGGATAAAACATCTTAAGCGAGCAGATAAACATTACGTCGCTGTTTTAGGATGGACTAGAAATAAACCTAAGACCTGTTACTTGGACCACCCTGCCGCAAACTATAAACCGATCAGCTGTTGCAAGTGTAGGCACGTTACTCAAAGAGACCGTCATTTTTCCACGGCGTAAACCCTATCTATCGCTCCAGCACGTAAAGGACTAATAGTAGTTTTAGGTAAGATGTTTTCGAATCTGTAATCCTGTTTCTTGGGCTGGTTTCTGGCGGACGGACCCCGTACCTTCGGCTGTTCCAAACGTTCATCTGCGCGCCAAACACGGTGGATATCGTTTCTGTGTTATTGGTGATAAAGGTGTGAAAGCCGTTCTTGAAATATGTTACACGCGTAATTCAAAGTTCGACCACTTTGGGAAATAATTCCGAAACCTTTATAGGTAAGAATAAATTTTTATTCGCAGGTCGCCGGGCGGGCTAGGTGAAACGTGTATCTGGTTTTCAACAGGTGCGCGCAGTGCCATTAGATTACGGTTGTTTACCATCGAGAGCATCTCGCGCCGCCGCAAAGCGATAATGATATCGGACATGCGCGTTTCGCTAGCCTTAAATTGCGGTATACGCGGCAGATCCCTCTGCAATTAAGATAAAAGACGGTGCTCCTTCAGAGTGGCGCACCTGTTTCAATGTAATCGATTGATTGTTTATCACGGAAAGCCTTTGCATAGGCGTGAATGCGTGTGATCATGGCATGCAGTCCATTGGCCCGGCTTCCGCTAAGATGAGACCCCAGTTCTAACACTTCAAAGAATTCTGGTGAGGTGCCAATTATTTCCTGGGGTGTGCGATTGGAATAAACACGCAATAAAATCGCTATAAGCCCCCGCACTATCATGGCATCTGAGTCTGCGTCATAATGAATACGGCCTTCGTCCTCGCGGGCGTAGAACCAAACCTGGGACTGGCAGCCCGGTACTTTGTGCGCGTCGTCTTTCTTATGTTCCGGCAGTCCTTGCAGCGTTTTGCCTAGCTCAATTATGTATTCATAGCGCTGCATCCAGTCGTCGAAAAATGAAAATTCCTCGACAATCGCCTGTGTTGTGTTCTCAATATCAGAATTTGAAGACATGGAGAGGATATAATTCGGTTTCTGGCCGCAATCAACGCGCCATGATTTCCACCGGTCATGATTCGCGATAATGATAGATGTGTTGTAACGCAAGAGGTTTACGTTGTTAGATATTTATTCAGCGCTCCTTCCCGCACTTCGCCTTTTACCTCCAGAGGCAGCACATAATCTGACAATTCGTTTTTTGGCGCTGGGATTTGGGCCAATAGATCGTACGATTAGTGATCCGGTGCTCGCTACCGAGGTATGGGACCTTGAGTTTAGCAATCCGCTCGGGCTTTCCGCCGGCTTTGACAAGGGTGCTCAGGTGCCGGACGCGATGATGCGCGCGGGTTTCGGGTTTGCGGAAGCCGGCACGGTAACGCCATTACCACAACCTGGAAATTCAAAACCCCGCATGTTCCGATTGTCGCGTGACAAGGCGGCGATCAATCGGCTGGGGATAAACAGTCAGGGGTTGGGCCCGTATGTGAGACGAATTTCGAGGCGAGGAAGGAGTACAGGGCCATTCGGCGCCAATATTGGCAGTAACAAGACCACAGACGACACCGCAGCGGATTATGAAATTGGGATTGAAGCTGTTGCCTCTTATGTTGATTACTTGGTCTGCAATATTTCCTGCCCAAATGTTACTGGACATAGCGCCACCCAGGAACGAACCAAATTAGCTGAGATTATAGAGCGATCATTGCAAGCGCGCGCTCGCGCGGTTCCGCACAAAAGTAAAACGCCACCCGTAATAATTAAAATTTCTCCAGATTTGGATGATGCGCAACGTGCTGACATTGCCGCTTTGATTCTCGAAAGCGATATTGACGGCATGACGGTTTCGAACACAACAGTCCAACGCCCGTCCCATATGGCTGATCGGCAAAAAGGGGTAGCTGGCGGTCTCAGCGGCGCGCCGCTGTTTCCTGTCGCACTTGAAATGGTTAGTGACATGTATAGTCGCACCAACGGCAACGTGCCAATTATCGGTTGTGGCGGAGTTGCAAGCGGTGATGACGCCTACAGAATGATCCGGGCCGGTGCGTCGCTTGTTCAACTCTATACCGCGCTCATTTTCCATGGGCCAGCCTTGATCCCGAAGATCAAAACCGACCTCGCAGAAAAATTGAAAAAGGATGGTTTTTCATCAGTTTCAGAGGCCGTGGGCGCCGATCACCGAGGCAGCTAATTGCTGTGCCTCAGAGGGCCGGAACGATTTTTGAAGTGACTATTTTTGGTTCAAAACCAACAAATCTTGCAGGTAACACATTACTCACTATCTCTTCGCAATGTAGTAGCGCACTAGCGCTATTGCCTCGGCCGTGTCCCACTCTGCAAGGCCAACAAGGCGCCCTAGTTCATTGCCTTCTCGGTCAATCAAAAGTGTCGTCGGAAGGCCACGTGCCTTTGCGGCGTACATCATCTTCGAATCTACGTCGTGATAAAGAGGCAGTTCTCCAAGGTTGAGTTTATCTCGGAACGTTCCGATCTTCTGCCAACCAATGCGATCCTCAGAAAGTGCTATCACAGTAAAATCAGGACCTTTGAGCTCGTTGTGCAAACGCCTCAACGACGGCATTTCGCGAACGCATGGTCCGCACCAAGTCGCCCAGAAATTCACTAAGATAATTTTTCCCCTGAAATTTTTGAGGGTGAGTTTGTCGCCGTTTTCGTCAGTGAAAATTGTTTCAGGTAGAGCAGAGGGGGCCAAGGCCGGCCGGAATTTCTCCATCGAACCGGTTAAAGGGGGAGCAGAAACATGTTTCTCATTTGCGTATATGCTTGAATAAGCGCCAATTATAGCCATTATCGAGACGCAGACGACTGTACCGGCAATTATCTGACCTTTTTTTTTAATTGCGGAAACAAAGCAGAAACGAAACATGAGCAAAAAACCTACTCTTGATGGCGCTGGGAGCGCAGACAGCATGTCAAACCGGATGTGGGGTGGGCGATTTACCGCAGCCCCGAGCGCTCTTATGGAGAGAATTAACGTTTCGGTCGGCTTTGACAAGAGGCTGTATACGCAGGATATCGCTGGTTCTAAAGCACACGCCCGAATGTTAGGGGACGTCGGGATTTTATCCGCTGATGATGTGGAGGCAATCTGTGCGGGGCTCGATGAAATTCTTACAGAGATCGAAGATGGGAGGTTCGATTTCCGAACTGACCTTGAAGACATACATATGAATATCGAGGCGCGGCTTACTGATATGATAGGTGATGCAGCCGCTAGGTTACATACGGCTCGGTCGCGCAATGATCAGGTGGCGACGGATTTTAAATTATGGGTGCGGGATGCAATCGATACTGCAGATGAAGCCTTAAAAATCCTTCAAGAGGTGCTGATTGACCAGGCCGAGGCCCATGCCGACTGGGTAATGCCCGGGTTTACGCATCTCCAGGCCGCGCAGCCAATAACAGTCGGACATCATTTGCTCGCATATGTCGAAATGTTTGGACGCGACCGAGGGCGATTTTTTGATGCGCGGTCCCGATTAAATGAGAGTCCTTTAGGTGCCGGTGCTCTGGCGGGAACATCATTTCCGATCGATAGAGCATCAACGGCTTTCGCATTGGGTTTTGATCGTCCGACTTATAATTCCCTCGATTCTGTCTCAGACAGGGATTTTGCGCTTGAATATCTGGCGGCAGCTGCAATCTGCGCCGGGCACTTGTCGCGACTGGGCGAGGAGCTTGTAATTTGGTCTTCAGCGCAGTTCCGTTTTGTGCGGTTGTCCGATGCCTTCTCTACTGGCTCTTCAATGATGCCGCAAAAGCGAAACCCTGACGCGGCAGAATTGATACGAGGTAAAACAGGCCGCGTTATAGGGGCATTCACTGCGCTTTCGTCGGTTATGAAAGGGTTGCCGCTTGCCTACTCAAAGGACATGCAAGAGGACAAGGAGCCTGTATTTGACGCAGCAGAGACACTCACTGTATGCCTTACAGCGACAGCAGGTATGGTAAAAAACCTTACTTTCGATCGCGATTGCCTCGCCACGGCAGCGGGAGAAGGATTTACGACTGCAACTGATTTCGCAGACTGGCTGGTGCGCGAGGCGGGTATACCCTTCCGGGAGTCACATAGCATTACCGGCCGTGTTGTTGCCCTAGCGGAAGATAAAGCTTGTCGTATTGAGGACCTTGCTCTTTCCGATATGTCGGCCATCGATATCCGGATAACAGAGGGCGTTTTCAACGTTCTTGGTGTGGATAATTCTGTCCGCAGCCGCACTAGCTTTGGCGGGACTGCTCCTGATAACGTTCGTTTGCAGATTGTTTCGGCCCGGGAGCGTTTTCTATCATGACAATTCGCTGGATTTACACCACTATGACCGTCTTGTTACTTGGTCTCTCAATCGTAGCTTGTGGCAAGAAGCCAAGAGAGATTGAACCATTACCCGGGTCACCAAAGTTGCCAACTCAGTATCCGACCATGCGATGAAGGCGTTTTTTGCATGACTCAATTCTCTTATTGCGGCGGTGTTTTGTTCTGTGAAGACGTCTCGATTAACGATATGGCGCGTAACGTTGGCACGCCTTTTTATTGCTATTCCGCGGAGGCATTAGAACAAAATTATCGCAGTTTCGTAGGCGCTTTTGACGGGCTAGATAAGGAAATTTGCTACGCCGTTAAATCCAACAGCAATCAGGCAGTTATTCGATTGTTTGCAAACCTTGGCGCCGGCGCCGATGTTGTCTCAGAAGGTGAGTTGCGTCGTGCTTTGGCGGCCGGTATATCACCCGATAAAATTGTGTTTTCGGGTGTCGGTAAGTCGCGTGCTGAATTGACTACGGCGCTAGAGTTTGGTTGTGGGCAATTTAATGTTGAATCGAGGCCCGAGCTTGAACTGCTGTCGGCTGTAGCCGCCGATTTGGGTAAGACCGCGACGGTCGTTTTTCGCGTTAATCCTGACGTGGACGCTGAAACACATGACAAAATTTCAACAGGTCGCGCCGGTGACAAGTTCGGTATTGAGTTTGAGCAGATTGGTGAGGTCTATGCCCGAGCCGAAGCCTTAGAGGCAATAGATGCGCGGGGTCTGGCGGTACATATCGGATCGCAGCTGACACGCTTGGATCCGTTTCTTGCTGCTTTTGAGAAGGTTGCTAACTTAATTAATGACCTGAGGATGCAGGGATATTCTGTCGACCGGGTTGATCTTGGCGGCGGGCTTGGGATTGTGTACCGAGACGAGAACCCCCCTGCGTTGAATGATTATGCCGAAATCGTCCAGACCGTATTCGGTGATATGAAACTGGCGTTGACTTTTGAGCCAGGACGCCGCTTAACCGGAGAGGCGGGTATACTCGTTTCAGAGGTTATCTATGTCAAAGAGAGCGGCGGCCGACGTTTTGCGATCGTTGATGCGGCGATGAACGATCTGATCCGACCTACGCTCTACGACGCGTGGCATGACATCGACTTTGTCGTTGAGAAAACTGCTGAGACACCGTTGTCGCCGATCGATATCGTCGGGCCCGTGTGCGAAACCGGTGACGTATTTGCTGTTCAACGAGCCATGCCGGAAATAGACGCCGGCGATCTACTTTTGTTTCGGTCGGCAGGAGCCTACGGCGCGGTTATGTCATCAACATACAATTCGCGGCCGTTGATCCCAGAAATTTTGGTTAAAGGTGATCAGTATGCTGTTGTAAGACCTCGCCTTGACTATGATCAACTTATCAAAATGGACATTGTGCCTGATTGGATTTTTACTGGCTAGGTATAGGGTGAGGCCTTTCCGAGGTGCCGGACCGCGTCATTTATTTCTTACGAACCACCCCTATAAACGGAAGGCTTCTAAATAAATGGGCCATGTCGATGCCGTAACCGACAACAAAAAAATCATCGATGGGAAAGCCAACATAATCGGCTTTGATAGATACCTCGCGCTTTTCGTATTTGTCCAAAAGCACGCAGGAATGCACCGCCTGAGCTCCGCGAGCTGTCATCAGATCCTTCGCGAAGGCTAAGGTCCGGCCGGTATCCAAAATGTCGTCCACGATCATTACGCAACGCCCTTTAACATTCTCTGATATGTCCCGGGTAAGTTCAACATTACCGGAACTTTCAGTGCGGAGGCCGTAGCTGGACAGCGTAATGAAATCTACAGTTGGGCGCATGCCGACCCTGTCTAGAGCCCGAAGTAGATCCGCTGCGAATACAAAGCTTCCTTTAAGAACCACTATAACAAGGAGATTTTCCGGCAGCTTTTCTGCAATTTCTGCCGCTAGGGTCTCAATGCGTTCCGCAATAGTTTCTGCATCGAAGACAACGTCAATATCGGGCATTTCATTTTTCATTAATAACCTTAAGTTTTGTTGATTTCACGTCGAAGCAAGCCACGGTAGTTGAGCGTTTTGATGAAATTGGTTGCCTTTTCCCGAGGTGCTTCGCGAGCCAGAATTGTCATATTTTTATAATTCGTCCAATAAGCTTACAGCGGAGTTATCGTAAAGAGACGGCGGAACTTTTGGGTTTTACGACGATTCCCACAGGGACTATTTCTGTAGTACCGACCGAATGTGCACCAAAAAAGATTAACCGGGGAATACTATATCTTAATAGCGTATGGAACCGCTGCTTTTTATTGCTCGTGATTCTGGACGTCGAGCTAATGGCTATGCAACCTTATGGGGAATTTAACGAAAAAGGATTTGCTGGTGGCAGCGGTAGGAGACGTTTTCCGTTTTGAGGGTGTCAGCATGAGATATCGCCTTGGCCCAGAAGTGCTCCATGATATTTCTTTTGCGCTTCCCGCTGGCTCTTTTCATTTTCTAACTGGACCCAGTGGCGCCGGAAAATCCTCTCTGATGCGTTTAATGTATTTGGCCCACAGACCGTATCGAGGATCAATCGCTATGTTTGGCCGTGATGTATCTTCTTTGCCGCGTCAAGAGCTCGCAACTTTTAGAAGACGCATCGGCGTGGTGTTTCAGGATTTTCGTTTGCTAGAGCATTTAACGGCATTAGAAAATGTGGCGTTACCGCTCCGCATCAGTGGTGCTAAAGAGGTTCAAATCAGGGATCAAGTTGCAGAGCTCTTAAGTTGGGTTGGTCTTGGAGAACAGATAAACGCCAAACCGTCAACTCTCTCTGGTGGCGAACAGCAGCGAGTGGCCATCGCTCGCGCGGTAATTGCCCGACCCCAGGTACTTTTAGCGGATGAGCCTACCGGAAATGTTGATGGTATGATCGCAACCCGTCTCATGCATCTATTTGAAGAACTCAACAAAATCGGTACGACTATCGTCGTCGCCACCCATAACGAAGCATTACTTGAGCGTTTTCCGCACTCCCGTATAAGAATTGAAAACGGGGTTCTAGTCGGACCTCGCGACATTTTCGACACGTCGGCAGAGACGGTTCAGTCGTGAAAAAGTTGTCAAACGGCCTTCCACTTGGTGTAGATCCGGTGAGCCGATTTTTGACTTTGAAGGTTGGATTACTCGTGCTTCTCGCGACTTTATCGCTCGCTGTGGGGATGGTCATGTCCTCAGTAGCGGAAAGTTTGCAGCGCAGCTTGTCGGGCACTTTAACTGTCCAAGTACCAGCTGGCCTTGAACAGCAGTCGGCCACCGAATCCATAATCGAAATATTACGCGCAACACCTAATATCCGAGATGTTAGAGAAATCCCTGACCGTGAGATCAACGAGGCGTTGGAACCATGGCTCGGTGCGCAGGCGCCTATCCTAGATCTGCCTCTTCCCGCTTTAGTCGACGTCGCAATAGAGAGCGGTCAGACTGTCGATATTCAAGTTCTGACTAAGAAGTTATCTGCAGTAGCGCCGGGCACGGTCGTCGAAGAGCACTCCATGTGGTTGGGCCGACTTATGGACATTACGAACACTGTGGAAACGGTATCCATGTCCGTGATGCTCCTAGTATTGATATCCGTTGTGATTACGGTGGTGTTTTCCACCCGCACATGGATGGCCGTTAATAGAGAAGCAGTGGAGGTACTGCACTTGATTGGCGCCCATGATTCATATATCGCGCATCAATTCCAAAAACATACATTCTGGCTTTGGAGCGTTGGCGCCGCAGGCGGGTTTGCACTCGGAACTTCGTTTGTCTTATTGATTCAGTTTTATATTGGTCGTTTGAGTGACAGTTTTTTGCTGGATCTGACCCTTGGTGATATTCAGTGGGCGGCGCTATGTCTGCTGCCGGCCACGGCGATAATAATTGTGATCGCCACTGTCGGCTTCACTGTAAAAAGTGTCATGAGGAGTTTTATGTGACCCGCCGGAGTAGACATCGTCGCGTGTCGCTGGTGCGGCTGCTTTCAATGGTCGTATCGATGTTATTTGCGATGTGGGCGACAGGCCTGTACCAATTCGCCCAACTTATTCCAGAGTCACCACCGGATGGTAAGCAGCGCGCCGATGCAATAGTCGTACTTACTGGAGGAGTGGGGCGTGTCGGTGAAGGGCTGTCTCTGCTCGAGCGTGGCCTTGGAAAGAAGCTATTCGTTTCGGGCGTTTATCGGGGTGTCGACGTGCAGAAGCTGCTCAAGGTCGCACAGCAGGCGCCTGGAAACCTAGAGTGCTGTATTTCGCTTGGATATGCCGCAGACAACACTCGTGGCAATGCAATTGAAACGGCAAAATGGATGCGCGCCAAAGATATAAATTCCGTTCGAATTGTGACCGCGAGTTACCATATGCCGCGAAGTCTCTTAGAATTTCGTTGGGTGCTGCCAGACAACATTAAAATTCTAGCCCATCCAGTATTCCCTGACGGGTTTCCAGCGAAAAATTGGTGGCGCGATTTTAGCGCGCTGCGTCTGGCAATTTCCGAATATCACAAGTATTTGTTTGCATGGTTTATGGGTGGATTTTAGTGAAGACCTGGTCGTTATGAGGTTTCTGCGCTCGCTTGCATTTAATACCACGTCATTTACCTGGACGTTTGCTCTGCTGTTTCTTTACACTCCGCTTCTTTTGTTGTCGCGAACTGTGATTTTGAGAGCTACCCATTTGTGGATCTCCGGCATCTTCGCTTTACAACGCTCGATCCTGCACCTTGATTTCGAATTTCGTGGCGTAAATAAGCTGCCTTCAGGTCCTTGCATCATCGCGTCGGCACATCAGTCAGCCTGGGACACGATTGCATTCCATGCGGTCATCAATGATCCCGCATTTGTTCTAAAGCGCGAACTCTATCGAGTGCCTATGTTTGGCTCCTATGCTCGCCGGCTAGACATGATAGCGATCGACAGACTCGGCAGCGCGGGCCAAACACGGCGGATGATACGTGATGTTTCTCAGCGCCTCTTTGAGGGGCGAAAGGTAATTATTTTTCCCGGAGGGACCCGCTCAGCGCCCGATGATGTTGTAACACTTCAATCAGGTATAACTGCACTATATAGACTCTGTGATGCTCCAGTTGTGCCGGTATCTCTCAATTCTGGTCATTTCTGGGGGCGCCGTAGTTTCTTAAAGAAACCCGGCTGTATATTAGTGGAGTTTCAGGAACCCATTCATCCTGGGCTGGATAGAGCGACTTTTTATACGTTACTGTCCAATCGTATTCATGATGGCAACAGAAAACTACTCTCCGAAATTGAGCGTCTTTGAGTAACTTCAGAAACTAGTCAAATTTCGTCCTTTTTATTAAATTTGCATGGCGGATCTTGTCGAAATCTCGCCGCGCTTTGCTGCTGACCAATTCAGTCAGCCTTGTCATACCTTACAAATTTACTCCACGCTCTATCATTCCGGAGTTTGTCAGAAAGTCTGGCTGGGTAGTTCCTGTCCTCGACATTAATCATTCATAACGTCAAAGCACGAGGCCTAAAGGTGATTAATGATCTTTGCAAATTTTTGTAGAAATCAATTGCGACGATTGAGGAGAAATACGTAGCCTATCGACCCATTAAAAGCCTGTTAGCAATCGAGCTAAACAAGGGTCACGTGCTGAGAGAGCTGTATTGAGTTGTTGTGCCTTTACGTAGCTGCAAAATTTTTATTGCTACTAACACCGCGGAATGGTCTAGATATCAATAACTTGTCCGGCTAATTTCCCCAGCGTCTCGATTTCAATTTCAATATGATCACCAGGTTCAAGCCATCTGGGTGGATCATAGGCAACTGCAACCCCTGATGGAGAGCCCGTGGTGATCATATCCCCCGGCATTAAAGTGATAAAGGTTGAGATGTAACTAATAAGATAAGCCGCGGAAAAAACAAGATCTCCAGTGTGGCCATCCTGTCTTAATTCTCCATTCACCCAGGTTTTCAAAAACATATCTCCAGGGTCCTTAGCATCATTTGATGTGGTGATCCAAGGGCCAAGCATTCCCGAGGATTCCCAGTTTTTGCCGGGAGAAACTTGCGGTCCTCGTTTTTGCCAGTCGCGAACACTGCCATCATTACAGATTGTATAACCGGCTACGTAATCGAGCGCTTCCGCCTCTGATACATGTCTAGCCTCAGTACCTATAACGACCGTCATCTCACCCTCGTAATCGAAATGCTCGGAATGTGACGGCATGATCATGTTACCCTTGTGGGGTACGAAAGTTCGCGGGAAACGGGTGAAGATGCTCGGATACTCGGGCAGCTCATAGCCCATTTCCCGAATATGTGCGGCATAGTTCTGTCCCACACAGTATATTTTTTCTGGTTTTGGTATTGGTAGTTGCCACTCAACTTCATCAAACGCGTAATCCGGCTCTGCGTCGGCTGCGACTTGCTCGGCCTCCTCTAATACACCAGCTTCCATTGCTGCCCGTAAAGTTTGTTGGCAACCCGCTAGCCTTCCGTTTAGCTCGATTATGCCATCGACGGTTACAACACCAAACCTTTCACGCCCAGCCACCCGGAAACTCGCTAGTTTCATTTGTGGTTCACCTTTATTTTTCTACTATTCTGCCGCGATTGGATTAGAGAGCGTCCCGATTGGTTCGATAGTAATATCGATCTTTTCGCCCGGTTTAAGCCAGTTGGGTGGGTCGTTCTCTATCGCGCTACCACCTGGGGATCCTGTCGCTATTATGTCGCCGGGTTCGAGCCACTGAAATTTTGAAATATGCGAAATCACGAACGGAATTTTGAAGATCATCATTTCGCTGCTGCCGTCCTGTCGGATCTCTCCGTCAACGGTTGTTTGTATCTGCAAGGAGTCCAGATCGTCTATTTCATCCCGTGTCACCATCCATGGACCGATTGCACCTGATCGGTGGAAATTTTTCCCCGGACAATTCTGTGTACCTTTACTTTGCCAGTCGCGGACACTGCCCTCATTGATGATTGTGTAACCAGCGACATAATCTAGGGCTTGGTCTTCTGGGATATGGCGCCCAGACTTACCAATTATTACGCCAATCTCTGCTTCATAATCTAATTGCTCCGATACCGCCGGACATAGGATCGTTTCTCCATGTGGAGAAAAACCGGATGCAAATCGTGGGAAAATACTTGGCCATTTTGGCCCGCCATCCTCCAGTACTTCGTGATACGCCCGATAGTTTCGACCGACGCAAAATATTTTTTCAGGCGAAGTCACTGGAAACATGTATTCTATTGCGTCCAGACTGACATCAGGGTCCGTAGCTTCTGCGAGTTTCTCCATCTCGTTGATCGAAAGCCCTGCAATTGCATTTTTGAGATTCTGATGATCGAGGCGGACTGACATATCTACGATACCGTCGTCTTTGATTACACCATAGGCTTCACGGCCCATGTGTCGAAAGCTAATCAATTTCATATTTATTCCTATTCGTTTTCTGAGTGCTTTTTTAAGTTGTTCACGCTCGTCTGCCAACGGTCTACGAAGCCACAACCATTTCTTTCAAGCTAGTGGTTTGCTTACAAAAACGCACGTTCGGCGAATGTAAAATTTGTCCCGCTCCTTGAGCTTTACGCGCTTGTTATGCATTACTCCACCTTCTCTGGTGTTCGCGTGACTAGAAAAACGCCTGCAACGGCAACCAGAAAGCCAATCATCGCGACCCAACCAATGGTTTCACCGTAACTGAACCATCCCAGAAGTACGGCTATTGGAGGTGTAAGATAAAAAAGACTCGATACGCGCGATGCCTCGCCATGGCGTAGCATTAGGTAAAGCAGGTTTGTTGCCCCGATAGTGAGGATGATCACCAGCCACCCCCAAACCAAAACGACTCCAAATCCCCAGACGATATCGCCGCTTTCTATGGTCATCGCAATACAGAAATTACAGAAACCCGCAGCTGTTTGCTGCACAATCACCACCATGCGCAAATCAGAGTTGGCGCAGTATTTTTTTTGATAAAGCGATGCAGCGGTTATAAAAATAGGTGTCAGACCAGAAAATACGAAACCGGCTGTTGTCGCTGCGCCAATACCAAGCCGCTCCGAGAGTACGATAAAAAGCCCGACAAAACCGAGCGCAAAGCCCGTCCATTGAATTCGCGTTACCTTTTCACCAAGCGTAATGCCTACAACGGCAGCAGTAAGTATCGGTTGCATGCCCGCAACTAGCGCAGCAACACCTTGGCTGACGCCTTCATCGAGTGCGCTAAATATTGCACCCAGATATAGGCATTGCAGAATTATGCCAACAATCGCGATGTGAATTGTCTCGCGGATACTGGGTAGTGGGACCCGCACAACTAATGCAAATAGCCCAACAAGAACTACCGCAATAAATGATCGTATCCAGAGTAACGTAAAAGGTTCGGTGAATTCTAACCCAAACCGGGTAATCGGAAATCCGGATGCCCAAGTCAGAATGAAAAGAAAGGGCGCTGCTTTGAGAAGAGAGGAATTGGGACCAGTCATCGATTTTGTACTGCCATGGCGATGCCGATCATTGCGACGATCATTCCAATGATCGTTTGCCACGAGAGAGTCTCGCCGAACATCGCCCAACCCATTACAGCCGTAGTTGGCGGACTAAGATAGATCAGGCTCGTGATGCGTGCCGCAGCTCCGCGTTGTACGAGCCAATAGTAGAGGCAGATAGCCAGCACCGATAATCCTACTGCCGACCACAGCACGGCGAGAATGAAATCGATCGTCCACTGAATCACCATGGACTCAAACGTCGCGGCTAATACTATCATTACAATACACGACATGATGTTTTGAAGAGCGACGCCTGCGCGTACATCGAATGGCCCGCAATACTTTTTTTGATAGAGTGTTCCAAGGGTAATTCCCACCAGGCCGAGTATCAGCATCGTGAGACCCAATATTGCATCTGTAGGCGCTAAAATGCGGTCTAAAACAACAAGACCTAGCCCTGCGAAACCCAAGATTAAGCCCAACCAGTTTCGCTTTGTGACTGTCTCCTTCAAGATAAACCCTGCTAGCACGGCAGTTAGAAGAGGTTGCAACCCGACGACCAAAGCTGTCACCCCAGTTGAAATACCGAACCAGATCCCATAATAGACCCCGGTAAGATACATTGTCTGCACGCCAAATCCGGCAATCAGGATGTGTGTGATTTCCTTTGGGGTCTTTGGCCAAGACGCTTTAAGCAAAAAGCAAGCCGGCACTAAAATCACCGCCGCTACGACAAAGCGTGCTGCCATAAGCGTAAAGGGCTCTGCGTAGGGTAAGCCATATTTTGCCGCAACGAACCCACTAGCCCACAGAAAAATGAATAAAGTACCAACGCTGAAAAAAACCAGTGGATCGAGATTTTTCTGAGGTGACGTTGGTACGGATGGCATCTGATTGGAGAATTTCGGGTTAGGAGGGAGGGGAATTAGGAAACGACCATTGAGCTAAACAGCATTTTATTCATTTTATCGATTTTTTTTTTATGTCCGGCTATATCATAGCGATCATGAGGCGGCCATTGCGGATGTCAATCATTGCAGCGACTATCATTTTGGCCGCTTGCGTGGGCTATACAGCCTATTGGTATTCTATCGCAGAGAAAGTTCGCGAGGGTTTCCAACAATGGGTGGCTAGTTGTCGTGCTGGGGGCTGGTCAGTTGTGTTCCGCGAGCCGACGGTTACTGGTTTCCCATTTCGTCTTAATCTGCGGCTAGAAAAATTAGTTTTTGTAGGTCCGGGTGATCATTGGCATGGAGAAATTCCCGATATAACAGTGGCTGCACGGCCTTGGGCATTGACGGATATTAAATTAGCCGCCCCTGGCGTCTATAAATTTACAAATGCAAGCCAAGCGGTGACGCTTACTCTGCGTCAGGCAGAGGGTGAGTTACAGATCGTGTCTGGAGAACCAAAGTTGCTGGCGTTCCGGTTGACCGGATTAGACTGGGTGCAACGCCGTCGAGACCGCGTCAGAATTGATGAGGTTACCCTTAAAGTCAAAAATGGTGCACCTCATAATGATGGGTCCGGCGACAATATGACCGGTATTGGTATTGCATTGGAAGCTCGCAATACGGTTTTGCCGCAATCTTGGAACCCGCCACTGGGAAAAAATCTGGACAGATTGTCGATAAAAGCAATGTTGTTAGGTCGGTTCGAACCAAATGGCATTCTAACCGACGTGCTCTCGCGTTGGAGGGAGGCCGGTGGGGCGCTGGAATTACAATCTTTTGAGATAGACTGGGGCGAGATGGCTCTTCGTGGCGACGGGACCTTCGCTCTGGATGAAAATCTTCAGCCCCAAAGCGCTTTGGCCGTTGAAATCGATGGTATAGAAAAGATCTCTGAAAAGTTGGTTGCTGCTGGGGCAATCGATGCTCGGATCGCTTTTGCCGCTAAGGCGGCAAATCAACTATTTTCTCTTGGCGGTGGGCCAGCTCGACTGCCCATCAGCATTCAGCGACAAAAGCTTTATCTCGGACCGGTCCCCTTATTCAAGGTTAAACCTGTGCGCTGGTGATGACGACGGTTTATTTCTCCTTATCTAAGTTAACCGGCGCAGGGGGGATATGTTGACCGGCCTCGATTACGCCGCGGCGTATTTCTTGGGTTCGTCGAAAGAGTGCCTCGAGCGTTTCGCCGTCACCGATGCGGATAGCTCGTTGAAGTCCTGCCAGATCCTCAGACAGTCGGCCAAGCATTTCCAAGACTGCATCCCGGTTGGCAATGAAGATATCCCGCCACATAACTGGGTCTGATGCGGCAATACGGGTGAAGTCCCGAAAACCGGAAGCAGAGTACTTTACCACCTCGGATTTTATATCTTCTTCGAGGTCGGTAGCTGTCCCAACAATGGTGTAGGCAATAAGGTGCGGAAGGTGTGAGGTGATCGCGAGCACCTGATCATGATGTGCTGGCTCAAGATATTCGATATGGCTACCTGCGCACTTCCACAGATTTGCGACCTTGTCGATCGCGGCTTGTTCTGTTCCTGGTGGCGGCGTTATAAGGAACCAACGCCCTTCAAACAGGTTTTCGAAACCGGATTCGGGGCCGGAATTTTCAGTGCCCGCGATGGGATGCCCGGGCACAAAATGAATGCCCTTCGGTAAATGGGGTACCACTGCCGTTACGGCGGCTTCCTTAACCGACCCAACGTCAGTTACGATTGCACCCGGTTTCAGTGCTGGCGCCATTTCTTTTGCAATTTCGCCGTAAGTGGAAACCGGGGTACATATCATAACTAAGTCAGCACCATGAACAGCCTCTGAAATGATTTGTGTAGTCTCATCAACAATGTTGAGACGTTTTGCAGTATTTAGGGTTTTTTCAGTTCGGGCACAGGCAATAATCGAGCGCGCAAGTTTGTCTCGGCGCATTACGCGGGCGATTGAAGAACCTATTAATCCAATACCGATTAGAGCGACGCGGTCGAACACTGGAGGCCTCACACCTTTTTCATGAAGTCCGAGATCGCGCCCGTGATCGCACGAATTTCGTCTTCGATTCCTACAGTGATGCGAATACCCTCGGGAATACCTGCACTGCTAGTCCTTCGTGGAACAATACCGCGGGAAGTGATGAAATCCATTGCTTTATCAGAGGTGTGCGGCCCGCTCCGAGGAAACAGTACAAGCAAAAAATTTCCAACACTTGGCACGGTATTAAGCCCCATCCCTTCCAGCTGGTTAGACAGCCATGGAAGCCACTCAGTATTGTGATCGCGAGATCGGGTCATAAACTCGACATCGTTTACGGCGGCAATACCCGCGGCCTGGGCTCCACTGGTGACATTAAACGGTGGTCGGATTTTATTGATTACTTCGCACACAGTCTCAGGGCAGTAAGCCCAGCCCAGCCTTGCCCCACCCATCGCATATATCTTTGAAAACGTGCGTGTCATTACAACATTTTCGCTCGCGTCAACGAGTTCGATACCCGGCGAGTAATCGTCCCGGATAACGTACTCGGCGTAGGCAGCATCGATCACGAGCAGAATATCTTCCCGTAACCCCGCACGCAGTCGTGACATTTCATCAGAAGTAAGCATGGTGCCTGTAGGGTTGTTGGGGTTTGCTACATAAACGATCCGCGTGTGCTCCGTGACTTTGCTGAGCAATGCGTCAACTGAGACGGTATATTTCGTTTCCGGCGCCTTTATTGGCGTTGCTCCAACCGACAACGCGAAGATGGGGTACATCACAAACGCATGCTCGCCGAAGAGAATTTCATCCCCTGGGCCGGCATAGGCGCGTGCCAGAAGCGCAAGGATCTCATCCGACCCCGCACCGCAAATAACCTTTTCAGGGTTTAATCCGTGGCGGTCACCAATAGATTTGCGTAACTCTAACGCATTGCCATCCGGATACCGATGTAACTCGTTACCCGTGGCCTTAAATGCAGCAGTTGCCTTCGGGCTGGGTCCCAAAGCCCCTTCGTTCGATGATAACTTGATGACTGTGTCAAAACCCTTCAGTTTTGATGCGCCGGGAACATAAGGCGCCATCTTTATTATACCTGGGCGGGGGGTGAGAACCATCAGGGCCCTCCCATATTCGAGATGATTTCGCTAGAAAAAGGAGTCGCGTAAACGCCAAGAAAGAACGCGTCTTTGGCAACGCCACGGTCAGGATTGGTCAGATGAGCGATACGGGCGTCGTCCGGCTCGATGAAACCCTCAAGTTCTAATAGGAACATTGTGTTGTCCTCAAGCTGCTCATTTATTCCAACAAGCCGTAAAAGTGTAATGCCTGCTGCCGTGATGGCTTCCTGCAGACGCGTGCGGCTAATTTGGGGTGACGTGTGTAAAACAAAGAAACTTTTATCATCGCCGCTATTCTCTGCTTCAATTTTTGCCACGCAAAGAGCGGCGTCGCGGTGATCAACTGCCATTGGCACAAACGGAAGGCGAGCACAAACGGATAGCCTACGCTCAGTTTCTATGGCGGCGAGGACTGTCCACCAAGGTGCCGCTTCATCGTCCTCCGGGAATGGCAAAATTCCGACCGTAGCTTTCCCATCTTGAACCGAATTTAGCACTGCACGCGCCGAAGAATGCAAAGACAGCGGCGTCCCTGCACCGAAATGATCTCGCGCCATTTCCCTGAATGTGTAAATACCATCCGGAGCATAAACGGCAACTTTTAATTCACCTTGAATGCGAACCATCGCAGATACTATTTCGCGCCAGAGTTGGACAATCGTGGACTTCGGGAAAGGCCCTTTATGACGAGCAATAAGTCGCCGAAGAATTTGTGCTTCCCGCGCGGGTCGCCAGATAGATGAATTACCTTTGGAACTTCGTACGGCCACTGCAATCTCCGCTCGCCGAACAATGAGGTCGTGCAATTGTTCGTCGATGCTGTCAATTTCTTCGCGCAACGAAGAAAGGTTGAGATTTCCATCCGACATCTTTGAGCCATTTTGAGTTTTAAATAGGCAGAATTCTGCGTTTTGTTTCCTCACGCAAACTCTACCTGAGGCGGGCAATATGTAATCCCCGAGACCTGTAAATGCAAAGAAAACATTGACATAGTATAACAGCAACCCTAGCTATTTGGGTCTTCTAAAGTAGCAACATGGTTTGCAGAAATGGGGGCGACCCGCGACACCCCTCCGATACCCGGAGTTATTAACGAGGAGTTACCGAGGCTTCAAGCAGAGCTGGCACGTGACAAACCTATGCGTCTCGACTCAGGAGAGACAATCGGGCCATTCACTGCTGCTTACACAACCTGTGGTCATTTAAACGCTGATAAATCTAATGTTGTACTTATCTGTCACGCGCTGACGGGCGATCAGTACGTTTTAGAAAACAACCCACTTACTAATAAGCCAGGTTGGTGGCAGTTAATGGTGGGACCAGGAAAACCGCTGGACACTGACCGATATTTTTTCGTCTGCATAAATGTCCTTGGCGGTTGCATGGGATCAACAGGTCCAAAGGATACTAATCCTGATACAAATAAACCTTGGGGACTCGAATTCCCGGTAATCACGATCGGCGACATGGTTCGAGCCCAATCCTTGCTTCTTGATCACCTTGGGATCGATCAACTGTTCTGCGTCATTGGCGGTTCGATGGGGGCGATGCAGGTTCTAGAATGGGCGTCTAAATACCCTGACCGTGTATTCTCTGCAGTGCCGATCGCCGGAGCGGCTCGGCATTCCGCGCAAAATATCGCTTTTCATGAAGTTGGCCGACAGGCAATTATGGCTGATCCAGACTGGCGCAAAGGTAACTATCTCCGGGAGGGTGCAAAGCCGAAGGGTGGTTTGTCAGTCGCGCGAATGGCTGCACATATCACGTATCTGTCCGAAACAGCGTTGCATCGAAAGTTTGGCCGACGTTTGCAAGCCCGTGAAGCCATCAGTTTTGGCTTTGACGCGGACTTTCAGGTAGAGAGTTATTTGCGGCACCAAGGCAGCACCTTTGTCGAGAGATTTGACGCGAACTCTTATCTCTATATCACTCGCGCCATGGATTACTTTGATTTGGCGGCAGAATACGGCGGTGTCTTGGCTGCCGCGTTTGAAGCGACGCCCGTAAGGTTTTGCGTGATTTCCTTCAACAGTGACTGGCTCTTTCCCACTGAAGAAAGTCGTGAAATTGTGCGGGCTTTAAACGCAGTTGCGGCAAATGTTAGTTTTGTCGAAATTGATACGGACAAAGGACATGACGCCTTTCTTTTAGAAGAGCCACAGTTTTGCGCAACCGTGTCAGGGTTTCTTGAGGGCGCCGCTGAACATCGCGGATTAGCGCGTAAATGAGTCAGACAAGTAGCATTAACCGGAGTGTCTTATCTGAGACCTCCTCGCTAACGCGTTACGATCTAGAAATAATTGTAACTATGATCAATGATGGCAGCCGTGTTCTCGATATCGGCTGCGGGGACGGCGCGTTACTTGACTATCTTGGGCGCAATAAGGCGGTAGATGGACGTGGGATCGAGATTAGCCAGGACGGTGTGAACGCCTGTGTCGCAAACGGTCTATCGGTTATACAGGGCGACGCAGATACCGATCTAGAATACTTTCCCGATGATGCTTTTGATTACGTCTTGCTAACCCGGACTCTTCAAGCCACGCGTAACCCGCGCGAAGTGGTGTCTCATTTGGTGCGCATCGGCCGCCACGCAATTGTATCTTTTACCAACTTCGGTCACTGGCGTGTTCGACTTGAAATGCTGCTAAGAGGACGTATGCCAATTGTCGGTGATGAAAAGGCTTCGTGGTATGACACGCCAAATATCCATCTTTGCACAATCCGGGATTTCTCTAAACTTTGCGATGATCTGGGATTAAAAGTACAGCAAGCGCTATCAGTCTCTCGCGCTGGATCGGCGCGAAGGCTTAATTCCGCCGGTGCTGCTGCAAATATATGCGGTGAAGAAGCGATTTTCGTGCTTACCCGAGAATAAGGCTCAAAGGCAATATGTATTGTAGGTGGATTTGTGTTCGCTCCCTCCAACGACGCGAGCATAACGCCGCTCCCGCGTGGTCTCTTGCGCCTTTCCAGTGGCCGCGTAGATCTGTTTTTGTGCCTCCACAAATAACAATCCTCCGACTGCCTGAAACCAGCGATAGCCCAGTCGTTCTATTGGGTTCGCAGAGGCGAGGATCATGCGGGATCGTGTGGGAGGCACAAAAAGTCCGGCTGACCAACATTCTGGCTGGAATAAGTTGTTGCGGAGCAGCCGTGACATTTGTGCTGCTGTGAAAGGCTGGCCGTGACCAAATGGGGTATGGTCTATTCGTGCCCATATGCCGCGCCGGTTCGGCACCACAATGAGAACGCGTCCACCTTCCGTCATTACCCTCCATACTTCGCGAAGTAGTTTGCGTGCCTGGTCTGAATATTCTAGCGAATGTATCATTAGGACCCGGTCTACCGATACATCGGGAAGCGGTAGACCTTCTTCGAGTACCAGAGAGACAATATTTCCTTCCTCCGCTGGCCACTTGAGAGCGCCCTGTTGTGCTGGCATCAGTGCGACAACGCGCTCTGTATTCTCTATAAAAGGGCGAAGATAGGGTGTTGGATAACCGACCCCGGCAATATTCATGCCGCGGGTATCTGGCCAAATGTTTCGAACATAACGCCGCACTATTCGCTGCGTCGTTAGCCCAAGCGGAGAGCTGTAAAAATCCCGTAGGTCAATGACATCATTATACACGTATAGACTATGCCTTGCGTTTTCGCCGCTGAAAAGAAATAGATCACCCCGCTGTTGGCGCTCGTTATCGGGTTTGTTAGGGTCTTATTGTTTTGTTAATTTACTCCAAAGGCCTGGACAAATGTCTACGTTAGAAATTCATCAGATTCCAACCCGTTCCGATAACTATGTTTATCTCCTGCGTGAGAGCTCGTCTGAAAACGCGGCAGTCGTCGATCCCTCCGACTCCGCACCAGTTCTGAACACAATTGAAATGTTTGGTTGGAACCTGACCCATATCCTCGCCACTCATCACCACGATGATCATGTCGGCGGGATTCCAGAGATTAAAAAAGCTACGAATTGCACTGTTGTCGGCCCCAAAGCAGATCGTGACCGAATACCGATGATTGATGTTGAACTCGCGGACGATGATACATTCATGCTCTACGAAGCCGAGGCAAAAGTCTGGGACGTTCCTGGCCACACTGCTGGCCATATTGCCTACTGGTTTGCCGAAAGCCGGGCTTTATTCTGCGGTGACACCCTTTTCGCGCTTGGTTGTGGGCGTGTTTTCGAGGGCACCCTCCCGCAAATGTATGATTCTATATCTAAGTTCAAGAAAGTCCCGGATGATACTTGGGTCTACTGCGCACATGAATACACTATGGGCAACGCTAAATTCGCACTTAGCTTAGACCCCGATAATAGGGATTTGCGGGCGTACGCGAAGCAGATCACGGCCCGGCGGGAGGCTGGCGTATCGACTGTCCCGTCGCTGATGGGTGTTGAACGTCGGACCAATCCATTTCTTCGCGCCGATGACCCGCAAATGGCTGCTGTTATTGGCATGGAAGGAAA
This sequence comes from uncultured Alphaproteobacteria bacterium, assembly GCA_913046035.1. Classification (GTDB taxonomy): domain Bacteria; phylum Pseudomonadota; class Alphaproteobacteria; order MPNO01; family UBA830; genus UBA830. Next base: position 52,010 of record CAJWSW010000004.1, on the reverse strand, counting down.
GCCGCCTGTCGAAGTATTTGCTGAAATTCGGACACGAAAAGATAACTTTTAGGAAACTTCGATCATGAAGCTCCGCTGGTCTCCTACTTCTCCTTTTGCCCGAAAGGTCGTCGTGTTAATGAAAGAAAAGGGTATTGAAGGCATCGTAACAAAAGAAAAATCCAACCCGCTCAAAAGGGAGGATAGGGAGGCAACACCGAGCCCGCTTGGACAGATACCCTGCTTGATCACAGATGAAGGTTTGTCGATTTATGATTCACCCGTAATTATGGAGTATCTGGACGTCAAATGTGACGGACCTAAATTTCTGCCGCGCGATGATGGAGACCGCTGGGTTGTGCTTACCCGTCAGGCGTTGGCTGACGGAATGATCACCTCTATGGTGACCTGCTTTGTCGAAAGCTTAAAAAAAATAGAGCGCCAGTCAGGCGGAATTATCGCTCATAACAGGGCGATTGTGTTTAATGGAATTCTGGCGTTGGAAAGAGACGTCTCGGGATTTGCGGGAAAGATAGACGTCGGTACGATTTCGATCGCCGTCGCGTTAGCATTTGTCGATCAAACTTTCCCAGATGATGACTGGCGTGGTGATTGTCCGTCCCTTGCAGCCTGGTTCGAGGAGTTCAACAAGCGTTCGTCTATGTCGGAGACTATTCTAAGTGATGCGCGGGAATTCGGGTGAAACGCATTCAGTAGCGTTGGGACTTAGTATTTGGTTTATCCGTTCGGATGAGACCCTCTAAGCAGGCTTTTATCTGCATACCTAGGTATTTAGAATAAATTCGGCACTGCGCGAAGCTCCCAGCGGTGAACCAGAGCCCCGGCTGCCCAGTCCGCATCCACATATTATTAAGCTCCTGCTTATCTTCGTTCCAACCCCATATACGGCCGACCCGGCCAGCGACATCTTCGCCCATGAGATTTCTGACCATTTCTTCGGGCCCCTTATATCCAGTTGACAGGATCACAATATCCACAGGTAGGAAGGTCTCATCCTTCATTCGCACTCCATCGGCGACAAAGGTTTCAATGTTGTCGCTCTGGATTAGACCCACTTCGCCATTGGCGACAAGGTCTGAACATCCAACGTTGAAATAGTATCCGCCACCTCGGTTCATGTACTTAAATTGCCACCCGTATACATCTTCGTGATCAATTCGAAATCCAGCATTCTCAAGTTTATCAATCAGTGCCGCGTCTAGGCGCGAGGCTTCCTCTGCCATCCATTTGTGTGCGGCTTTTAATGGTTCCAACGGCATTGAGGATGCAATCAAATCTTTGGTGTCTAGGGAGATAGCTTCATTATATAGGGTGTACGGTAGCTGCGCCGCCGGTTCCACATTGAGGACTAGAGTAGGGCTGCGTTGCACTAGTGTTGGGTTCGCGCCATTGGAATGCAGGTCTTGTGCTATGTCGTGGCCACTAGTACCCGTGCCAATAATTAGGACGTTGGCTCCAGCTAAGTCCCGGGAGCCAACATACTTGCCCGAATGGATGACATTTCCTTTAAAAATCTCGAGTGTCGGGATGACTGGTACATTTGGAATGCCGCTGACACTGGTTGCCATGACAATATGTTTTGGGCGTACTGTCTTCGTTGTTCCGTGGGAATCCGAAAGTTCCGCTCGCCATTGCCCTCTCACCTCATCGTAGACGCCGCCGGTGAATGTGGTGTTTGTCCAATAGTTCAGCTCCATTAGCTCAACATAGGCCTCAAACCAGCCAGCCAGTTTGTCTTTGGGAATGTAGGTCGGCCAATTGGGAGGGAATGGCAAATATGGGAAATGGTTGACATGGACTTGATTGTGGAGGACCAGCGCATGATAGCGTTTACGCCAATTGTCCCCGACCCGCGCGTTGGAATCGACGACCAGGGTGTCCACGTCGAGCTGGGTCAGCCGGGCGGCGGCAGACAAGCCAGCCTGTCCTCCTCCAACAACCAATACCTCTGGATCGTGACTTTCATAGGCGATGGCCGCGTTCCGTCGGTCTTGCCAATTAGGCCCTTTAAAATCGCGTGAATAGGCCTCTCCCGTTGGGCGGTCAGCGCCAACCGTCTCTTCATGTCCTGCAATAGAGTTAAGTGCCGTGAGGAGCGTCCAAGCCTTCAACTTACCGCCATCTGCGGGGTCTTGAAGCAATCGAAAAACCCCGTGCCCCCGCCCGTGCACTGTTGCGAAACTGTATATTGCTTCGATCACGGCCTCTTTTCCGCCCCGTGACACGACGCGCACCGGTGCATCAGTTTCGTCGAGGCGGAATTCGGTTGCCCCCATCTCGGCCTGGAAGCTAACGAGACGCGAAGCAATAACTCCAGCGCCGCTAGATGTGGTTATGTCCCATGTTATCGCCAGCAAATCTCGCCAATGGCTCTGAGGCAAGAATAGTGTGGACAGCAAATCCTTGTCATCTGTTGCAAGAGCTATTTCAAACTGAGTTAACCATTCTTCAGCTACTGTTGAAAGGCTCTCACCTATGGAATCCATATTGCGCCTCCGTTTCGGACAAACAGGCTTATATAACGCAGCCAAGCCTGTTAATGACCGCTTTAAGGGATGTGTTTCTATATAACTATATCTTGTGCCAGGGAATGCTAGGGATTTCTGTGTGAAATAATCCGCTGCCGGTAAGAAATGCTGCGGTAATTCGATACTGATAAATATACGCGGCTTTAGTGCCCGCACGATCTAAGCTTTCACTGCCACCTAATACATATGTTGGCCACCGTTGATAGATAGCGTTGAGCCTGTAATGAAGTCGGCGTCGTCGGCAACCAGAAATAGAACACCGCGCGCTATGTCTTCGCCACGACCCAGCCGACCCATTGGAATTCGTTGAATGATTTTTTCTAGGATATCTGAGGGCACAGCGCGCACCATGTCAGTGTCGACATAACCTGGTGCAATAGCGTTTACCGTAATGCCTTGGGCAGCGCTCTCTTGCGCAAGCGCCTTTGTAAAGCCATGAATGCCGGACTTGGCTGCTGCATAGTTAACCTGCCCGTATTGTCCTGCCTGACCATTAATCGACCCGATGTTAACGATGCGACCGAACTTACGTTCACGCATTCCATCAATAACTAACCTGCTCATGTTAAAGCAAGAACCTAGATTTGTGTCGATAACTGCCTGCCACTTGTCCGGGTTCATCCTATGCATTGTACCGTCACGGGTTATACCCGCGTTATTAACCAATATTTCAGTCGGTCCATGGTCCTGCTCTATAAGAGCTATGCCCTCCTCGCAGGCGTTGTAATCAGACACATCAAATTTATATACGGCGATACCGGTGTCGTCTCCGAATTTCTTCGCTGCATCGGTGTTGCCTCCGTATACCGCAGCGACTTTGTAGCCCTTAGCTTTTAGTTGGGTAGAGACGATACCGCCGATCCCACGTGTGCCGCCTGTGACAACTGCAACTCTTGGCATCTGTAATTCTTCCATTCACACCAGTTCGCCGTAAGCTTGATCGCCATCCAATCAATTGAAGGTTTGTTTGAATATGTTTCTGCTGAGAGCGATCCGATTTTTTAACTGTTTAGTCGCGCTCAACGCACATCGCTATGCCCATGCCGCCGCCAATACATAAAGTGGCCAGCCCCTTTTTGGCATCGCGTTTCTGCATCTCGTATAAAAGGGTTGTAAGAACACGCGCCCCGGATGCTCCAATCGGGTGACCGATCGCGATGGCACCGCCGTTAACATTAACCTTATCCACATCCCACCCAAGATCCTTGTTTACTGCACATGCCTGCGCGGCGAAAGCTTCATTCGCTTCCACGAGGTCGAGTTCCTCGGCAGACCAACCTGCCTTTTCAAGTGCTTTGCGGCTGGCCGGAATTGGTCCTGAACCCATGATTGCTGGATCGACACCTACCTGAGCCCAAGAGACGATTCGTGCCATAGGCTCGATGTGGCGGCTTTTAGCTTCATCCTCTGACATTAGGACTAACGCGGCTGCTCCATCATTTATGCCAGATGCGTTGCCGGCGGTAACAGTACCCTCTTTGTCAAAAGCCGGTCGCAGAGTTGATAGCGACTTCGCTGTCACACCTGATTTTGGATATTCGTCCTCTTCTACAATTATTTCGCCTTTGCGGGTTTTGTATTTTACTGGAGCGATTTCATTCTTGAATTTTCCGGCTTTTTGCGCGGCCTCTGCCTTATTTTGTGATGCCGCAGCATATTCGTCCTGCTGTTCTCGTGTTATCTGCCACTTTTCAGCCACGTTCTCTGCGGTATTGCCCATGTGATAACCATTGAAGGCATCCCATAGGCCGTCTTTAATCATGGTATCAACCAATTCGGTGCTGCCCATTTTGGTTCCAGCACGTAAGTTAGACGCGTGCGGAGCCATGCTCATTGACTCTTGACCGCCGGCGACCACGATACCGGAGTCTCCATTTAGGATCGCCTGTAGGCCCATGGCGACCGATTTTAAACCAGATCCACACAGTTGATTCACACCGTACGCGGGCACCTCCACTGGCAGACCGGCGCCTATCGAAGCCTGCCGGGCCGGGTTCTGGCCTTGCGCGGCAGTCAAAATCTGACCCATAATCACTTCCGAAACGTCCTCGGCGGCCACCCCGGCACGTTCGAGCGCAGCTTCAATGGCGACTTTTCCGAGATCCGAAGCTGAAAGGGAACTGAGTGAGCCGTTAAACGAACCCACCGGTGTGCGTGCGGCGCTTGCAATCACGACGTTTGTCATTGGGCTTCTCTCTTTTTTGCGGTCAGCCTACGAGGCCGATCATTCAAAATGATTATTTCATATAAACTTAATTGAATTTTCTTTCAATCAACGGCAGGCAATGCACAAAAATTAGTGCCAAATTATTGTGATTATTACCGGCTTGTATTATTGCGGCGCACATCTTTCATGGATCCACTTCGCAATGGGCTTCCACACTGCCATCCTCGAGTTGTGGCCTACCATCATTCCAATGTGTCCTGCCGCTGGTGTCAGCGTGTCTACGCTGCAAATGGCACTCAAGAGTGCTTTTGCAGAGTTGGGGTGCACGATCCGATCATTGGCCGGTATAACTCCGAGCGTGCGAAGAGTAATCCGCGTCGGATCGATAGTCTTACCCGCGATTTGCCACCTGCCCCTTGCTGGGCTATTGGCTGTATACCATTCGAACAGGCAGGTGCGCGCGATTTCGGCAGCTAACGGCACGCCATCATTAAGCCAGTCCTCAAGCGCAACGAAATTCGCCGCCTCGCGACTATTTGGATTTAATTCAGAGAATTCCCGGAATTTATTCCAGCCTAGAGAAGGGTCGAGATAAAAAAACATCGTCTGAATAACATCTACGGGGAGATAGCCAAAAAGTGAAATAATCCGTTCAAGTGATGAATGGGCGTTTGTAATGGCCGATGTCAGGCCGTTATCACCAGCGTGGAAGTCCCATGGCGCGGCTAGCAAAACCAATCCATCACATTTTTTCGGCTCAAGAACTGAAAGCGCGGTCGCTAGTGTCCCTCCCATACAATATCCAATGATCGGGACCGGCCTCTGCATAAACAAGTCAACTGTAAAGTTAAGTGCATTCCGCAAAGTCTTCGCGACGCAGTCATCCAGTGTTTGGGCGAGTGATTTCTTATCTGGCTGGCCCCAGTCCACTAGAAGTGGCCGCAGACCTTGCGATGCAAGATAACGGAGAAAACTGCATTCCGCAGTAAGGTCCATAATGTAACTTCGGTTGATCAGTGATGGGATAACTAAAACTGGTCGTCCGTTTCTTCCTGTTGGGTCTGTTTCCCCGTAATCCAACAGCTGAACTGAACCGCTCTGCCATATGGATGCCGGCGATGTGAGATCTCGTGTGAAAGAGTGTGAACGATAAGTTTCTATGCCTTGCAAAAATTTATTGGTTCGCGATAGAAGCTCAGTAGCTAATTCATCAGCGAACTCCTCAGGATTAACTCCTCTCAGTTCTTTTTGCAGTGCGTTTCCTTGCTCCGCCAGATTGCTCCTCCAGGGCGACCAGCCGTTCCTCAACAACGGCCAAGCGGTGGCGGAGTTCATCGATATCGCCATTCCTGCCATCAGATGTAGTGGCAGTGGTCGTGGCCCGTTGCGTTGTTTCGTCAATCGGAGTCTCTGTCATTTTGGGTGATGCTGAAAAAAACAAGCTTGGCATCACCTCCATAATTGTGGCTAGGTCCGCAGTGAGATCGGGATCTTTTGCCGTTTGAAGGAGATGTTGTTGCCATAGATCAAGGTACCGACGTGCGAGCTCGTTTAGGTCAAAAGCGTCATTCATCATGTGATTATAAGCCACGTGTTTGGGCTTCGCCATATCTCCGGCTCTTTCGGCATTGCATCAAATGATTGATGCAATGCAGCAGAAATGTAAAAATCAAGAAATTAGATTTGCGATAAAGATTTAGGAGGTTGGCGCCATGGCCCGTAAGGCGAGCAACGCGGGCAAGGACGCCCCTGGTATCATCACAATAAAAAAATATGCCAATCGTCGTCTTTATAATACCGCGGCGAGCAGCTACGTGACACTGGACGACCTTGCAACCATGGTGAGAGACGGCATTGAGTTTTTGGTTTATGACGCAAAAACGAATGAAGACATCACCCGAGCTGTGTTGACGCAAATTATCGTAGAACAGGAAGCAAAAGGTAATAACTTGCTACCGACGGGTTTTTTGCGACAGTTAATCAGCTTCTACGGAGATAATCTTCAAGGAGTTGTGCCTCAGTACCTCGACATGACGATGCAGTCATTTGCGCGCAATCAGGAGCAAATGCGAAACTATATGGAAAACACCTTTAGCGGGCTCTACCCATTTTCCTCTTTCGAGGAAGTGGGCCGAAAGAACCTTGAAATGTTTGAGCAGGCCATGGATATGATGAAGCCGCATAATCAACAGGAGCATGGGGCCGAGGTCCAGGAGACTGAGAATTCGGGTGATAACCGAGGCGCCGAACCTGCAGATGCTGCTGAGGCATTAGACGCAATGAAGGCCCAGCTGAACGCGATGCAAAAACAACTCGAAACGCTGTCAGGCAACGACAAACGCAAAGACTAAACTTCTGTATTACCTCGTTCTATCGTTATTATTTTCGCGGTATCTGCTACTTTCAACTCGACGTCCGATTGGATCATGCTATTTCGGCGTCTGTGCTATGATATCAGCAGCCACGTAAGTATCTCAGGGTTTAAATTACCGATAGCCTGTAGCGGTATGTGTTTGACTCATGCATGAAAAAATTGGATTACCCTCGACGATAGTTTGGCACAGAACAGGATGTAAGTATCGGCGCCGAACAACAAAAGAAAGATGACTTAATGATTGACCGAACCTCAGTGGGCGACCTCCAGGTTGCAACTGTTCTTTACGACTTTGTAAATAAAGAAGCACTACCCGGAACTGGCCTTGAGCAGTCCAAATTTTGGGCCGCTGTGAATGAAATGTTTCGCGATCTTACGCCAAAAAACCGCAAATTACTTAAGCGCCGAGATGAGCTTCAGCAAAAAATTGATGATTGGTACCGTGAGCGAAAAGGCCAAACGCCAGATCTGGAAGCATATAAAACCTTTCTCAGGGAAATTGGTTATCTGGTTGATGAAGGAGGCTTGTTTTCGGTCGAAACTGATCGCGTGGACCCTGAAATCTCAAGAATTGCGGGCCCGCAGTTAGTTGTTCCCCTGATGAATGCGAGGTATGCATTGAATGCAGCTAACGCGCGCTGGGGAAGTCTTTACGATGCTTTGTACGGTACGGATGCAATTTCCGAGGCAGGCGGAGCGGAGATAAGGGAGACATACAATCCCTCGCGCGGTGCTAGAGTTATCGCGTATGCACGTGACTTCCTGGACGAGGCAGCCCCGCTAGATAAAGGTAGTCATGCCGAGGCGATCGGTTACTCGATAGAGCAGGGAAAGCTCCGCATTAAACAGAAAGATGGGTCTATCGTAGGTCTTTCAGATGACGCCCGGTTCGCTGGTTTTGTAGGGGATGCCGGCACACCCAAAACACTCGTCTTCGAAAACAATGGCATACATTTTGAAATACACATAGACGCGGAACACCCAATTGGAAAGGAAGACCCGGCGAATATCTCCGATGTTGTTTTGGAATCTGCGATTACCACAATTATGGATTGCGAAGATTCGATCGCAGCTGTTGATGCCGAAGACAAAGTTCTCGTTTATCGAAACTGGCTAGGTCTAATGCGTGGTGACCTGTCCGAGAGTTTCGAAAAGGGCGGCAAAACAGTTTTCCGTGAATTGAATCCCGACCACACCTACACCTCTCCAGACGGCGGGGTCGAGAGAGTGAATTCTGGCCGAAGCTTGATGCTCATTCGCAACGTGGGTCACTTGATGAATATAGACGCGGTCCTGGACGCTGATGGAAATGAAATGCCTGAGGGGATCCTTGATGCGATCATTACATCACTAATCGCTATGCATGATCTGCTGGGCAACGGCCGATATCCGAACTCCCGCGAGGGGTCAGTTTATATCGTGAAACCCAAAATGCACGGACCGGATGAAGTGGCCTTCGCTTCTGAAACCTTAGCGCGCGTCGAAGACGCGCTGGGACTGGCTCGCAATACTTTAAAAATGGGAATTATGGACGAAGAACGTCGAACAACAGTGAACTTAAAGGAATGCATTCGTGCTGCAAGGGAACGTGTTGTTTTTATCAACACCGGGTTCTTAGACCGTACCGGTGACGAGATGCACACCTCCATGGAGGCAGGCCCGATGATTCGTAAAGCAGAGATGAAGACGTCTCCCTGGATCTCCGCATATGAAGATTGGAATGTGGATATTGGTCTTGAATGTGGTTTGCAAGGGAACGCACAGATTGGCAAGGGTATGTGGGCGATGCCAGATCTGATGAATGCAATGCTGGAGCAGAAAATTGGTCATCCTATGGCGGGTGCGAATACCGCGTGGGTGCCATCTCCTACGGCGGCCACGCTGCACGCTATGCATTATCACAAGGTGAACGTATTCAACCGACAGGAAACGTTAAAATCGCGTGCTCGCGCCAGTCTTGACGATATACTTACCCTACCCGTGGCTGATCGCCCAAATTGGTCGCCCGAAGATATTCAGGCAGAGCTAGAAAATAACGTTCAGGGGATCCTCGGTTACGTTGTTCGCTGGATAGATCAGGGTATTGGTTGCTCGAAAGTGCCGGATATTAATGATGTTGGCTTAATGGAGGATCGCGCTACGCTGCGTATTTCTAGTCAGCACATTGCCAACTGGCTACATCACGGCGTTTGCACCGAAAAACAGGTGCGGGAGACAATGGAACGTATGGCGGTTGTTGTGGATGGACAAAACGTGGGCGATCCAGGCTACCATGATATGGCGCCTGATTTTGAGGATAGTGTTGCCTTCCAAGCCGCGTGCGATCTGGTTTTCGAGGGGATAAAACAACCTAGCGGATATACAGAGCCGGTGCTTCATCGCCGACGCATCGAGGCTAAGTCAAAATATGGTGCGTGAAAGATAGGAAACGGAAAATGTCGGGCTTCGAAACAATCAGAGATCTGCTGGCAATCGGTAAAAATGACGCGACTGCAATTGGCGCCCCTAAACGCACTGGCCAAAACTACGCGGTGCTTCGAGAACTTGCTGACACGACTGTCGCACGTCTAAATGAATTGGGAGTAGGGCGTAACGATCGTGTTGCCATTGTGCTCCCTAATAGCCCCGAAATGGCGGCTGCATTTGTCACCATTGGTTGCGGGGCCACAACGGCACCGCTTAATCCGGCCTATCGCCGGGAAGAATTTGATTTTTATCTCGACGACCTTGCTGCTAAGGCACTTGTGGTTGAAGAAGGCTCCGAATCACCTGCGCTTTCGGCCGCTCAGGATCGGAATATACCAGTTTTCACTTTAATTTCCGATGAGAGCAAATGTGCGGGTAGTTTCAGGTTGGAGGGAAAAAGCGCTGGTGCTGTCGCTCACCCCGGTATGGCAGAGGCCGATGACGTCGCACTCGTTCTCCACACCTCCGGCACCACATCGCGGCCCAAGATTGTGCCATTGACGCAGCGTAATGTTACCGCCTCGGCAGGCCACATCGCAGAATCGCTTAAGCTTGTTGCTGAAGACCGCTGCATGAACATTATGCCTCTATTTCATATTCATGGTTTGATTGCCGCCGTGCTCTCGTCTTTGGGTGCCGGGGCGAGTGTTCACTGTGCACCAGGGTTCAACGCATTACGTGTTTTTAGCTGGCTTGATGAAATTGAACCCAGTTGGTACACGGCAGTGCCCACGATGCACCAGGCTATTCTCTCACGTGCCAGTCGCAATACGGAGAGCGTTGGGCGCGCTCGGGCTAATCTAAGACTTATCCGGTCTTCGTCCTCTTCTCTACCGCCGCAGGTAATGAAAGAGCTTGAGGACACCTTCGATGTTCCCGTCGTCGAGGCATACGGAATGACAGAGGCCGCGCACCAAATGGCTTGTAATCCCTTGCCACCCGCTACCCGTAAACCGGGATCCGTTGGGATTGCGGCCGGTCCCGAGGTTGCGATTATGGACGAGTCCGATAGCAAACTTATCGAAATCGGTAAGGTTGGAGAAATAGTTATCCGTGGCCCTAATGTTACGCCTGGCTATGAAAACAATCCGGAAGCGAATGCGAGCTCCTTTACAGATGGTTGGTTTCGTACTGGCGACCAAGGCGTGATGGACGAGGAAGGGTATATATTGATCACGGGAAGACTTAAGGAAATCATTAATCGTGGTGGCGAAAAAATTTCTCCGCGCGAGGTGGATGAAGTGCTCATGGACCACCCAGCAGTTGCTCAGGCGGTTACCTTCGCCATGCCGCACGACAAGCTAGGCGAAGAAGTTGCAGCCGCAATCGTGTTGCGTGAGGGAGAGTTGGCCGAAGAGTCGGATGTTCGAGACTTCGTTTCAGGACATCTTGCTGATTTCAAGGTTCCACGCCGTGTTTTGGTCTTAGATGAAATACCCAAAGGAGCGACTGGCAAACTCCAGCGTATCGGCTTAGCTGAAAAACTCGGGCTCGGATAATCAGAGGTAACTCGATGAAAATCTGCATCTATGGAGCTGGTGCCATCGGTGGCTATCTCGGTGCTGGCCTCGCGCTGAAAGGAGCCGACGTAACACTGATCGCGCGGGGATCGCATTTAGAAGCTATTCAACAGAATGGTCTAACACTGATAAAGGATGATGAACGATATGTTGCGAATGTCCGGGCGTTTGAAAACCCTGCCGACGCCGGGCCGCAAGATTACGTTTTTGTGACCCTGAAGGCCCACTCGGTTCCTCCAGTTGCGGCTAACTTCGCGCAACTGTTTCACGAAAGTACGGCGGTGGTTTGGGGAGTAAACGGTATACCCTGGTGGTATTTCTATGGCCTTGAAGGAGAATACACGGGACGTCGTATAGGATGTCTTGATCCCGGTAACGTGCTTTGGGACAATCTCGGTCCTGATCGCATGATAGGGTGTGCTGTTTATCCTGCTGCAGAAGTGTCGGAGCCGGGTATCATAAGGCATGTAGAGGGTGACCGGTTCTCGTTGGGTGAGCCTTCCGGAGAAAAAACTGATCGGATTGTGGCGCTCTCTGAAATACTGATCTCGTCGGGTTTTAAAGCGCCAGTCAGGCCAAACATACGAAACGAACTCTGGGTCAAGCTCTGGGGAAACCTCTCGTTTAATCCTATCAGCGCATTGACCCATTCTACGTTAGAAACGATTGGCACAGATTCAGGTACACGCGAAATAGCGAGGAAAATGATGTTGGAAGGGCAGGCTATTGGCGAAGCATTGGGCGTGCGGTTTTCTATCGACGTTGAGAAGCGGATTAATGGTGCAGTGCAGGTAGGAGCACACAAAACTTCGATGCTTCAAGATTTAGAACGTGGTCGGCCTATGGAAATCGATGCGTTGATAACGGCGGTACAGGAAATGGGTCGGATGGTTGGCGTTGAAACTCCATACATTGACGCTGTGCTCGCTCTGGTGCGCCAGCGGGCTCGAGAAGCCGGCTGCTATTGACGGGAACTGAATGCACTGAGAGATGTACACCAGGATATCTAAAAAAATGTATCAAATTTTATTAAGCTCCGATTAAAAATAAAGAGACAGGCTGACAATTGGGACCAGCAGATAATGCGACGGATAAGGTTTTTTGATTTAACATCTATACTCTGCGGCTTAGCAAACCAGCGTCCGGCTGATATCGACGTTATTGAATGAAGCCTTCACCCTTCCCAAATTCAGATGTTCTCGATCCTCCTGCAGATGAGGCCGGTGCAACGTGGTTAAATGTGTGTGGCAGATCAATATTTGGTGTCTGGCGGTCGCCTCGAAAGGCTGGCCGGACCGCACTTGTCTTCCTTCATGATGGACTTGGCAGTGTAGGGACCATGCGCGGTTTTCCTATGCAAATCGCGAGGGAACTTGATTTACCTGCCTTCGTTTTTGATCGACCGGGATATGGTCGTTCTGGGCCGGAGCCCGAATTTCCCGACGACTTTATGGGAGATGCCGCGGATTTTCTAGAAAACCTATTGGCATCTGCGAAGATAAACGATTGCTGCCTTGTTGGTCACTCAGACGGTGGGACGATCGCATTGCTTCATGGGGCCCGCTTTCGCGGTCGTGTCCGCGCGATCGTTACTATCGCTGCCCATGTGCGCCGCGATGAACTCACCTACGGTCAGGTGCTGCGCCATAGCAAAATGTATAGCGAGGGTGATATCCCAGACTGGATGACCCGTTTTCACGGCGACAACGCGCCGCACCTGCTAAAATGCTGGACTGATGTTTGGCAAAAAAAATTTTACGACAACTGGGATATCTCAAAAGAGATCTCGAGTATTGCAGTGCCGCTGATGTCGCTGCAAGGAACAGAGGATGCCTACGGTCTGCCAAGTCAGTTGGAGAGCATTACCAACGCGGTTCCGAGCGCGCGAACCGAGATGATCGCGGGCCTAGGGCATTTTCCGCACCTTGAGGATCCACCTGAAATTATCGCCCGTTTAAGAGACTTTCTCTCTCCGTATTGTCGGTTGTAGGTACCGCCCTTATAAACTCGGCTATGCAATATGCTCCCGATTATCCTTTTAAAAAGTTAGACTTTGGCGAAACCCTTGAAGTTGCGCCTGGAATCCACTGGGTGCGCATGCCGCTTCCGTTTGCCTTGAACCACATAAACCTCTGGCTTTTGGAAGATAACGCCGGCTGGACTGTCATAGACACCGGCTACAACGTAAAGAAAATTCGGGATATTTGGGACGACGCGATCGATAGGATTGCCGCGGGCGGGCCTATAAATCGAACCATAGTCACGCATTTTCACCCAGACCATCTGGGGCTGGCTGGCTGGTTCGAAGAAAAACGCATGGCACCTCTGTGGATGACCTATGCGGAATGGCTACAGGCTCATGTAGCTGTCTCCGAGACATTAACGCATGACTTTGATCGCTGGATTGAATTCTACCGCGACAATGGTGCCCCGGAAAAAATGACGGCTGGTTTCAAAGAGGTGCGGGAAGCATTCAAGGACCCTTGGTATCGTCTTCCAGAAACTGTCAAACGTATACAGGACGGCGAAAAAATCGAAATAAATGGACGCATGTGGAATGTAATAACAGGCGGTGGACACAGCCACGAACATGCTTCTCTCTGGTGCCCTGATATGAATATCCTTATTGCCGGCGACCAAATTCTTCCTCGTATAAGTTCAAATATTAGCCTTTGGTATACTGAACCTGACGGTGACCCATTGCGCCATTATTTCAATAGTTTTGAAAAATTCCGTCACCTTCCAGATGACGTTTTGGTCCTACCGTCCCATGATTATCCATTTCGCGGTTTGCACGGGCGATTAGACGACCTGCGGGCGCATCACCAAATTCGCCTAGATGCGGCTTTGGATTTCTGCTCTGAACCGCAGACTGCAACCGACTTGATCCCGTCGTTGTTTAGTCGCGACATAGGCGTCTTCGAATTCGGTTTTGCGCTCGGCGAAACACTGGCGCATTTAAATTATTTAGTGACTGACGGCTATCTGGAACGGCGTCGCGATGATGATCGCATTATCCGTTACCGCCCCGCCGTCTGATAGCATGCCTGTAAAAATAGGGCATTCAGTGGAAACTGTAACTGAGGTCACGGAGAGACTTTCAGCCGAAGTGTTGGGCAATCCCGGCGTAAATGTTTTGGCAACCCCAATGCTTGCAGATCTGTGTGACACTGCTGCGGATCAGGTATGTGGAGAGGGTGTCACAAAGTGCATGCGGATTAATATTCGTCATTTAGCGGCCACCGCCATTGGCGACGAGGTTCATATAATAGCCGAAGTTATTTCTTTTACCGGGATGCTGGTGGTTTGTCGGGTTGTCGGCTGGGACTCGAAAAGGAAGGTCGTTAGTGGCCATGTCAGCCGGGTATTCATCTGATGCCGGATGGTTTTTTAGGGTTGTCGGCCAGACAGGTTATAAGTCTCTCGTGTGATCATTTTAATGAGACAAAATTGTCTGTGTGGGTGGTACATCTGGCCTGCGAAATGGCGTGTCACAATATTCTCGCTCCTGGGTTTGGTGCTGATGACGCGAGTGTTGGGATCCATAACGATATTTGGTTCTGGGGCAATGCCGTACCGGGTTCGGTTCTTGAAGCAGAGGCCGTGATATCTGGGATTGATAGAAAACGTTTTGTTTTCAACGTTTTTGTTCGCTGTGGCGTCGCAGAAATTGCTCGTGGGCAGCATGAGCGTTTAATGGTGTCGCAATCAAAATTTATGGACGCGGTCCGCCAACACTAGTGCCTTAACGACCGGTGTTACTAATTTGTGCACTTTAAAAAATAATCTGCTTAACGACCTGTTAATTGCACCAATTTTTAAATTGATACAGGTGGCGACTGAGAAAATCTAAAGGACTAGTTTTTAAAAAAGGGCTGGCTAAGTCCAGCCCTTTTTGGCGCTAAACCCGTTATTTCCCCTTGAAAACAGGTTTGCGTTTTTCTCGAAGTGCATTTATGCCCTCTTGGTGATCCTCAGTGATGTTTGACTTTGACTCCAAGGATAGCGAGTAATCAAGGTTCGCAGACACCACCTGTTTGAGTGGCGCGTTAATTGCTTGCTTTGTCCACTGGATGGCTCGGATCGCGCCATTTGCCAGTCCATCTGCGAACTCATCAACAATTTTGTCTAACTCGTCCGCAGGGACACAACGATTTATCAAGCCCATATCTGCAGCTCTTTGCGCAGTTAGCATCTCACCGGTGTATAAGAATTCTCGAGCACGGGCGAACCCGATTAAATATGGCCAGATACCCGATCCGCCGTCTCCCGCAGTTAGACCGACCTTCACGTGCGGGTCACCGATCCGTGCCGTATCCGCCGCCATAATTACGTCGCAATAAAGCGCTAGCGTTGCACCCAAACCAGCAGCGGCGCCATTCAATTTTGCGATCACAGGTTGTCTGCAATCCAAGATGGACATCATTGACCTTTTACCCTCTTCTGATAGCGTTTCCCAACCCCAGGGGTCGTCAATCAACTCTTGCAACCAGTCGGCATCTCCACCCGCGCAAAAAGCGCGACCAGCTCCGGTCAGTATCACAATATCAACGGAGCGGTCTCTATTGATATCCTCAAAGACGTGGGATAACTCCACATGCATCGGCCCATTTATGGCATTCAGCTTTTCCGGTCTGTTTAATGTGACAGTGAGGACGCGGTCACGCTTTTCGAATAAAAGCGTTTCGTATTTATTATAGTCCATTTACCATTCCTTTTAGTCTATCCAGGTTGTGAATTCATCGACCGCGATCCGGCCGGGTTGGAATTGGTTTACCGGGTTATCTTCGACCATCCATCCGATGCTCATACCGCCAATGAGGGTAAAGTCATCACCAACTTCAAACATTTTGTGAGCGACATGCGGGAATTCCCCAAGAGCGCCCTGGGCGATGGTATCGAGCCCCCATCCCTGAGCAGCAATTGAGATTGACTGAATGAATGTCCCATAATCCAACCAAGAACCGTGTTCTAGGTCAGAGGGTATCCAAAAAAGCAAGCCGGTGGCGGCACCAAAAAATCTGAAATTGTCGATGAAGGCCTCGTGTCGAGCGGCTTTGTCCTCGCGGGCGATGCCCATTGCAGAATAAAGGCCGAACCCGCAGGCTCGTCGTCGTGCAAGGAACGGCTCTCGCCATTCTGGGGCATAGTAATTATACTCCATATCGCGGTTCTCGCCATTCCGCTCAGCAGAAATGATCGCATCGCTATAACGTTGCCGCGCCTCGCCGTTTAAGACGTGCACCTTCCACGGTTGTATGTTTGATCCGGAGGGTGCCCAACGGGCGGCTTCCAGGATCCGTCGCATTAAACTGTTGGGTACAGGTTTGTCTTCGAAAGACCTTATGGACCGTCGTGATAGCAGTGCATCTTCCGCATGCACCTCGGGGCGATTAAAGCCCGGGTCAGTCATACCGCCGAGGCGTTGACCCAGCGCCGTCTCCCCCGACCTAGTTGTGGTGACAGCTCGGTCGGGCATGTTTTTATCCTATTTGTTTATTTTTCTACAGATGGCGCCGGTGGCAACTTACCGCGCCATTTTATCCAATTGAAGCTGGTGTTGCAGTCGCAGCAGCGAAACATAACCTCGGAGGCAGCTCCGCCAAAGAGGGATATAACCTCAAGAGAAACACTGCCGCATTCGGGGCATTTCACCCCTTCGAAATCAGGGTCACCTGTGTGCATATCGCGGTGTCGGGCAGCGTATCCGCCTAGATCACGTTCAAAAGTATCAGACCTGTTAGTGGGCAATTTCCGAGTCCTTGAAACGCACAACTTCGAACAAGCTGTCAGGCATAGCGCCGGAGCGCCTAGCGTTGGAGCGCCAGTCTTTTCCAAAGTCAACTGATTTTTCCTGAGTAAGTTCGGCGCCCAATAATTTTTCTGCACTACCTGCTTCCTTTAAAAAAGCATCACGCAGTTTTCTTAATGGAGTGTTGCGGTCACCAGCTTGGTGTACCGGGTCTTTGCCCCGCGCGGGGCCAAACCATCTAAGAGCAAGCGGGAAACGGATTTCAAAGGCTTTTTGAAAGAGCTTAGTTTGTTTTTTGCCTTCACCAATGATTTGGAACCAACCCTGCGCATATTTAAGATGAAAATATGTTTCCTCGCCGATTTTCTTTGCGATGCCCGCGACAGCCCGGTCTTCGTGGTTCAAAAAACCGGAGGCAAGCATCCAAGTCGAAAGCTCCGCTAGCCAAGTAGAAACGATAAAATCTTCCCACCCGGTCGGCGCTTTGTCTAAAAGGTTAGCGGAATGTATTTCTTCTGGGCCACGACCCCGTTCCAGATGCTCATAATCATGTCCATGGGCAGCAAGGTACTGGTATATCGCCCTAGTGTGTCCATAATTAGACGTGCACATACCCAGTATGGCTGCAAAATCAGGAAGGGAACGTCCATTCATCACGCATTCTGCGTACCAGTTACCCAGCACAAGTTTGGTGTCAGCGAGTGCTAAAAGGTCGTTTTCAAAGTTGTTATCTAATTTTGTGCCAGGGTTTCCAGGCGTGTAAGCCATAATAATTTCCTCAATCTCTCCATTGTCAGGCCATCTTTATCTTAGCGGACTTGCCTTCTTCAGTTACCGTGATGATAGCCTCCAGCGGAACAACACACATTTCTTTCCACTTGTGCTGATCGTAAATATACCATGCACGAACCTGCGCTAACTGATCGTTTGGTGCCTCAACAGAACCTACATGTGAGAGTTCGGAGTGAGAGTCTTTTCGCGCAA
This sequence comes from uncultured Alphaproteobacteria bacterium, assembly GCA_913046035.1. Lineage (GTDB taxonomy): Bacteria > Pseudomonadota > Alphaproteobacteria > MPNO01 > UBA830 > UBA830. Next base: position 34,219 of record CAJWSW010000004.1, on the reverse strand, counting down.
ATACCTCATAATATTTTGGGTCAGTGCCACCCCGCTCGCGCTTTTGATCAATTTTTTTCCTAGATTTAAGCTTGGTAGCCATCCCGCATCACCCGCCTTTCAAACCTGTATGCCATTAACCCGCATCATGTCTTGAACATCGGGCTCGATCATCTCTCGTGACCACGGCAAATGCCATCCCTCTTCAACATTAACACCAGTAACGCCAGGGAGTGCAAGGACCGCTTCGCGAACATTCTCTCGCAACATGCCTACGCCGGGGCATCCCATGCACGGGATGCACACTTGAACGTTGACAACACCGTCTTGGGATACGTCAATCTCACGCAACATCCCCATCCGTCGCAGGCTAACAGGCACGTGCGGATCGTGCACCGCCTCAAGAGCCTGCATGACGTCCGCTTTTGACGGTAGCGTTGGGTGGTGGTTCATCTAGATGACCTGATTGTCTGGGGAACCTACCAGAGATCCTTGCCCCACTCTTCGGAAATGACTCGGGCAATCGAGGGGACTTTGTGTTTAGAACCCTTTTTCCAAATCTTGAGTTGCTCCTTCCAAGTGATCTGGCGACTGTAATCCCATTCGCGTTTCTCTTCATCAAGATAGATTGGTGCCTCGTAGTCTAAAACATATTTGCCTTGGTCCGCGTCATAGTGAGCTGGAACCTTAATACCCACACTTTCTGAGAAAGGCACCACTCGAGAGAGCCATTTTTGGCGCATTTCATCATTGGAAGCGCCGCGCACACGGTAGGCAAGTTGATCCGTCCGAGTTTTTAGATCGTCAGGCATGCCGAACCAAGCAGCACAAAGTGGGAAATAAAAATCAACGGTTTCCTGCACACGCCTTCGACTGTCGTCTGACTGGTTCCAAAAGAATTTCGTCCACCGCTCACCGTGACTGACGTGAAATGTTTCCTCGTAGTTTACCTTCCGAAGTGACCGAGCCAGCGGTGCGTATGAGCAGTTTTCTTCTAGGTCAACCGTCGTTATGTAGCCTGCACGATCACCGTAGCACATTGACACGACCGACTCGATGTAATCCTCGTGAGGGAATTCAAGCATCTGAAAAGTTCGCCATTCTTCAGGATCGCGTTCGAATAGGAAAGAGTGGGTGTCATATCCGAAGTCTTCGAGAATTCGATACATCATCTGTGCGTGTCCAAGTTCATCTTGGCAGGCAGCGGCAATAGCAATCTTATCTTCCAGTGTAGGGGAAGTTTTAATCGCGGGTGAGTAAGTCGGTAAGGTCACCACTTCTAGGTCAGCGGCAATATGAACAGTGTTAACAAGAACGTCTTTGTAACGATCTGTCATCTCTTCCACGTCTTCGAGCTGATAACCAGTCGCCACCTTCTCTTGGAGGGCGCGTTCACGAGGATCTTCCTGGATATCTTTAAGTGCCGTTGCCATAATAATATTCCTTTCTACTAACCGGGTACTCGGGTTAACTTTCATTAATTTAGGGCGCGCGAAACGTTTTTGCTAGGCTGCAACCCCATCGAATACAAAATCTTTAAAAGCACGCGCGAAATCCTGACCCTTTAGGTCATCGCCCCGCATGTACCACTCGACATAACATCCTTTGTTGGTTGCCATTATTACACTGGCTATCTCATCTGCCCGGATTTCATTTCGAAAAACCCCGTCTTTTTGTCCGGATTTAACTGTTTCTTTGAGGGCATTCTCCATACGAGCCATCAGTTCAATGAGCCGTATTTCTATTGCGTGTCCTGATCCATTGAATTCAGCACTCATTAGGATAGCAAGCAGCATGTATTCTGTCTTTTCAGCACCGATCACCGACTGCGACCTCACAAATGCGTTGAGCCGGTCTTTTGGGTTATCTCCGGCGGCGTTCATGGCCGCTATTGTGGGTTCGACTGTCAGTTCCTCGGTTCGGTCAAGGAGCGTTGTCAGGACATTTGCCTTGCTTTTAAAGTAAAAATAAACCGCACCTTTAGTGAGACCCGCAGCCTGCGCGATTACCTCGACGGTTGTGGCGTGGTAACCTTGCGTAATGAAAAGCGTTAGGGCTTCGTTCAGCAAGGCGTCAATGCTTGCGGCACGTTGCTCACGTTTTGTGGCTGGCCGATCTCGCGCCGTAACTTCATCAAAATTTTGAGCTTGAGTATTCATAAAATTTTTTGTTTAGATACTGAGCGGATAGTATCTTGTTTTTTAGAATTTTTCAACCGTGTTTGTTGCTATGACTTTCTTTTTCTTCCAGTCGAAAAATTAGAATTGCATATTAACTACTTTGTTACCAATGTTGATCTGTATCGCTACCACATTAAATTGGCTTTATGAGTAAAATTTTAAAATCAAAGCGAGAAAGTCGACAAAGAAATGTCAAACCAGAATATATTCTGATCGGGACCCTGATCTTGATTGGCGCTCTTGCTGTGCCGGCAATGCAGAACGTCTACCTTGTTCAGTCGCTCATATTATCTGTATGCACCGGTCTGGGCTTTTAATTACCTAAACTCATCGTACCCCAGCGCCAAAAGCTGTCTTTTTGGCAGTCTTAACGCACTTTTTTAAATTATCCGCCCGGACGTAGTTTTTTTTAAACATCCGTGACCTTTCAAGTCCCTGGTCGCTCAAAGCTCTTATCCATGTGACCTTTGCCTTCAAGGTCGCCTTTGTCGAAGAGCCAGCTATAACCGCCTTTCGGATTAGTGAGAATTTCCCAGCAGTTGTTATCTTGGTCCCAGAAAAAGAAACTATATGTCCCATGCTGGAGCAGTGGCTTACTGATTTTGTGAAGGCCCCACTTATCTCTTTGCTCCATGACCGTCTCGTAGGCCTTATTTACCTCTTCTTGAGTTTCAACATCTAACCCATTGTGGTTCAGCATTGGCATTTCTTCGTCGCGATTTTTCTGCTCGACAACGGCGATTGTGTTAGCACCTCCTAGACGTATCAGAAGCGAGATTGGGCTCGTGCGGACGACCTCGAGCCCCAGAAATTCTGTGTAGAACTTCCGCGCGGCGTCCAAATTTTTGGATTCTAGTGTTCCATGTGACAAAAAGTTTAGCTTTAACGCTGGGTCCTTAGAGGTCTCTACCGCTGGAGTGTCCATCGTCCTCCCTTTCGCTACGCTTACCTTAAATTTACCTTCTATTCAGGTGAGACCCTATGATATTCCGAGGTACTCTAAAATAAAAATTTTTGAAAACTTTTTAACCTGTTCTACCGTTCCTCACGACCGGAAAAATTGTTGGGCCCGCATTGTTGCTGGGGCGTCGGCTGCGCGGGTCATTGGGCGACTTGATTGCAAACTTACACCATTCTGAAATAAACGCGCGATTCTGAAATTAACGCGCGCTGGCCTGGGGTTGGATGTTTCTTTAACAATCGGTCAAAATGTTTATGTGAGAAGTGGTTAGAAGCAAATGACCAAATATTCCTTGAGTGGTCTCGAGCGTTTACTATTGGAAGGCGGGGTCAAAGCTGACAGCGATGATAGCGTTGCCCACCGTCCTGAGATTTGCGGCGATATTGACATTCGTATAGCCCGTGACGGGACCTGGTATTACCTCGGGTCCCCCATAGGCCGGAAACCGCTCGTGAAGTTATTTGCATCGGTCCTGCAACGCGATGCATCCGGCGATTTTTGGCTGATAACACCTGCAGAAATGTGCAGGATTTCGGTGGACGACGCGCCATTCAACGCTGTTGAAATGAGCATCGACTCCGAGGAGCGCGGACAGGTGCTCAGGTTTCGCACAAATATAGGTGAAATCATAACCGCGGGGCCTGATCACGCCATTCGTGTCGCAATTGACCGACAAACTGGCGAGCCCGCTCCTTATATCATGGTTAGGGAGGGACTAGAGGCATTAATCGTCCGATCGGTTTTTTACGAAATGGTTGAGTTTGGGGAGGAACGATGCATTAACGGAAAGGCAACGCTCACCATTCGTAGCAACGGGGTTGTCTTTGAAATTGGTCCGCTCGACGATGCCTGACCACGGTTCGCGGATTGCGCGCGGTCATATTTTTCGTTCTTTCTCTGGTCCCGGGATTGACCCGCCATCGTTGGATAAGGAGGAAAATAGCTTCGGGTGGCTGTCGCAGGATACAGAATTACTCCCCAAACGCGTCATACCTGCTGCAGTTTTAGTGCCGCTTATCAACCGAGGAGACGGCGTTACGATCCTTCTAACACAGCGCCCACGTCACCTAAAAAGCCATCCGGGGCAGGTATCGTTTCCAGGTGGAAAGAAGGAGCCTTGTGACGAAACGGCGGAGGATACCGCATTGCGCGAAACCGAGGAGGAAATCGGTCTGCCCCGCGAAAAAGTTAATCTTGTTGGGCGGCTTGGGCAACGCACAACAGGGAGTGGCTTTAAAGTTACGCCGGTTGTGGGTCTAATTGAGCCTCCGATAGAGGTGGTTACCGACCCGGGCGAGGTGGAGGCGGTGTTCGAAGTGCCGTTGCGTTTTTTCCTTGACCACTCTAATGAAAAAATCGAAACGCGACTTATCCGAGGAATCGATCACAAGTTCTATGTCTTCCACTTCGAAAACCTCTATATTTGGGGCTTAACTGCGCGCCTCCTTGTCGCGCTGCGTGATGTTTTGGAGTTCAAATGATCCGTTTGCTGCTTTTAACCTTTGTTCCCTTAATTTTGCCTTTTGCAGTTTGGTACCTGTGGAATGTATTCGGAAAAAAGCCTCAACTGGACCCTTCAACTGGGGAACAAGAGCCGCCGGAAATCACATCCGCGCCACTGAAAATGCTTACATTTGTTGGAGTGTTGCTTTCGCTTCTTACATTGGGTGGTTTTCTTTTGTTTCATGACCAGACTGTTACCGCGCCTTATTCGCCCATCAATGTTGACGACGCTGCCAGGGGGTTGGATCGCGGCATTGCGCCGGATCGACCGATGACATCGCGGTGACAATCGCTAATAAACTATCCCCGCCCACATGGATGTTGGAGCCGGACACGGAGAGAATTTTTGGAGCTCTTAACGAGGCAGGACACACGATACGGTTCGTCGGAGGCTGCATACGCGATACTATCGCAGGTCACACTGTCTCTGATATCGATTTGGCAACCGATGCGCTCCCGGAACGCGTTTCCGGAGTACTTAGCGCGGCGGAGATTCGGGTTGTTCCAACTGGCATTGATCATGGCACGGTTACCGCGTTAGTAGGCGAGAGGGCATTCGAAATCACGACATTACGGAAAGATGTTGCAACCAACGGGCGACGTGCTCAGGTGGAATTTACTGATGATTGGTATGAAGACGCTGCGCGGAGGGACTTTACTTTTAATGCGCTTTCAGCTGATCGTGACGGCAGAGTTTATGATTATTTTAATGGTTTAGAGGATCTCAATGCGGGTAAGGTAAGGTTCATCGGTGATGCACTGGAACGTGTCAAAGAAGATTATCTTCGGATTTTAAGGTTCTTCCGGTTTCACGCTTATTTTGCAAAATCGGGTCCGGATCCAGAGTCATTTGCTGCTTGCCGGTCCGCTGTTACACATGTCGAGACTCTATCGGGAGAGCGTATCTGGAACGAATTGTCGCGCACGCTGGTTGCCCCTAATCCCGTTTTTATCTGCCAAATGATGGAGGAAATTGGCCTTCTCGGCTTGTTGCTGCCCGTTGAGCGGGTTGTACCACGGGTTGAGGCGCTATCCACTTTGGAAAAAATGTTATCGCTCCAGCCTGATCCTATCCGGCGGCTGACGGCGTTAATTGCGCCAAGCCGCAGTGAGACCTTAAAGATCGCGGCCCGGTTGAAGTTTTCGCGTACGGATACACGTCGGCTTGAAAATCTGATACGTAACCGTGGCGTGTTGGATATGAAAAAAAATGGTTTGTCTTTGCGGCGTGCTTTGTATTCTTCCAGTCCCGACCAGGTTTGCGACCTCATACTCCTGGATTGGGCTGACGAGATCTCATCAGAGGCCGGCGACATGCGCAGGTCTCAAAAAGCCTGGAGAGATGTCTGGGAAATAGCATCCGCTTGGACGTCGCCGGAATTTCCTCTTGATGGCCGCGACATAGTGGAAATCGGCATTAAGGAGGGACCAATGGTTGGGGAAATTCTCTCGGAAATGGAGGAATGGTGGGTCGGACAATCTTTCCAACCTGATCGAAAAGCCTGCCTAACAAAGTTGAAGCGTTTGGTTTGTCGGCAATGATGAACTGCAGAAATCGGAATTTTAAAAGTCTTGGTTGGGGTATCCCAGGGTCATTTAATTGCTCATATCGTCAGAACGTTAACTAGGAGTTATAACGTAGTACTAGGAGCGCGCCACGATCATACAGACCTTATTTGAATCCATAGAAATTTTTATGGAGGTGGTTGCCGAGGCCGTGCCTCAGCTCAAAAACTATATTTCAGGCGCTAGTTTTTGAATTTAAAATGAGCAAAAAGGATTAAAGATTATGCACGCAGGTTACGAGCTTGTTTGGATGGCGGCCGAACGAACACCTAACCAGTTTGCTATAGTTGACGATCGCACCGAGCGCAGGCTTACATATCGCGAACTCATTGTCGAAGTAGATATGCTAGCTGCTGGAATGTCGGCACGAGGTATAAAGGCTGGAAGCCGTGTAGCGACTGCACTGCCAACTACATTCGAGCATTGTCTCGCAGTACTGGCGCTCATGCGGCTTAATGCTGTTCCAGCCTTGTTAAACTTCCGTCTTAAACCCGAGGAAATCGCAGGGCTTTGTCAGTTTTGTGATATCGAGGGAGCAGTACTAAGGGATGATCCAGTGCTAGTGGAGACTGTAGCTGCTCAGCTTCCGAAGGGTGCGCCCGTGTGGACTGTTGGTGGAAATATAGTTGGCGCTGAAAATTTCGCAGACTGCCGGGGACAGGATGGCTCGCTGAAGCCGTACAAAAAGCCCGCCGATACAGAAGCGGCGTTCCTGTTTTTTACTTCTGGTACTACCGGGTTGCCCAAAGCCGTGGTTCTGAGCCATCGAGCTACCGAACACCGGATCCTATGGCTTTCAACTCAGGGTGGATTGCGGCAAGGTGTACATAATCGTGCACTTGGGTGCATGCCGCTCAGCCATGTAATTGGCTTTTATGGAGTATTCCTAACATCATTGGCATTCAACGGCACATTCTTCGTTATCTCGGAGTTTAACCCAGTAAAGGTTGTAGACCTAATTGATCGAGAGCAGCTAACTTATCTGTTTTGTGTGCCGACAATGTTTTCGGCAATGACCTCAGCGCCCAATTATACACCTAACAAATTTTCGTCAGTCGAGCTTGCGCTCTACGGCGGCATCTCTATCGACCCGGACCTTTTAAAAATTATTGACCGTGAATGGGGCGGAAATGTCCGGCACATCTACGGTACAACGGAAACTATGTGCTCCCTCTCAAATTCTGACCCCGTGGGCCAGCATGCTACGTTACGGGCTGCTTATTACACCCGTTCCCGTCTGATACGCATAAATGGCGACGGCGTTGACGACGTTGTTGCCGTTGGTGAACAAGGTGAGTTAATCGTCGATGCTACCGTTGACACCATTTTTACTGAATATCTCAACAATCCAGAGGCCACTGCTGCAAAGAAACGAGACGGTTGGTATTTCACCGGCGATATCTTTTTGAAAGAAGCCAATGGCGATATAACGCTGGTAGGTCGTGTAGATGATATGATTCGCTCTGGTGGTGAAAGCATTCATCCTGAGGAAGTTGAAGTGGTTCTTCAAGAACATCAGGCCATAACCGCAGTTTGCGTTGTCGGTATCCCTGATCCAAAGTGGGGTCAGATTGTTGTTGCCTGCGTGAAAGGGCGTACCACAGCCTCATTAAAGACCGCGGAAGAAATCGATGCATATTGCACGGGGTCGGCACTCGCAAGGTTCAAGCGTCCGAAGGCGTACTATTTTATCGAAAATTTGCCAAAAAATGCTGCCGATAAAGTCGTTCGCCATTCTTTGCGGGACATAGTGATTGCGGCCCAGGCCGATCATTCGGCAGATTTTCACTTGGTTGCGTAAAACATCTTTTTAAAAGTGGGAAGGGCATTTAGGAACCTTTCCGCTCTCCGCGGATGCTAACCGAGGCAAATGCAATTTCGATCACCCTGGAGTTCTTATATTTCAGCCACCTCCTATTCGCTGTTTGTTTGACATTGGTCTTGCCCGCTCTGTGAACGCGGGGCACTGCTAGCAGGGATTAAGGCCATTTTGCTTCGGGTGGCATCGACATTAGGATAGCATCTACGTTGCCGCCGGTTTTCAATCCGAAAATCGTGCCACGGTCGTGGAGCAGGTTAAATTCCACGTAGCGGCCGCGCCGAACTAACTGGTGTTCCCGCTGTTCAAGTGTCCAAGGCTCTTTCATGTGGGCAGCGATGATTTTTGGATAAACCTTCAAAAAAGCCGCGCCGACATCCCGCGTGAAGGCAAAGTCTCCCTCCCAGTTCCCAGTGTCCAGGTAGTCGTAAAAAATTCCGCCCACACCCCGGGTTTCATCTCTGTGCGGAAGGAAGAAATATTCGTCGCACCATTTTTTGAATCTTGAATAATAATCGGGGTCATGTTTGTCGCAGGCATTTCGGAAAGCGTCATGAAACATTGCGGTGTCATCATCGTCTGGATACATCGGTGTGAGATCACCGCCACCGCCAAACCAAGCCTTTGAAGTTACGATGAATCGGGTGTTCATATGTGCGGCTGGCACCAAAGGTGAATGCATATGTGAAACCAGCGAAATGCCTGATGCCCAGAAACGAGGGTCATCCTCCGCTCCCGGGATATTCTTACGGAATTCCTCGGAGAATTCTCCGTGAACTGTCGATATGTTGACACCGACTTTTTCGAATACTCGACCTTTCATTACCGACATGCAACCGCCGCCGCCGCCCGCTCGATCCCACTCAATTTGATTGAAACGGCCAGGCTCTCCGTCGCCGACTGTCTCATTCGGCCCTTCGATGCTGTCCTCAAGTTTTTCAAACTCCGTGCATATCTGGTCACGCAGGTCAGCGAACCAATTGCTTGCAGCCATCTTTTTTTGATCAATTGTTAATCTGGTCATTGCGTCATTTGCCTTTTGTGATCGACTGGCGAAAGTGGCCGATTTGACGCAGTGCTTCGCCGAGAACCATTGCGGCGGTGGTAACAACATTGAGAGAGCGTGCGCCTTTGACCATGGGCACAGCCAATCGTGCATCTGCGGCCGAGTGAACCTCAGAGGGAACACCGGCACTTTCACGGCCTACCAGTAGAATGTCGGAATCGCGGAATGAAAAATCAGTATAGAATTTTGAGCCTTGCGTCGTGAGCAACACCGTTCGAGATGGTTGCGAGGTCTTTAACCAGGCCTCCCATGAGGCATGACGATTTATGATCGCGTGTGCGCCGTAATCCATCGCAACACGTTTGAGGCGGCGGTCTTCGAGGACAAATCCACAGGGTTCTATTATGTCGATAGGCACGTCTAGACACGCTCCCAACCGGAATATTGCTCCTGCGTTTTGTGGTATGTCTGGCTGAAAAAGGGCAATTCTCATCTGAAGGCAATAGCGGCGAAGTGGTTTTAATGCAAACCCCCGGAATTCCGATCGCCTCGCCGTAATTCTATATGGCGGGAAACGATGATTGCGGGGGCTTCCTGCGGGTTAAGAACCCAATTATACAAATTTCCCAGTTTAATTTGAACATTTGTAAGGCTTGGCACCGTAGAACGAGCTATCAGCCAAATATGCGGCGACGCGCCGCACGCACCTTACCTTCCCCCGTGGTATTTTGCATGAGTAGAAATAAAATTTTTGAATGAACCGGTGCGAAATCTGCGCGGGCGGATCTCGAGCAAAAACAAGGTGTCGGCGAACTTATGGGGACAAGGTTTTAACAATGGCTGAAACAGATAGCGCGAAAGTGTCTGAACACGTCGAAAAGGTCGAAACTCGACGTGATTTTCTTCAACTCGCGACCGGGGCATTCGCCGCCGTTGGTGGCGCTGCCGTCGCGTGGCCTTTCATTCAGCAAATGAACCCAGCTGCAGATACACTGGCGCTTGCCACGGTTGAGGTTGATATCTCTGCAATCGAAGAAGGGCAGGCTATTAAGGTAAAATGGCGCGGTGTACCGGTGTTTATCCGTCACAGAACAAAGGCTGAAATTGATGCGGCAAATGCGGTTAGCCAGGGAGATTTAATAGATCCTGAAGAGGACAACGTGCGCGTCAAGAAGCCAGAATGGTTGGTTTTGGTGGGCGTATGTACTCACCTTGGCTGTATTCCGCTCGGAACCTCCCAAGGAGAGACCAAGGGGGAATTTAATGGCTGGTTCTGCCCCTGCCATGGTTCGCATTATGACTCTTCTGGGCGCATTCGAAAGGGGCCGGCACCAAAAAATCTACCCGTGCCGGAGTATGCATTCATAAGTGATAACGTCGTCAAAATCGGCTGAGAAAGAAAAACATGTCAAAATTTCAAAAACCCGCCTGGCTCGACAATGGTGTCGTTCGTTGGGTCGATTACCGCCTTCCAATATTTTCTTTCGTGAGCCACGAACTCTATGAATATCCGACGCCTCGTAATCTAAATTACTGGTGGAACTTTGGCTCACTAGCCGGGATTGTGCTGGTGATCATGATCGTCACTGGTATTACGCTAGCGATGCACTACACGCCGCATACGGCTTTGGCTTTTGACTCGGTCGAACGGATAATGCGGGATGTCAATTATGGGTGGCTGATCCGGTACATTCATATGAATGGCGCTTCAATGTTCTTCATAATTGTTTATATCCACATTTTCAGGGGCCTTTATTTTGGCTCCTATAAGGCTCCACGAGAAATCCTTTGGATGCTTGGGGTGTTAATCCTCTTACTTATGATGGCGACTGCCTTCATGGGATACGTTCTTCCTTGGGGTCAGATGAGTTTCTGGGGCGCAACGGTAATAACTAACCTGTTTTCCGCCATACCGTGGGGGATTGGTGACTGGATTGTTACCCTCTTATGGGGTGGTTTCGCAGTCGATAACGCGACGCTTAATCGTTTCTTCAGTCTTCATTATTTGCTTCCGTTCGTAATTGTTGGCGTAGTGGTTCTGCATATATGGGCGCTGCATGTGCACGGATCGAATAATCCCATAGGTATCGCAACAAAAGGCGAACAGGACGTTGTCCCGTTTCACCCCTACTACACAATCAAAGATATGTTTGGATTGGGTGTGTTTCTGATTGTCTTTGCTTTATTTATTTTCTTCGCACCCAACTACATGGGCCACCCCGATAACTATATTCCAGCTAATTCGCTGTCGACGCCGGCGCACATTGTTCCCGAATGGTATTTTCTACCGTTTTACGCAATTTTACGGGCGGTACCAGATAACTTCATCGGCGGTTGGACTACTGAGTGGCTAGGTTTTGTTATCGTAGAAGCCAAGCTCGCTGGGGTGTTGGCAATGTTTGGTGCGATCGCAGTGCTGTTTGTTCTTCCTTGGCTTGACCGGTCGCCGGTCCGATCATCCCGGTTCCGGCCAATGTACAAATGGTTCTTTTGGATATTCGCGATAGACTGTCTGGTTCTCGGCTACATGGGCGCGTTACCGGCAGAGGGCATTTATATCGTAATCGGGCGGGTAGCGACTGTTTACTATTTTGCTCATTTCCTTGTTGTCATACCGTTGTTAGCAAAGTTTGAAAAAACCAGAAGCTTACCAAAAAGTATTTCAGAGCCCATTTTCGGTGGCGGCGGCGTCGCAGCGGCTGGCGCTGCGGCGAAGCCGATGGAGAAAGCTTAATGAGGAAGATTGTAACCCTTCTCATTGTTGGCATCAGTTCGATGGCCGTGGATACTACGGTCCACGCCGCTGGTGGCGGTAAGACGCCTCCCGCGCATCAATGGAGCCATTCTGGGTTATTTGGCACGTTTGACAGGGCATCATTACGCCGGGGCGCTAAAGTCTACAGGGAGGTCTGCTCTTCTTGTCATGGACTTAGGCTAGTAGCCTACCGTAACTTAATAGACATAGGATTCTCTGAGGCGGAGGTGAAAGCGATTGCTGCGGAGCAGGAGGTGGCCGCAGAACCTAACGATGATGGCGATGTCGAAATGCGTCCGGCAATATTGTCTGACAGGTTTGTGTCACCCTTCCCGAATGAAAATGCAGCCCGTGCTGCGAATGGCGGCGCCTATCCCCCCGACTTATCACTTATGGTGAAGGCCCGGCCAGGTGGAGCGAATTATCTCCGCGGACTGTTAATTGGATATAAGGAGGAACCACCGGGGGGTGTGATCGTGCCGGAAGGTATGAATTACAACGAATATTACCCGGGCAACATGATTGCGATGGCATCTCCCCTGTCAGAAGATGGAGTAGAGTTTGCTGATGGCACTAAAGCTACCGTGGAGCAGATGGCGAATGACGTCACAACGTTTCTATCGTGGACAGCTGAGCCAGAATTGGAAGAACGTAAAAGGATGGGTATTAAAGTAATTCTTTTCCTGTTGATCTTGACTGGGCTTCTTTACGTTGTGAAGCGTCGCATTTGGTCCGATCTGCATTAATAATTATTATTGATGTTCTAGATAGCAGGCGGGCCTGAGGCCCGCTTGTTTTGGTTGGGTACTCATAACGTCTCGCGGATCTTTCTATAAGATTTAACCAGAATTTGTGGTTGGCATCAGCCATATTAGCGCAATCTATTCATGGGTTTTCTGGGCTCCAACTTTTATTGCAAGGGTAATAGCGTCCAATTGGCGTTCCATCTTTTGACTTGCCGTGGCAATGGCCCTTAACTTGCGGGTTTGCCATAGCCTTGATACTGACTTCGACATACATCGTCTTGCTTTGGGATAGACTATCTCTGCTTCGTGGGGAATTCCGGTTTCGTCGTCCTATCTGTTTCCGCCATCAGAGAGATAAAGTCAGCTTTGAGTGTAGGTCCCGGAACCGCTTATTATGGTAGTGGAGGTCTTTGATCATCGCGTTTTTTGTTTACAATCCAAACGGTATCTTTGGAGAATTTTATGAAAGAACCTGGCACACCCCCTGTAATTGGCGTGATTGGAGGCAGCGGTGTTTATGAAATAGACGACTTGGTCAATTGTGAATGGCGCCAGATGCTCTCACCTTTCGGCAAGCCATCAGACGAACTGTTGTTTGGCGAGCTGGATGGGCACCAGATTGTCTTTCTTCCGCGCCACGGTCGAGGTCATCGTGTCCCGCCGAGCGGGTTAAATTTCAGGGCTAATATTGATGTTTTAAAGCGCGCGGGTGTTACCGAAATCATATCCATTAGTGCGGTGGGTTCTTTGAAGGAGGAGTATGCGCCGGGCCATTTTGTATTGGTAGACCAGTTCATTGATCGCACCTTCGCGCGGGAAAAAACCTTTTTTGACAAAGGGTGCGTTGCGCATATCTCGATGGCGGATCCCATTTGTGGTCGATTATCCGAGCATCTGGTTGGCGCGCTACGTAAAAACGGGATCGATCATACTTGCGGGGGCACCTATTTGGTGATGGAGGGCCCCCAATTTTCCACACGCGCAGAGAGCCATCTCTATCGTTCTTGGGGTTGCGATGTCATTGGCATGACCAATATGCCGGAAGCCAAACTCGCTCGCGAGGCTGAGATGTGCTACGCAAGTGTTGCGATGGTTACAGATTATGATTGCTGGAATGAAGATCACGATGACGTCGCCATCGATGGCGTTTTAGAGATTATGAACGAAAACGCAGCAAAAGCTCGTGCGCTAATCACAACAGTTGTTCCCGGATTGGCAGCGCGCAATAAAACTTGTGAAGTTGGCTGTCATACGGCGCTCGAGCACGCCATCATTACTCCACCAGAAGCTCGTGACCCACATACACTTGAAAAACTGGATGCCGTTGCGTCTCGAGTTTTAGGCGGATGATTGTCGATGGTAAATCGTTTCGTACACTCTGGCTCGGCAAAGACAACGAGACAGTAGAGATCATTGATCAGACACGTTTGCCGTTCGCCTTTGTAATCCTTCAATTGGATAGCGCAGACAAAGCGGCGGCTGCAATTCGTAATATGCAGGTTCGGGGTGCACCGCTGATAGGGGCAACGGCTGCCTATGGCATAGCGCTGGCAATGCGGGATGACCCGACGGATAAAAATTTGGCTGCTGCTTCAGACCTGCTGATGTCGACACGACCAACGGCCGTTAACCTGCGCTGGGCGGTTGACGAAATGAAAAAACTTCTCACGCCGCTTTCACCAAATGCCCGTGTGAGGGCGGCGTATATTAGAGCAGGTGAGATCTGCGATGAGGACGTGGCAATATGCTCAGCGATTGGTGATCATGGCATGCCAATTATTCATAAGGCGTGGGAAGCACGAGGCAACCCGGATCGGGTCAATGTATTGACCCATTGTAATGCGGGCTGGTTGGCAACAGTCGATTGGGGAACTGCGCTAGCACCTGTCTACAAGGCTCACGATGCTGGGATTCCAGTCCATGTTTGGGTTGACGAGACCCGGCCTCGAAATCAAGGGGCAAGCCTAACTGCGTGGGAACTTGCTAAACATGGTGTGCCACATACGGTAATCGTCGACAATGTTGGTGGGCACCTAATGCAGCATGGCCTCGTTGATCTTGTGATCACAGGAACAGATCGCACCACCGCGGCGGGGGATGTTTGTAATAAGATCGGAACTTATCTTAAAGCGCTAGCGGCGCACGACAATCATGTTCCCTTTTATGTTGCCCTACCAGGGCCAACAATAGATTGGACAATCGATGATGGTGTCCGAGATATTCCAATCGAGCAGCGCGATGCGGCGGAGGTGAAGGAAATCACGGGGAAAGCTCTGTCAGGTGAAATATCAACAGTGTGCATTGTACCTGACGAGAGTTTCGCAGCAAATTATGCCTTTGACGTGACACCAGCCCGCCTCGTAACTGGTTTGATTACGGAGCGGGGTGTCGGTAGAGCATCAAAAACTGGCCTGTTTGAGTTGTATCCGGAGCATGCAGGCGAGGATTTTTACGGTAATTAAACTCGGGTATTTGGCTATTCGATGTGAACATTCTCCAAATTGACCGCCTTTTCCGATGCCCGTTACAAAAACATCACAACTTGCGCTGCTCTTTGGTAGATGCGCGAAGAGATGGCAGTAAGTTTTTGAGCTGGTTTCTTTTTATGTCAGAACGTGATCAATAAGCGGTGCACTTGATGCAGGAGTTTCCCAAAATTGGCACGAGTAGGACGAGAGATCCGCCCTTTCGGATATATCGTGGAGGGAACCTGCTGTAAGCATTTTATAGAAGTAAGCCATTCGACTTGGGGCTGGACGCTGCTTAAGAAGAATTGGCAATTCCGTTTTTCCAGAAAAAGGAAATTTTGATGAAGAGTAGATGGTCGCCCAAAGACGCAAAGCAAACCATTGCTTACTACGCTAAACAGGGCGTCGGCGAGGATATAGCGCTTCGGGTATACACGACGCGACTGCTTGGTAAGGACCCGCGGCTAGTCCTTCACGGCGGAGGGAACACCTCGGTCAAAACAACAATGACAGATACAGTCGGCGATACCGTAGATGTTCTATGCGTTAAGGGGTCCGGCTGGGATATGAGCGAGATTGAGCCCGCTGGGTTGCCGGCAGTGAGACTGGATGCCATGCGAAAACTGCGCAGGCTGGAGAAGCTATCCGACGAGGATATGGTGAACGCACAGAGGGGAGCTCTTTTGGACTCTGCAGCGCCAAATCCATCCGTAGAGACGCTTCTGCATGCTTTTCTGCCTCATAAGTTTGTTGATCACACGCATTCCGAAGCCGTCCTATCTGTAACGGACCAACCGAATGGAGATGACATATGCCGAGAAATCTTCGGTGATCGCGTCGCCTTAGTTCCTTACATTATGCCTGGCTTCGATCTAGCCCAATCCTGTGCCCAAATCTGGGAAAAGAATGCCAATGTTGAAGGTCTCATACTGCTCAAACATGGAATTTTTACATTTGGGGAGGACGCGCGGGAGTCATATACGAGAATGATAGGGCTGGTGACCCTTGCTGAAAAATTTCTCTCGTGCAGTAAGCCTGCAAAATCCCTTATATCTGCCCGTCCTGCCGGACAGCTCGCCAAGGTCGAGGCGATTGCACCCATACTGCGGGGCGCGGTTGCTGATGCTTCTGCTGATGACTGGCGCCGCATGGTTTTAGAGTTTCGCAATACGCCGCATGTTATGAACTACGTGAATGGTAATGAGGTTAGCCGTTATGCGACGACTGGCCCGGTTACCCCTGATCATGTGATCCGTACCAAACCTAAACCATTAATCATCGCAACACCGAAGGAGATTGAGTTAAAGACATTTTCGGTAGCGGCAAGATCGGAGGTTAAAAAATATAAGGCGGATTATGTGCGATACTTCAATCGAAACAATCGCAAATGTGAGCCTCCTAAAATTATGCTAGATCCCCTGCCAAGAGTAATCCTGATGCCGGGGCTTGGTTTGTTTGGCCTCGGTAAATCTGCCAAAGACGCCAGCATTGCAGCTGATCTTGCGGAGACTACAGCACGGGTTATTACTGCAGCAGAGGAACTTGGAATTTACAAATGTATTCCTGAGAGTGATATCTTTGATATTGAGTACTGGTCGCTGGAGCAGGCTAAGCTGGGCCAAGCTAATGAAAAGCCATTGTCCCGGCATGTGGTTGCAGTTACCGGCGGTGCTTCTGGTATTGGTGCAGCTACTGCAGCAGCATTTGCGAGTAGAGGGGCGGAGGTGTTCATACTTGATCGCGACCTGCTTGCGGCGCAATCGGTGGCTAGCCGTATCGGTGGCGTTAGCCTTAAGTGCGATGTTACGCGTGCTTCATCAGTCGAACGAGCATTTGCGCACATCTGCCGCTCATCGGGTGGGCTCGATATATTAGTCTCTAATGCGGGGGCAGCTTGGCAGGGCCGAATTGGTGAAGTTGACGAGAAAACACTGAGAGATAGTTTTGAACTTAATTTCTGGGGTCATCAACGATGTGCACAAGCTGCAGTATCAATCATGAAAGCCCAGGGAACGGGCGGCGTATTGTTGTTCAACACTTCCAAGCAGGCAATCAATCCAGGTCCAAGTTTTGGACCCTATGGTCTTCCGAAAGCATCCACGCTCTTTTTATCGCGCCAATATGCGCTGGATCATGGCGCTGATGGTATCCGGTCCAATGCCGTGAATGCTGATCGTGTACGCACCGGTCTTTTGACCGAGGATATGATTAAAACTCGGTCCGAGTTGCGAGGTATTAGTGAGCAAGATTACATCGCCGGTAATCTATTGGGCCAAGAGGTCACAGCAGACGATGTTGCGCAGACGTTTATCGACCTCGCACTCGCGAAAAAAACGACAGGAGCCGTTATGACCGTTGATGGCGGGAATATCGCGGCTACTTTGCGATAAGAAAGCCCACCTAAAAAGGGATGCTTTTAGAGTAGCTCCAATTGTCCAGCATTACAAATTAGGTGGCGTGTTCGTCCATCCAAGCGACGGCCCTAGCAAAAGCCCTTTCTGTCGCGCCGGGGTTGAATGAATCTCTGTCGTCGCACGTAAAGCCGTGGCCGGAGTCATCATAAACATATAATGGACTATCTTGCAGCGCGTCCTTGATTTTTTGCAGATCATCAAGGGGTATAGCAGCGTCCTTATCGCCAAAATGAAACTGGGTGGGGCACTTGGGCTGCATATCTTTGACCCTGGCAGCGATACCACCGCCGTAAAATGGCATGGCCGCTGAAACACCTTCTACTGTGCAGGCCGCTACAAAAGTGGCGTAACCACCAAAGCAAAACCCGATTACGCTCACCTTACCGGCAGACGCGACGGCTTGAACTGCGGCTCCAATATCAGCGGTAATCCATTCATCAGTGATTGCTCCGCGGGTCTCGCGACCTGTTGCGAAGTCATTTTCGTTGTACCCGAGCTCGATATCTTTGCCAACACGATCGAATAGTGCGGGAGCAATGGCCGCATACCCAAGCCCAGCAAAATGATCGACGGTGCTGCGTATCTGACTATTAACGCCAAAAATTTCCTGAATTACCACGAGCCCGCCTTTAGATGTGCCCAATGGTTCGGCTTTGTAAGCGTCAAGCTGGTGTCCATCAGATGCCTTCAGTGAAATTTTATCTCCCATTTTTTTTCCTTTCTATAACTCTGAATAAGCCCTTTCGAGGTGGGCTAATTATAATATGAGGGTGTCGTTCTTATTTGCTTAATAAATTACAAAAGTGCCAGATTAGACGTTGAAACGGAATAGGAGTACATCGCCGTCCTTTACGACATAATCACGGCCTTCCTGAAGCATACGACCGGCTCCTTTGGCACCCTGTTCGCCTTGGTGTTTAACGTAATCTTCGTAGCCGATAGTTTCTGCACATATAAAGCCTCGGGCGAAGTCGGTGTGAATGACGCCGGCTGCATCTACCGCCTTTGTGACCCGTGGTATCGTCCATGCACGGCTTTCTTTTGGGCCAGCTGTAAAATATGTAATTAATTGAAGTAATTCGTATCCGGCAAGAATAATTCGTTCCAACCCGGTCCGGTTAAGGCCCAAGGATGCTAAAAATTCCCGTTTTTCTTCAGGATCATCGAGTAAAGCGACTTCCGCCTCAATCTCAGCGGAGACGATTACACAGGCGGCATTCTCTGCCGCAGCTTTTTCAGCAACTTTGGCCGACAAGGCATTTCCTTTTGCTGCTGAGTCTTCGTCGACATTACAGACATACATAACAGGTTTAGAAGACAATAATTGCATCTCTTTATATAAACGCGTCTCGGCATGGCTGATTTCCATAGCCCGGGCAGGCTGGCCCTCTTGGAGCAATAATGTTGCTCGTTCTACAAGGTTGAGCATTGCCTTTGCTTCAGTGTCGCCACCGCGTGATTTCTTAATTAGAGGATCTTTGCGGCGTTCAAGGCTTTGCAGGTCTGCGAGGAGCAGTTCGGTTTCTACTACCTCGGCATCTGCTAATGGATCGACCCTGCCGGAAATATGTGTCACCTCATCACCTTCGAAACATCGAAGAACGTGTGCGACAGCTGCAACTTCACGTATATGCCCCAAAAACTGGTTGCCGAGCCCTTCGCCTTGGCTTGCACCCTTTACCAGACCGGCGATATCTACGAATTCAAGTTGTGCTGGCACAATGTTCTTCGATTTCGCAAGGCTCGCAATTACTTTGAGTCGATCATCAGGGACTGCGACCCGGCCTGAGTTTGGCTCCACAGTGCAGAATGGATAGTTTGCGGCCTCCGCTCCTGCGGAAGCGGTCAAGGCGTTGAATAGGGTAGATTTGCCCACATTCGGAAGGCCTACAATACCGCATTGGAAGCCCATTAAGACATACCCTTTTGGTCAATGACGAGAGGTGGCGCCAAACAAGCGACCTTTGTCATAAAACCGACATTGTCACCATCGATGAGTATTGGCAAAGCTTCGGCTATGGCATCAATTGTCTTTTGCACCCAGATTTGCTCCGCTCTCAGGAAATTGGACAGTACGTAGCCATGCACTTGCTTTTTGTCACCGGGATGTCCAATTCCAATTCTAACACGACGGAAGTCTTGCCCGATATGGGACGAAATGCTTCGTATACCGTTATGGCCTGCGTGACCGCCGCCCAATTTTACTCGCACTTTGCCGGGTGTTAGATCAAGTTCGTCATAAAATATTGTGACTGCGCCTGGACGCGTTTTATAGTATCGCACAGCAGACCCTAGCGCACGGCCAGACTCGTTCATGAAAGTCTTAGGCTTCAGCAAAAGAATTTTTTCGCCTGCGATTTTTCCTTCTGCGACATAACTATGATGGCGAGACTGTCGCAGAGATAATCCATAGCGGCGGATGATTTCATCAGCCGCCATGAAACCGATGTTGTGACGTTGTCTGGCGTGTTTTGGACCCGGGTTGCCCAACCCTGCGAAAATCAGCATAGCGCATGGCCCGGTGCCATAGACCACACGATACGGACAAGACTAGGCGCTTTCTCCACCATCATCCGATCCTGATGAACCATCATCGGATCCGTCAGCGCCCACATCGCCAGAGGCCCCATCTTCACTATCTGCTTCTTCTGCGGTTTGCTCTATAATGACGGTTGGCGCCGCTATTGTGGCGATCGTAAAATCGCGGTCAGAGATTACAAATTCAACGCCGTCTGGCAGTGAAACACTACTTGCGTGGACAGTGTCACCGACCTCTAGTCCTTCGAGCTGTAATACTAGCTCAGGCGGAATATTATCTGCGGTGCATGCCACCTCGACTTCGTAGCGCACGACGTTCAAAACGCCGCCGGATCTTAGACCTGGGCTATCTCCCTCACCTTCGAATGATACTGGTACGCTGGCGCTAATCTTACGTTTGGGATCGAAACGCAAAAAATCAACATGCATTGGCGCATCAGATACCGGGTGAAACTGCACATCGCGTGGAAGGACGCGATGCTTTTTACCTTCGATCTCTACATCGATAAGTTGAATGTAGAATTGCGGGTTTGAAAGTTCACGAACCAAAATCCGCTTTTCTACCATTAATGTGATAGGGTCTTCTTTGTTGCCGTAAATTACGGCGGGTACCTGTCCATCCCGGCGAGCCTGGCGTGCGGACCCCTTACCTGCAGCCTGTCGCGGCGAGGCGGGTACTGTTTCAACCTCTGCCATGTTATCTCCTTTTGGTCAACGCGCCAGCCTCCAGGGGTGCTGGCCACAACAAAACCCGCCAAATCCTGGGCGGGGCGAGATCTTGTAACGGCTTGCGATTGTTTAGTCAAACCAAGTTCGCAACAGTTCCTGTAAACATCCTTTCAGTCGAAAAGGCTCGAAACGGAGCGAGCGTCGCTTATCCGTTCAATCGCTTCGCCTATGAGTGGTGCTACCGAAATTTGTTGTATGTTGCTGGCAACTCGCACAGCTTCGGTGCCAAGAATAGAGTCCGTAATTACCATCGTCTCCAGCGGTGAAGACGAGACGCGACTAACTGCTCCTCCTGATAGGACGCCATGCGTTATATAAGCGTGCACTGCTTTGGCGCCTGCATCAATAAGGGCCTCTGCAGCGTTACAGAGCGTACCACCTGAGTCCACGATATCATCGACCAGTATGCAGGTGCGATCTTTCACGTCACCAATTATATGCATCACCTCAGAAACGCCCGCACGCTCACGTCTTTTATCAATGATCGCAAGATCTGTTTCCAGACGTTTCGCAAATGCCCTCGCCCGGACTACGCCTCCAACATCCGGCGAGACCATAATAAGATCTTCTTTTTTGAAGTTTTCTTCAATGTGGCTGATAAAGACGGGTGCCGAAAAAAGATTGTCTAGTGGGATATCAAAGAAACCTTGTATTTGGCCCGCGTGTAGGTCCATCGTAAGCACGCGGTCCGCGCCCGCGACTGTGATCAGATTAGCAACTAGCTTAGCCGAAATTGGTGTCCGTGGGCCTGATTTCCTATCTTGTCGCGCATAGCCAAAGTAAGGCATGACCGCCGTAATCCGGCTAGCAGAGCCACGACGGACAGCGTCGAGTGCCACTAATAATTCCATCAGGTGATCGTTGGCAGGATACGATGTGGACTGGATAATAAATACATCTTCGCCGCGGACATTTTCCTGAATTTCGACAAAACATTCCATGTCCGAGAACCTTCGGACACTGGCTTTCGTGAGGGGTAAATTTAGACAGGCCGCAATCGCCTCCGACATCGGGCGGTTGCTGTTGCACGCGACAATTTTCATGGGCGAAATCTTCCGGTTTCGGCTTTGCATCCGCCGGTTTAAAAATGTTCAGCGCCGACCTTAATTCGAAATGGCGCAAAATAAAAATACCAGCGCCGAAGTGGGGTGTAAACGTTAGCCGATTCTCATCGGTTCAGACACCTTCAACATATCTCTGAAATATTTTTCAATTGTTGAGCCCGCAATTTGCGCAGCTTGCAACCATTCGCAGATGGAGAAAAGTTGTTCCTTATCAACAACGCTAAATCAGCGGCAGAAAACGCGTGCGCGATGCCTGCAGGTAGGTCTGTAACCGAATGGATTGGGATGAATGCAGGTCAGGAAGTCTTATTAGTGGGTTGTTCTCTTTTCCTCTTTGATTGGGCTAAAATACCAGCAGGAATTGTCAGCATGCACTTGGAAGGCTAAGAGCGTGGGGGTAAAAATGACCCGCAGATTGCTACACAAAACAGCTTACTAGTAAGCCAAGTAGAAGGGCCATCAAAAATATGATCATATGAGGCACTGCGCGTTAGTGCCCTAGCACGATTGCGGATAAGCCGCGTCCATAGTCTTCCTCTCCGCGATGGCAGGCCCTGCGGTAGCTAAAAAATAAATCTTCACGAGCATACGTATCCATCTTTACCGCCCCTCGGATGGTTACCCCTGAATTGGCAAGCCGCGACAAAACGTACCCGCGAAGATCGAATTGATTTTTTCCGTTTTCCGGGTTCGGCAGAAAGTACCTTGAGGCGGAGGGGTCTGATTTAAAGAATTGGGCCTGCATTTCTTGTCCGACTTCGTAGGATTCCTGGGCGATGCATGGACCTACGCAGGCTATGATATTTTCTCGCAGGGCGCCAAGTTTTTGCATCGCTGAGATCGTGTTTTCGATAACACCAGATAATGCACCTTTCCAACCAGCATGCGCTGCACCAATAATATTGGATGCCGGCTCTGCTAATAACACCGGTGCGCAATCTGCGGTTAAAATCCCCAACGCTACGTCCGGTTGACCCGTAACCATGGCATCGGCCTCTGGGCGATTGGCAAGCACCTCTGCCGGATCGCTCACAGCAATGACATTTGCACCATGGACCTGAGATAAAGTGACAAGCCGGCTTAAGCTGACACCAAGAGCTTCGGAAGCGCGTCGTCTGTTCTCAAAGACGTTTTCTACTCTATCGGAGGACCCAATGCCGCAATTAAGCGATGCATATAGTCCATCACTTACACCACCTTCTCGGGTGAAAAACTTATGCCGAAGAGAAGTGCTGTCTGCGAAAAGATCAGATTCAATCATTCCTGCAAACCCTTTTTCTCGGGATGTTTCTCAAAACCAGCGGGTGAAGCGGCGCCAGGATGAGAGATTGTCATTACTTTAAATAAACTGCCCATCCCTAGTGGATCAATCAGTCTTTGCGTAGCGGCATGTATGTGGCCTGCCTGGTTTGGTAGGGCATTTCCAAGTAATGTCTGAGTACGTTCCAAAATCCCAAGCGCTCTTAGAAACGTGGCTTGGCGGACTGGTCCGAACACAGTGCAACCCGCATGCGTAGCGATACCCGCTAGTGCGCCGAAATTGACATGCGCAGTCAGGTCTGAATTTCCTGGGTCGGTAAGTGGATCGGTAAATGTATGATGGCGCACAGCTTGGAGACTATCACCTGGCATAGCACGCTCGTACCCGTAATCTATAATCAAGGCTGCCCCCGGCTGCTGTAATAGCCGCGCGGCGATCTGGTCAACGAACGTAAGCGCCATAGGGCAGATTTCATATACATCTCCCACATTTGTATATCGCGGCAGGCCAAAGGGCTCCTCTGTAAGCAGATGTGACTCGAAAGAGAGTGCTCCGTCAAACAGAACAATGCAACGCTCCGACCATCCGCCCAGCTCTTTTTGAAATTGTCGAATTGGGAGGGCGTCGAAAAATTCATTGGCGATGAAAATGCTCGGTCCCTCTGGTATCGTCTCGATCGTGTTATGCCACGTCGCCCGGTGAGCGGATAATGTCTTGGCCTGACAGGCTCTAAGCGTCTCGCTGGTCTCAACAAGGTGGATATCAATCGTCTCTGCAAAAATCGGGACATTCGCAGCCGCGCGGAGCGCATCTTTCATTAATGTTCCGCGGCCCGGACCGCACTCGATAAGGATCGTTTTTTCTGGGGAGCCCATCTGCTGCCACGTTACTGCTGCCCATAGACCGATCAATTCCCCAAAGACCTGCGAGATTTCCGGTGATGTGGTGAAATCGCCGTCGACACCAAAAGGATCGCCTTTATTATAATAACCGTATTTTGGGTGCCCCAAGGCAAGGGCCATAAATTCTGAGACTGGCATCGGCCCACCAGCCGTTATCCGTTCACGAATTAAAGTCTCAAGAGGGTTCATGCTTAAGCGAACGCAAAAACAACCAAACGCCCACAAAAAAAAGTGGCATTGATAGCCACTGGCCTATCGTGGTGCCATAAGCGAGGAAACCTATATGGGGGTCGGGCTGTCGAAATAATTCTGCGATTATTCTGCCGGCTGCATAGCCTGATAAAAATACGCCCGCTAACAAGCCGCGCTTGCGGAAGGTACCAGGTCTTTTTGCCAACCAGAACAGTACAAGCAAAAGGAAAAGACCCTCTAAAAACGCTTCATAAAGTTGGCTCGGATGACGTGGCAAATGCCCACCTCCCGGAAATACCATCCCAATCGGCCAATCGGTGATCCGGCCATAAAGCTCACCATTAATGAAGTTTGCGATGCGGCCAAAGAATAAGCCAAGTGGCGCGGTACAGGCTAGTATGTCACCCACGGCGACCAACGAATAACCGCGGCGTAGGCAGAAGAGCCAAGTTGCGAGGACGACGCCGAGCAGACCCCCATGAAACGACATGCCGCCCTGCCAAACGGCTAGCGCCTGGAACGGGTTCTGCATATAGAATTCAGCCTTATAGAAAATTACATACCCAAGCCGTCCTCCAAAAATTATGCCTAGGGTTACCCAAATAACGAAATCATCGATATGTTCCTTGGTGAGGTCGACAGGCGAACGCCTCGCAAGCCAAATCATATAGCGCCAGCCCAGCAGTATTCCTGCGATATAGGATAATGCATACCAGCGGATAGCGAGGGGACCAATCTCGACTATGACTGGGTCGATTGCTGGAAAGGTAAGGGTCAGCATTTCCGCTTCTTAGGCATACGGGTCGCTGGTCATCAAAAAGTCGCGAACGTATCTTTCGACCCCGTTCTCAAGCGTTGTTGCGGTTCCGTTATATCCCGCATTTTTCAACGCTGACATGTCGGCTTGAGTGAAATATTGGTATCGATCACGAATATTTTCCGGTGTATCGATGAACCCAATATCCGCTTGTCTGCCCATGGCCTTGAAAACTGACCGTGCAAGATCCTCGAATGTGCGAGCCTCGCCGGTTCCGACATTAAATATTCCTTGAGCGGAAGGGTTTTCCGATAGCCAGATGGCGATGTTGGCGCAGTCTTCAACCCAGACAAAGTCCCTCTTTTGGCCACCATTATTGAATTTGGGGTTGTGAGACCGAAAAAGCATGGCTCGACCAGTTTCATTGATTTCGTTGAAATTTTTCAGCGCGACGCTGATCATATTGCCCTTATGATATTCATTTGGGCCGTAAACGTTGAAGAATTTTAGGCCAGCCCAGTGCGGGGGGCGCGGGCCATTTTCTGAGACGATACGGGTTATTCGCCTGTCGAAGACATGTTTCGACCAGCCATAGGCGTTCATTGGCCGCAGTCTCGCTAAGCCCTCGACGGTATCATCACCCTTAAATCCTTGAGTTCCATCTCCATAAGTTGCCGCCGACGATGCGTAAATCATCGTTACATTGTTTCTGGCACACCACTCCCAGAGTGTCATCGACAGTGTGAAATTTGATCTGACAATAAGATCTACATCGCGTTCAGTGGTCGAGGAAACCGCGCCCATATGGAACACCGTTTCGATATTCGCGGCGTTATCATTCAAAAAAGTGGTCAGGTCGTCAGGCGCCACAATGCATGCAATTTCCCGCTTCGCGATATTCTTCCATTTGTCATCGGTGCCGAGTATGTCACACACCGCGATTTCTGGAGCAGTTCGCGCTTCGAGTTGTTTAATTAGTTGGGAGCCAATAAAACCGGCGCCGCCAGTGACGATGATCATACATATTTCCCGCTTCGCAATCTGATTTTACTTGTTATAAGTTCCGTTGGCGGAAGTCGCAAATCGCGCAGCTTCCCTTGTCATGTATGGCATCGATGACCATTTCTATTTAGGTGATTATGGAGACTTAAAAAATGGCTACACCCAACCGATTTTTTGAAGATGCTGCTCGCGTCGCTGGTGGTGCGATCGGGACACTTTCTGGTGTTAAGCGGGAATTAGAAAACCTCGTCCGACACCAACTCGATAGGTTTCTTGCTGGGATGGATTTCGTCACCCGCGAGGAATTCGATGCGGTCAAGGAGATGGCAGCTAACGCCCGCAAGGAAAATGACCGACTGGAAGCGCGGATAGCAGCGCTCGAGGTTGCAAAAGCAAAGCCGCGCTCGGTAAAAAAGGCGTCATCCGTAAAAATGCGGCCAAGGAAAAGCGCTCAAAAAACTGAATAGGGACCCGCTTTACTTATCCACTACATTTTGTTGTCAAACGCGCTTAAAAACCCAAATGTGCTTGCGCTTAAGAATGCTATCTGGCACCCTACATATTGTATTGGTGTTCTATTGTAGTGCTGCATGTTGCGTATCGAAGGCCATTGCAGTCATGAAAGAAGCCTAATCCAACTCTGCCCGCAGGAGCTTCATGACTGCTCTAAGTAAAGAATACGAAAGATCATTTCCAAACCCGTTAGATATGATTGAACATATTGCAGCGAGTAACGATTGGCTTTTCGAACGTCCAAGTGAACAAGACATTGCCGTAGAAGTTACCGGTCACTGGTGCGATTATCGAATGTTTGTTTCGTGGCATGCCGATGTAAATGTATTACTGTTTGCATGCGCTTTTGACATGCGTGTGCCAGATAAAAAGTCAGAATCCATTCATCCACTTCTTGCTATCATAAACGAGCGTCTTCTTGTTGGGCATTTCGATCTTTGGTCGGATGACGGTTTGCCAGTATTCCGTCATGCACTCTTGTTGCGTGGTGCAGCGTCCGTGAGTCGCGAGCAGCTCGAGGATATTGTGGATATCGCGTTTGCCGAGAGTGAGCGGTACTATCCGGCATTCCAATTCGTGATTTGGGGTGGCAAAAGCCCAGAGGAAGCGATGGCAGCCGCAATTTTGGAGACTGAAGGCGAAGCCTGAAGGCTGAAAATCTGCTTAATTGCCTGAAGGGGTAGCCATCATGTTTAATCCATACAAAATTCTTCTGGTTGGGTGTGGTAAAATGGGCAGCGCGATGTTGCGTGGCTGGCTTGCGAAAGGAATTAGCCCCACAAACATTTGTGTTATCGAACCGCACAGTGAGGACGTATCGCTGTTGCGGTCAGATTTATCGGTATCCGTTTTGTCTTCGCCTGAAGAGCTTCATGCAGATTATGAGCCAAATATTGTAGTCTTTGCAGTAAAGCCGCAAGGGATGAAGGATATTCTCGACCCCTATTGCGGTGATTTGACTTCGACTGCCGTTGTGTTGTCTATCGCGGCTGGTCGGAATATCGCGTTTTTTGAGAAAATATTTGGGGTCGGTGCAGCAGTAGTTAGAACTATGCCAAATACGCCAGCGGCGATAGGTCGAGGTGTAACAGCCGCTTGCGCAAATAATAACGTTAACCCTGTTCAACGCGCTGCATGTCAAGATTTGCTAGAAGCGATAGGTGATGTTGTTTGGGTCGACGACGAGGCTCTGATTGATCCGGTTACAGCAGTTTCTGGCAGTGGGCCCGCTTATGTTTTCTTGATGATAGAGTGCCTTGCGCACGCCGGTGTAGTGCAAGGTCTACCTTTGAAAATAGCTAAGGAACTTGCGCTTGCTACAGTCGCAGGGGCTGGCGAACTTGCTAGGGTGTCTGATGAAACCGCCGAAACTCTTCGCGTAAATGTTACGAGTCCAGGCGGGACTACCGCCGCAGCCCTAGAGGTTCTCATGGCTGAGGATGGTCTCGGCGTTCTTATGGATCAAGCGGTTGAAGCTGCAACTCGCAGATCACGTGAGCTTTCGGGATAATCGCGGGGCCTTAGAGGCCTGCACGGGCATTACTTAATATCTTATAAAATCTGATGTCGTTAGGACGGCTTGATTGACCTACATACATGCGGCGAACATTTTATTCGGCCGTTTGGGACACCGCTGCAATGGACCTGAGCTTATCGAGGGCGCGTATTTCAAGTTGCCGAACCCTCTCCTTCGAAACACCCAACTCTCTGCCGATTTTGTTGCGACTCGTTTGTTTGGTGCCGAGAAAACGTCGTCTAAGAATATGGCGTTCGCGTTTCGTCATTCTGGGTATGGCGGTACGGAGCAGCCGCATAAGCTTCAACTTCTCTTGTTTGTCTACCAACACCGTTTCCGGATTTGCTGCGGAGTCTTCAAGACTCTGGGAAACGTAATCGCCCAAGTTTGATGTGTCGATATTATGAACTCTTGCCATCGTCCTATGAACAAAAGACCGCACTTCTTCGGATGTTGTCCTAAAACGTGCGGCGGCTGACCGTAGTGCTGTCTCGTTGTTTAAATCCAGCGATCTGATGGCGGGGCTGAAAAACATATTCCTTGCTTGTGGGGTCGTCACGGTCCGAACTACGGAGCTGGTTTTTACGACGTGATCTTGCACGGCAGCTCGTATCCACCACATTGCAAATGTCGATAAGCGGGTTCCGCGGTCAGGATTGAAACGCTTCATGGCTTCGAGCAAACCAACAGTACCCTCCTGAATGAGATCTGAAAGCGGACAACCATCACGTCGATAATTTCGGGCAATACTGATTACGAACTTAAGTTGGCTGAGTATTAGGAGTTCGCTAGCCCATTTATCACCGCCACGAAACTTAGCAAACAGATCGCGTTCCTCAGAAGCTGACAACTGGGGAATTTTTTTGAGTGCTCTTGAGATATTGGCAGGGATGGGCGAGCGCATTATCTCTCCTCAGTGGGATTAGAGCAGAAGGTCGCATAGGGTGGCATCGTGATCAACCAATTAAGAAATATTGGCGGTGTTAAAAAAGTTTTAGACTTTGGTATATAATTTTGTTCGGAGGGTATAATGGCTAAAAAACCGACTTCCCGCCAACCTGGAGCGGAGCGTATCCTTGACGCGGCAATAGAGTTGTGGACGACACGTCGATGGCAAGATGTCAAGTTAGAGGAGATTGCGGAGGCCGCGGGTGCGTCGATGGCGAGGCTCCATGAATTCTATCCATCGCGATTTTCGTTGATCTCAGCAATGATATCTAGAACGGACAAGTGTGTATTGAGAGGGCATGATTTCGGGGATTCCTCCGAACCTTATCGAGAGCGGCTGTTGGACGTATTGATGCGGCGGTTTGATGCGCTTGCTCAGCACAAAGCAGCAGTTCGATCAATTTTTAGAGATATGCAAAGCGACCCGGCGACCGCCGTATGCCTTATGCCGGCATTTTTCAACTCCATGGCATGGTCCCTTGAATTGGCGGGAATTCAGGCGGCTGGGCTGGGAGGATTACTGCGTATAAAAGGGCTTGGATTAATCTATCTTTCTGGGATAAGCGTCTGGCTAGATGACGAATCGCCAGACCTCTCGGCAACGATGGCACGAATAGATCGGGATTTGAGGCGTGTTGAGGGAATGATGAATCTGGTTAGCTGGCAAAGACAGACTAAGGACTCAGCAGAATAAGCCCCTTACGCATCTGTTTTGGATGGCAGGCATTTTTTCTTCTTAATTGCCGCGGTGCTAATCCCTCTGTTTCGTCTAACGAATTTACGATATAATTGTGCATCGCAACATAATTGTCTTGACATGTTGCGATGCACAATTATATCTATGCGTAGGTCGGCTGATAGGAGGTTTTAGTGGCTGCAAAAGGGAAAACTAACGGGTCAAGCTTTCCGGCGTGGGACGCGACAAGGATTTGGACGAACCTAAATTGGTCTAATCCAGACGTTGCTAGTTTGGTAAAAGCCCAGCAGAAAAATGTTGAGGCCATTAGTATGGTTAACAAAGTCGCCATTGAGGGGTGGCAGGCAATTACAAAGAAACAAACTGCAATTTGGCAGTCTGCTCTTGAACAAAACCGAATAATGGTTCAGGGCGTTGCTGCGGCTCACGAGCCCTCAGACAAGTTAGCCATGCAGGCTGCCTTCGCTACATCTAGCATCCAAGCGGGCATCTCCAATGTGCGCGATGCTCATGAATTTGCCACAAAAACAACTCACAAGACAGTGGACATAGTATCGAAGCGCCTAATCGAAACTATAGAAGAGACAGTTGCAATGGTTGGTAAGGTCGACTCAGTGTCAACTTCCGCCGAAAAGTAATATCAAAGCCATTGGATTAAGGTAGGAAATAACCCGACCACCCCCTACAAAGAATGGATGTTAAGTAAATATACACCATTAGATTGGTGGAGTAGCCATTCCGTGCAAGGAAGTTGTAGAGGCTATCTAAACTGGAAGCCTTACTTGCGCTCTTAACCCGCCGAGCGGGGATGCACCGAGTATCACGTCCCCGCCACCGCCTCTCGCCAGATCTCTTGCAATAGATAGACCGAGGCCAGTACCTCCGGTTTGAGGATTCCGAGACGAATCCAGTCTATAAAACGGCTTAAACACTGCTTCGCGTTCGTCTTCTGGAATACCGGGGCCATCGTCATCAACACAAATTTCGACAAACTTGCCGTGGCGTTCAGCAGAAATCTCGACCTTTTTGGCATGGGTGCAGGCGTTTACAGTGAGATTGGTTATGCATCGTCGAATAGCGTTTGGTCGCACCAAAATATTAAGATCACCTTTTGTTTCAACCGTGATTTTCTTATTAAGGCCGTGTGCACTGCGAGCGACGTCGGCAACCAATACTGCTATGTCTTTGCTACTCACCTCTTCGGTGCCCTCGCCACGAGCAAAGGCAAGAAATTCTTCAACCAGAATTTCCATCTCTCGGAGATCCTGCTTTAGATCATCAACCTTTGGCGAATCTTCCAGAAGCGCTAGCTGCAGTTTCATGCGGGTCAGCGGTGTCCGTAGGTCATGTGAAACACCCGCCAGCATCTCGGTGCGTTGGGTCATTGCATTGTTAATGCGACTGCGCATACGTTCAAACGCCGACGCGGCACGGCGGATCTCCGTTGCCCCCTCCGGCTTAAAATTTGGAACATCACGACCTTTGCCAAAATTGTCTACTGCGGCGGAAAGCCGCCGGATAGGACGTACCTGATTACGCATAAACATCGTTGCAATCGCAAACAGCAATAGAGAAGTCCCTACCATCCACATGATAAACAGATATGTTGTTGAGCTGAAGAGGCGTTTCCGAGGAACAAATATTTCCATCACCCCATCCGGGAGCTGGACTTTAATCCGCACTAAGCGTTCATGGCTCCAAGTATCAATATGAAAGGGACGCCTCACACGTTCTCGCATTGAATTTGCAAGTCGGGTATTTAGAATGCCGCTGCCAATCTCTGCTGGCGAATTCGTCAGGATTTCTCCTTTTTTAAAATTAAAATAAAATCCCAAATCACTGGCCGCACGGCTGAGCCAAACAGTGCGCTGCGCATTTTCAAAGCGACCCATCTCGTCGATCACAAAGCCAATTTCACCGGCGACAGAATCAGCCAAACGCCGTGTGATAAGTGTCCAATGTCGATCATAGAAAATCCATGTCGATACGATTTGAAGTAAAATTAACGGTGTTACGATTATCATAATCGAGCGGCCGAGAAATGACCTCGGGAGATATCGCTTAATCGCCTTTTTGAGATGGGTGCGGGATAATTTCATACGTGTGATGTGATAATTTTAATCGGGAAATAATACATACCCTTGTCCCCGGACTGTTTGCAGGTAACGTGGCTCTCGCGGGTCTAGCTCGATTTTGCGCCTCAGACGCGTTACCTGCACATCGACCGTGCGCGCTCCGCCGTCGATACGACATTGGGAAATGAGGTCATCCCGGGTCATAGTCACCCCTGAGTTTAGGGCCAATGTAGATAGAAGGTTGGCTTCGATTGTAGTGAGTCGAACCATTCGATCATCACGTTGGAGCTCTTGGCGACCAATATCGTACTTGAACTCGCCGAGGTAAATGACTTGTTCGGGCGCAACCACAGTGCTCCTTCGGAGCGCTGTTTCAATTCTGAGGAGTAATTCGCGTGGTTCGAACGGTTTGGTCATATAATCGTCGGCGCCTTGTTCAAGCCCCTGAACACGGTCCTTAGGTTCGCCCATCGCTGTAAGTAGAAGGATCGGAACGTTTGAAATCTGTCGCAGGGATGCGGTTAGCGCCATACCATCCTCGCCCGGCATCATAATATCGATCACCAAAAGATCGAACTCAAGGCCACGCAGCCGCGCCCTTGCATCTTCGGCATGTTCTGCAGTAGTTACTCGAAAACCATTTTCCGAAAGGTATTCCCGAAGAAGTTCTCGCAATCGGTCGTCGTCGTCCACTACCAAGATATGTGGTTGATCCGTCATGATGCGGTGTTTCGGAAAAAACTCATCAGGTTCATGGATCATAG
This sequence comes from uncultured Alphaproteobacteria bacterium, assembly GCA_913046035.1. Classification (GTDB taxonomy): domain Bacteria; phylum Pseudomonadota; class Alphaproteobacteria; order MPNO01; family UBA830; genus UBA830. The sequence goes on along the minus strand of CAJWSW010000004.1, from coordinate 1,864 downwards.
GCTACAGCGCTACGTGGCATACCGTCGAAAAGGTCAAGCATACGCTCTCGCCAGATGTGGACCGGGTTGTCGATGGGCACTAGCGGGAAATCGCTTATTGAGCGTGCCCAGGCAAACGCTCCAAAAAGGATGTAATCTCCATAGGTCGGGGCATCGCCGCCTAAAAAATCATTCATGCCTAGCGAAGCCTTAATCGTTGAAAGTGCATAGGTAAACGCCTGAAGATCAGCTTTTGAACGTGTTTGAAGCTCGGCTGGCGGCTTTCCAAAAAAAGACGAGCGGCTCTCAATGAAATAATCGCGATCAGCGTCATCGACATGCTCTAAGATGTCAGCGATGACCAGTTTAATTAGCGCTGCATGTAATGTGCGGTCGGCCCACACATTCAAAAAACGTGTTAGCCCGCGGCCGGCTTCCCCAGAGAACAACGGCGCCTCTGTTGGGTATTCTGACTCCAGATATTCTGCTATTGCCCATGAATCTGAAATGACATTATTGCCGTCGCGAATAACTGGTACGCGCTCCTGCCCCGAAAACGCAATTGCGTCTTTATCTGTGAAACGCACCGGGATGGTCTCGTACTCAAGACCCTTGTGTTCAAGCGCCATTCGTGTGCGCCAGCAATAAGGGCTGAAGCGTCGATCATCTTTGCCCGCTAGCTCGTACAATTTGATTCTCATTGCAGTCTCCCTGCGTTGTAGGGATTAATATTATAGCAGGTCGAGGGCTAAGTATGTCATTAAATGCGTCGATACTTGCTGTCTTATTGCGTTATAGGCGCGCGAAGAGGAACTTTTTGGATGAGGTGTTCCTGCTGCTATCAGAAAGCTGTTTTCGGCTTTACTTTTCACACTTCCAGTTCGTCACGCCTGCTATGTTCTGCAATGCTCAAGGAAGGTTGCAGGATCTAATCTGCAGTGAACTAACGGCCCGGTTGTCGTGAATTCGCCAATTAATGGTCCCAAAAGTTAAGAGAGAAAAGCCCAAACTTAATGGTTTAATTTGAATAATGGCGCCGTTTTGTTACTTACAGGCGTGCATTTGATGAGAAGAAATGCCTGACGGAGTTTTGTGGAGGGAAGATGCAAGTGCTTACTGAAGATATGAAAAAACTTGTGTGTGGTACCATGTTGTGTTTTGCCGCCACTGTAAATAAAGACGGTAGTCCAAACCTCTCCCCGAAGAGCTCCCTTAGAGTGTATGATGATTCACACCTACTATTTGCTAACATCGCATCGCCGCAAACGTTAACCAATTTACAGCGGGATGCTCGGATTGAACTAAACTGCATCGATATTTTTTCGCGTAAGGGATATCGGTTTGCGGGCACGGCAGAATTATTTTCCAAAGATGATGCTCTTTACACAGCTTTGCGAGCAGATATCGCAGCGGAACATGGAGAATCGCTTCCGGTACATCATGCTGTTCTGATTGAAGTGCTCTTTGCGTCTCCTGTCATATCGCCAGCTTATACTTTTATAGAGGGCGTTACTGAAGAGGTCCTTAGAGCGGCTTATCACGATAAATACGGGGTTAAACCCTTGAATCAATCATGATGATAGCACTCTGCTAGGTCTGCTTACCTGCAGCTCTATACTCGGTGGTTTCTAGGTAGCTGAAATCCGCAATTAGGACATCTGAGGTGTAGAGATATTTTATGGTGCGCATATGTCGAACAAAATGATCGGCATCACACCGGAAAACCTCTTTTTCCATAATACCGGATTTAAGATCATAAATTGTTACATTTATTGCCTTTTCTGTTTAGCGCGCATATTTAGAACTCGGGCCACACCTCCCCAACGGGGTGCAGCTCTTCTGTGAGGGAGAGAGAACATGCCGAATGCTGTCAAACAACCGGACG